>CACZYP010000033.1 GCA_902785425.1 uncultured Ruminococcus sp. | reverse complement strand
AAAACCAAATTGCATCTTTTTTCCTCTCCCTTTGCTTGTTATATCCATTATATCACTTTTTCCTGTTTTAGGGTAGGGTTTTTAGAGGTGCCCAATTGACAATTGACAATGGATAATGGACAATTGCGGAACTCGGCTTCGCCGAGTTGTTTTGTATTAGCTATCCTAAATTCACACTTCACTCGCCGCCGAGCGATAACTTTTAAGCCCGAAAACACTAATATAAAAACAGGAGCGAGGCGACTCCTTCATTCGCCATTCCACTTTCCACATTCCACATTAAGTGAAACGTTCGTAAGCTCGCTTTGCGGCTCAACACCACACTTCACACTCAATTGTTTGGCTCAAGATAAATTATATCAACAATGTCTCAAGTTTGTCTGAAGAAATGTTGAGTTTAGATAATTTTATCATTTGCGGAATAGTATTTCAATAGGGGGCGAAGTTTTTGTTTATTATTGATTGTAAAAAAATTGTTAAGTGTAAAATAATGCTTGATTTTTTACCTGAAATGGTATAGAATATAATTAGCACTCAGGGAGTTAGAGTGCTAACGTCTAAATGCTTATCAATTTTTCTAAGGAGGAATTTTTTTATGAAGATCAGACCGCTTTCCGACAGAGTTGTTTTGAAGGCAGAGAAAGCAGAGGAGAAAACCGCAAGCGGCATCGTGCTCGCAGCAGCAGCTCAGGAGAAGCCCCAGGTTGCAGAAGTTGTAGAGGTAGGCCCGGGCGGCGTTGTTGACGGCAACGAGGTAACAATGACTGTTAAGGTCGGCGATAAGGTCATTACAAACAGCTATGCAGGCACAAAGGTAAAGCTTGAAGGCGAAGAATATACTATCGTTCGTCAGTCCGATATTCTGGCAGTAGTTGAATAATTACAGGGAGGAACAGTATTACTATGGCTAAGCAGATTATTTACGGCGAGGAAGCTCGCAAGGCACTTAAAGCAGGCGTAGATCAGCTTGCGGATACAGTCAAGATCACACTCGGCCCCAAGGGCAGAAACGTAGTTCTCGACAAGAAGTTCGGCGCTCCGCTCATCACAAACGACGGCGTTACTATCGCAAAGGAGATCGAGCTTGACGATCCTTTCGAGAACATGGGCGCACAGCTCGTTAAAGAGGTTTCCGTTAAGACAAACGACGCAGCAGGCGACGGCACAACAACGGCTACACTTCTTGCACAGGCTCTTATCCGTGAGGGCATGAAGAACGTAACAGCAGGCGCTAACCCGATGATCCTCAAGAAGGGCATCCAGAACGCAGTTGACGCAGCAGTCAAGGCTGTTGTTGATAACTCCAAGGAAGTAAGCGGCACAGAGGATATCGCTCGTGTAGCTACGATCTCTTCCGGCGACGAATACATCGGCAAGCTCATTGCAGAGGCTATGGAAAAGGTTTCCACAGACGGCGTTATCACAGTTGAAGAGAGCAAGACAGCAGAGACATACTCCGAGGTAGTTGAGGGTATGATGTTCGACAGAGGCTACATCGCTCCTTACATGGTAACAGATACAGACAAGATGGTAGCAGAGCTTGACGATCCGTATATTCTTGTAACAGACAAGAAGATCTCTTCCACACAGGAGATCCTTCCGATCCTTGAGAACATCGTAAAGTCGGGCGCAAAGCTCCTTATCATCGCTGAGGACGTTGAGGGCGAGGCTCTTACAACTCTTATCCTCAACAAGCTCAGAGGCACATTCACATGCGTAGCTGTAAAGGCTCCGGGCTTCGGCGACAGAAGAAAGGAAATGCTCCAGGATATCGCTATCCTTACAGGCGCTCAGGTAATCAGCGCAGATCTCGGTCTTGAGCTTAAGGATACAGATATGTCTCAGCTCGGCCGTGCTCGTCAGGTAAAGGTAGACAAGGAAAACACTATCATCGTAGACGGCGCAGGCAGCAGCGACGATATCGCATCGAGAGTTGCACAGATCCGTGCTCAGCTTGAAACAACAACTTCCGAGTTCGATAAAGAGAAGCTCCAGGAGAGACTTGCAAAGCTCGCAGGCGGCGTAGCAGTTATCAAGGTAGGCGCAGCAACAGAGATCGAGATGAAGGAGAAGAAGCTCCGCATCGAGGACGCTCTTGCAGCTACAAAGGCAGCAGTAGAAGAGGGTATCGTTGCAGGCGGCGGTACAGCACTCATGAACGCAGTTCCGGCTGTTGAGGCAGAGCTTGCAAAGGCTCACGGCGACGAGAAGACAGGTGTTGCGATCGTTCTTAAGGCACTCGAAGAGCCTGTTCGTCAGATCGCTTCCAACGCAGGTCTTGAAGGCTCCGTTATTGTTGAGAACATCAAGAACTCCGGTAAGGTAGGCTACGGCTTCAACGCACTCACAGAAGAGTACACAGACATGATCCCTGCAGGTATCGTTGACCCGACAAAGGTTACACGTTCCGCACTCGAAAATGCAGCTTCCGTTGCAGCTATGGTTCTTACAACAGAGTCGCTCGTAACAGACGTTAAGGAACCCACTCCTCCGGCACCCCCGGCACCGGACATGGGCGGAATGTACTGATTTGATATAATTGGCAGAACAATGATAACAGCCGCAGCTTTTCGGTCAGAAGATCGGAAGCTGCGGCGCTTTTTTTAAATTGAAAATGGAAAATTGAAAATGGAAAATTTCGGAAATGCTCACTGCGTTCGCTTTTATTTTTAATATTTTGTTTGTTTTACATTTTTAAGTTAGTTTTTACGTATTCCGGAATGATATATTGCCCTGAAAAAGATATTTGTTGCATTTTTAGGCGATTTTATACAGTTGTATAATATATTACATTATTGTAAAGCAAAATTTGCAACTAATTCTAAGAAATCGCTTTACAAATTAAGAAATTTATTATATAATACTGAAAAGAGTAATAATTATTGTTTTAATGATTATGATTATTATTCCGAATAGCAATTATAAAGGGGCTGCAACGAGCGGTAAACCGCAGGAGAAAATTTATGAGAGCACAGAATTATTCAAGGAAAAGGCAGGCGATCTACGAACTGATGCTTTCGACCGATTCGCACCCTTCCGCAGAATGGATCTACACTTCACTCAAACCGACTTTTCCCGATCTCAGTCTTGGGACTGTTTACAGAAATCTGAAGCTTCTGGAGGATAACGGTTCTATAAAATCGGTAACAGTTGTAGACGGCTGCGAGCGTTACGATGCACGCATCACTCCGCACTCGCATTTCGTATGCAAAAAGTGCGGACGAGTTATCGATGTTTTCATGAGCGATAACGTTGATGAGATAGGTCCGACAAATATCGACGGAGTAAAATCGGTCGATTCATACAATCTAATCTTTTACGGCATCTGCGAAAACTGCTGATGCTGTGAGTATATTTAAAAACAGGAGGTAATCAATTATGGCAAAGTTTGTATGCACAGTGTGCGGTTACATTTACGAGGGCGACGCTGCCCCCGAGGTATGTCCCATTTGTAAAGCACCTGCTGATAAGTTCAACAAGGTAGAGGCAGAGATGTCCTACGCAACCGTTCATCTCATCGGTGAGGGCGCTAAGGGCAAGGTAGAGGACGATATCTATACAGATCTTGTAAACAATTTTAACGGCGAATGCAGCGAGGTAGGTATGTATCTTGCAATGTCAAGAGCAGCCGACAGAGAGGGCTATCCCGAGATCGCAGAGGCATTCAAGCGCTACGCATTTGAAGAGGCAGAGCATGCAGCTAAGTTCGCAGAGCTTCTCGGCGAGGTAGTTTCCGATTCTACAGAGAAGAATCTCCGCATGCGTGCAGACGCAGAGGCAGGCGCCTGCGCAGGCAAGTTCGATCTTGCAAAGAGAGCAAAGCAGCGCAACTACGACGCTATCCATGACACTGTTCACGAGATGGCAAAGGACGAAGCACGCCACGGCGCAGGCTTCGCAGGTCTCCTGAAGAGATACTTCGGCGAGTGATCCTCAGTTTCGAGCAATCATATACAGAGTTTACGGGTACGCAGATGATCTCTGCGTACCCGAACTTTTTTAAATGGAAAATTGAAAATTGAAAATGGAAAATTGCGGAAGCACTTCGTGCTTGTTTTATATTGATGTATTGAAACTTGATATTAATTTCTCAGCTTCAAATTAAAAAGAATCAATACAGATCCAACTCGGCGAAGCCGAGTTTCATAATTTTCCATTTTCCATTTTCAACTTTCCATTTACCTTAGCGTTTGTACTTTGACTCTCTTGTTGACTCTTACGACGCCACCTGCTGCTGCGCAGAGTGTGAATACGGCGAGCTTGATTAAAAGTGCGGGCAGCGAGATATCTGCGCCGCAGCATATGCTTCCTGCACAGATAAACAAAAAGAGCAGCGCACCCGAGGCGGCGCCTGTGATAAGTCCTTTGCTGCCGCACAGCTTTGCCGCAAACCAGCCCGCAGCAAATGCGGCAAGTGCGCCCGAAAGAGAAGCTGTGATCGGTGCTGCGTTGTCGGGAATGCCTCCGATTTTTACAAATACGAGCGAGAACAGCATCAAAAGCAGAGTGCAGAGCAGCACGCCCAATCCTGCGCCGATAGGCACTGCGACCAATACGGCAGCCCCGGCGCTTCTGCTTATATGCTTCTTCATAAACACCAACTCCGTTACTGATTTTTCTATATAATAAGTATTGCCGCAAAAGAGCCGATATTCATAAAAGCAAAAAAAGACCTCAAAGGCTGTTTGAAAAATGCCTCTGAGGTCGTATTCTTTAATCAACGGAAATATGCTGAAACGCTTCGCTTCCGATACTTATCACTGATCACTATTCACTATTCACTCTTCACTAAGCGAACGCAGTGAGCGATATTCTCCGTCAAAGCGTCTTAGCCAGCTCCTTGAGGTACTCTCTGAATCCTTCGCCTATCTCTTTGTGAGTGAGCGCTGTTTCCACTGCTGCCTGCATGATACCGAGCTTGTTGCCCATGTCGTAGCGTGTGCCTGTGTATTCAACGGCGGTCATGCCCTTTGTGCGTGCAAGCTCACGCATTGCGTCGGTAAGCTGTATCTCGCCGCCTGCACCCGGCTCTGTGTGGTCGAGAATGTCAAATATCTCCGGCGGAAGAACGCATCTTCCGAGGATAGAATAAAGCGACAGCACCTCTTCGGGAGTCTGCGGCTTTTCGATCATGTCGTCGCACTTGAAAATGTTGTCTCTGATATGCTCAACTTTCAGCGAACTGTACTTCGAGATATCCTTTGCCGATACTTCCTTGATACCGAGAACGCCGAGACCAAACTCTTCATACGCTTTGATAAGCTGGCCGCAGGCAGGGTCTTCGCCCATTATAACGTCGTCGCCGTAAAGAACAGCAAACGGCTCGCCGCCTACGAAATCTCTTGCGCAGTTGATAGCGTGACCGAGACCTTTTGTCTCCTTCTGACGAACGAAATAGACCTTCGCAAGCTTCGAGATCTCAACGATCTCATCGTAAACGTCGGTCTTGCCTCTTGAACTGAGGGCAAATTCAAGCTCGGGCGCTCTGTCGAAATGGTCTTCGATAAGCCCTTTGCCTCTGTTCGTGATGATAAGTATATCGGTTATGCCTGAGCGTACAGCTTCTTCAACGATATACTGTATAGCAGGCTTGTCAACTATCGGAAGCATTTCCTTGGGCATTGCTTTTGTTGCCGGAAGAACTCGTGTTCCGAGGCCTGCTGCGGGTATTACCGCCTTTCTTATCTTCATAATCAAATACTCCTTTTGTTCAGTTAAATATTAGTCAGATGTTACATAAACAGAAAAAACAGATACATTACACCGAAAATTCCGGCGAGGACAGCGTTTACACCGCCCGAAAGATAAAGCTCCTGCGATGTTTCGGAACGTGAAAGTTCTTTTGAGGCAGCGTCGTCTTTAAGCTCTCTGATCTTGTTTACACATTTGTCGAAGTACATCTTGTTTGCTACGGCGCCGCTGAAGATCATAATGCCGAGCTGCAAAAACAGTATTATCGACGGCATCATCATTGCGAACTGTTCCCATGCAGGAAGCTTTTGCATTTCCTGCGAGAGCTGCATGTACTGCTCCATGTTGAGCGATGTGACGTTGTTTGCCGAGACACCGATGGTCGCTAACAGCTTGTTCATGACTTCCACGCTTACATTGTGTGTGAAGTATACTTTGAGCGCATATAAAAGCGCCTCTATAGACAGCAGCAGTGCGCCGAGCTTGTATAATTTTCTGTACAAGAACCATACGCCCGAAAAAACGGCTGCGCTGAAATTGAATTTTCCGTTTCCGTTTTTGATCCTGCGGAATGCACCGAGGTAGTACGGAGCGTTTACAGCTACGAAGCACGCAAGGTCGCCTGCCGTTACGTCGTTGCCGTAGTCTGCCGATGCAGCTACATCGGAGTCACGTCCGAGCGCATATGAAGCAAAAAACTCGGGGCTGCTGAAGCTGTTCGGATCGTCACGGTCGATCGAGGGAAAAACTCCGCTCGAAAGTCTGGCGCCGCAGTTGTCGCAGAAATTTGCTCCGATCCTGTTTTGGCTGCCGCAGATAGGGCAGACGGGCGAACCAACGGCAGCCTGCCTGTTTTCCGTGATCGGCTCGATGTTTTCCTGCTGCTTGGAAAGAATAACTTTTGTTTCGCCGCTTGTGTTTGCTTTTGCGGCATCGGTTATCTTATCAAAGCTTTCGTAAACGAAGCCGTCCTTATGCTTATCGGCATTCGGGCATGCGTTTACCTCTTTGTAGCAAGCCCTATGCATCGGCGTTCCGCAGTCGGGACAAACGACAACATCATCGCCGTCTTTGAAGTCCTCGCCGCAGATACCGCACGAAAGTCCGATATAATCCATTTTTACACCCTCTCATTATATATTTGGAGTGTGGAATATAAAGTGTGCAGCTGATGAAATCCGGGTGAATTTTTCCGCACTGCACGCTCTGCTTTCACAATTACCTGAATATACTTATAGATTATTATATCAAACTTTAAAGAGAAATACAACAAATTTTTTCTTTTATGGGAAATAATGTGGATTTTTTCAAATCGAAACAGCATTACACAAAAGAGCAGGTCTATTTTCGGTCATTATCAACAATCATATATATCGTAACCGCCTTATAAATTCACTTTACTTTTTTCGATTTTCATTATATAATAAAGGGTAGAAATTTTTACGGATTGAGGTATGATCTATGGTACAGTTTGAAGAATTGCGCCTTGCTGCCGAGGAGCTTGATCCTCAGATCAAGGATCTTGCCGACGCTCTCGGCCTTAAAGCGTGTGAGTCGGAAATAGAGCAGCTTGAATATAAGGCTGCCGAGCCGGGTTTCTGGGACGACACCGAAAACTCTCAGAAGATCCTGCAGAGAACGGGATTTTTGAAAAATAAAGTGGAAGGCTACAATAACCTTGTCAGCGCATATGAAGATGTTCTTGCTCTTATAGAGCTTGGAAACGAAGAGGAAGACCTTTCGCTTCTTGATGAGGCTAAGGAAGAGTACGAAAAGGTAAAGGCTGATCTTGAAGCACAGCGCCTTTCAACGCTCCTTACGGGTGAATACGATAAAAACAACGCTATCCTCACATTCCACGCAGGAAGCGGCGGCACGGAGGCTCAGGACTGGGCGGAGATGCTTTACAGAATGTACGGCCGCTGGGCTGAGCGCCATGATTTTAAAGTAAAAACAGTCGATTATCTCGACGGCGACACGGCAGGTCTTAAGAGCGCCGTTATCGTAGTTGAGGGCGAAAACGCTTACGGTTATCTCAAGAGCGAAGCAGGCGTTCACCGTCTTGTTCGTATCTCGCCGTTTGACAGCTCGGGCAGACGTCAGACCTCGTTTGCTTCTCTTGAAGTAATGCCCGAGATCGAGAAGGACACAAGCATAACTATCCCCGATGAGGATATCGAGATGCAGGTATACCGTTCGAGCGGTGCAGGCGGTCAGAAGGTCAACAAAACATCGTCTGCCGTTCGTCTTACTCATAAGCCTACGGGTATCGTAGTTGCATCGCAGATCGAGCGTAACCAGTTCCAGAACAGAGCTATCGCTATGCAGATGCTTATCTCAAAGCTCGTTGAGATAAAGGAGAAAGAGCACCTTGAAAAGATCGAGGATATCAAGGGTGTTCAGAAGGAGATCACCTGGGGCAGCCAGATCCGTTCATACGTATTCATGCCCTACACGATGGTAAAGGATCACCGCACAAAGTTTGAAACAGCAAACGTTTCCGCTGTAATGGACGGCGAGATAGACGGCTTCATCAACGCCTACCTCAAAGCCGAAAACCAAGGTACGCTCGATAACAGCGGAGACGAGTGATCAATTGACAATTGATAATTGATAATGGACAATTACGGAAGCCGCTTTGCGGCTTGGATCATAATTATATGCTTCGGTGAGAATAATAAAAAACAACTCGCCGCAGGCGAGTTCCGAAATTGTCAATTGTCCATTGTCCATTGTCAATTAAACAAGATTATCCATAGTGTTCAATTGATACAGCATTTTATAGATTTATTTGAAACCTAAAGCCGGTTCGGGGGTGTTGCGCATGAAGTGTCCTTACTGCGGATATGAAGAGAGCAAGGTCGTGGATTCACGATCGTCCGATGATGGGGAAAAGATCAGAAGAAGACGTGAATGCGGCAAATGTTATAAAAGATTCACAACGTTTGAAACGGTCGAGCTTATCCCCGTGATAGTCGTAAAGCGTGACTTTTCACGAGAGACATTCGACAAAAACAAACTGCTTGCGGGCATTGTGAAAGCATGCGAGAAACGTCCCGTGCCTCTCGAAACGATAGAAGGTATCGCAGACAGCATCGAAGCGAAGCTGCAAAGCTCCGTTGAGCGTGAGATAACCTCGCAGAAGGTCGGCGAAATGGCTATGGCTGCACTGCGTGGAGTTGACGAGGTGGCTTATGTGCGCTTTGCCTCCGTTTATCGTCAGTTTAAAGATATACATACGTTTCTCGAAGAGCTTAACAGGCTTATGGCGGAAAACAGATGATATTATGCGCTTTGTTAAACTGTGCGATATTTATTTCAATATGATCGTTCTTTTTGAGACTTCTGTTTTTCGGAAGTCTCTTTTTATGTTTATTAACATTTTGTTCATAAAAAATATTGTTAAAGTTAATTGACTATTTTCACAGTTAGGCGTATAATCATGACGTTATTACGATATGTGCCAAACTGCCGATTTTCGGTTGACTTTTCACCTGAAAAGTCTTAAAATGTAGGTGTATGTAATTCTATCAAATCGGAGGAATATACTATGAAAGCAGTAATTACCGTTATCGGAAAAGACACGGTGGGCATTCTTGCCGGAGTTTCGGGCGAGTGCGCAAAAAAAGGAGCAAACGTTATCGAGGTAACTCAGTCCGTTTTGCAGGATATGTTTGCCATGATCATGATGGTGGATATCTCGAATTGTACCGTTCCGTTCAAGGAGCTTTCGGAATCGCTCAAAAAGATAGGCAGCGATTTCGGCGTTCAGGTACACGTTACCCACGAAGAGCTTTTTAATACAATGTACAGAGTCTGAGTCTGACTGTGAGGATATATAATGATTAATACGAAAGACATTCTTGAAACTATCAACATGATCGAGAACGAGAACTTTGACGTGAGAACTATCACAATGGGTATCTCGCTTCTTGACTGCATCGACAGCGATATCGACAAGGCGTGCGATAAGGTCTACGACAAGATCTGCCGCTACGCACAGGATCTTGTAAAAACAGGCGAGGATATCAGCGTCGATTACGGTATCCCGATCATTCATAAGAGGATCAGCGTTACTCCGATCGCCATGCTCGCTTCTGCATGCCAGGCGAAGAATCCCGTTAAGTTTGCAAAAACGCTCGACCGTGCCGCAAGCGAGGTAGGCGTTAACTTTATCGGCGGCTATACCGCTCTTTGTCAGAAGGGCTTTTCGGCAGGCGACTATGCGCTTATCGAGAGCATTCCCGAGGCGCTTTCCGTTACAGAGAGAGTCTGCTCGTCCGTAAATATCGGTTCGACAAAAGCAGGCATAAATATGGACGCAGTGCGCAAGATGGGCGTTATCGTAAAGCAGGCGGCAGAACTCACGGCAGACCGTGACTGCATCGGCGCCGCAAAGCTCGTTGTATTCTGCAACGCTCCCGAGGATAACCCCTTTATGGCAGGTGCATTCCACGGCGTAGGCGAGCCGGACTGCGTTATCAATGTCGGCGTTTCCGGTCCGGGCGTAGTAAGAGCCGCTCTTGCAAAGGCTCCCGACTGCGATATCACCGCCGTTGCCGATATCGTTAAGAAAACGGCTTTCAAGATCACAAGAGTAGGTCAGCTCGTTGCACAGGAGGCTTCACGCAGACTTTGCGTGCCTTTCGGCATCGTAGACCTTTCACTTGCGCCCACACCTGCTGTAGGTGATTCCGTTGCTCATATCCTTGAGGAGATGGGTCTTGAAACGTGCGGCGCACACGGCACAACTGCGTGCCTTGCTCTTCTCAACGATGCTGTAAAGAAGGGCGGAGTAATGGCAAGCTCACATGTAGGCGGACTTTCGGGTGCATTTATCCCCGTTACAGAGGACGCAGGCATGATCGACGCTGCAAAGTGCGGCTGCCTTACGATCACAAAGCTTGAAGCAATGACCGCCGTTTGCTCGGTAGGTCTTGATATGATAGTTATCCCCGGCGACGTAACACCCGAAATGATCTCGGGTATCATCGCAGACGAGGCGGCTATCGGTATGGTCAACTCCAAGACGACCGCAGTAAGAGTTATCCCTGCTATCGGCAAAAACGCAGGCGACTTCCTTAACTTCGGCGGACTTCTGGGCGGCGGTCCCGTTATGGGCGTAAACTACGCTTCCCCCGAGAAGTTCATCAGAAGAGGCGGAAGGATCCCTGCTCCGATACAGAGCCTTAAAAACTGATCATTCGGGTCTTTCGGCAGAATACGGAAAGTGCATTCTGACTTTTCGGAAAGTCAGCACGAAAGGCCCGAAACTATTTGAATCTACAACAGAAAGGGCGTTGTTTGTATGGATGATGTAATAAGCAAGATCTTGCAAATGGACGAAGAAGCCCGCAAGCTTGACGAAGAGGCGCAGGCTGAAAAGATAGCCTCGCACGCCGAGGTGCTTAAAAAGCGTAAAGAGGTTTATGAAGAGTACCTTGAAAGCGCAAAAACTCACATAGAGGAATACAAGGCAGCCGAGAAAAAAGCTGCCGAAAAGAAGTGGAAAAAGACAGCGAAATACTACGACAATGTTTCCCGTGAGCTTGAAAAGAAATTCCGTGACAACAAGGATAAGTGGGTCGATGAGATAGTGAACGGCGTGCTTAGTTACGGGAATTACCAATAAGTTATTTATTGATGCGGAATAGCTTGAGCGTTTTATAATTGCTTATTGATCATTTGCAGATCATGTCTGCTGATGAAAAAGCTTACTGAAAGAGTGATAGTAATTATAAAACAGGAGCGAAGCGGCTCCGCAATTTTCCATTTTCCATTGTCAATTTTCAATTTGTAAAGGGGGGAGACAGTTGAGTTCATCGGGTTCAGCCAACGCAGTGCTTGCTAAAATGCGTGCAAAATACGGCAAACGGCTCTCACCGAAGGATTACGAGAGTCTGCTTGCCTGCAAAAGCGTTGCCGAGATCGTAGCTTACCTTAAAAACAACACGTATTACGATACGGTGCTCAAAACCGTGAATGAGCGTGAGGCTCACCGAGGAAGGCTTGAGCTTATCCTGAAGCAGAAGCTCTTTGACGACTTCTACTCACTGTGCCGCTACCTGAAAGGTACGGGCGAATATTTCGCCGAGTTTATAATACAGCGTGACGAGATAGATCAGATGATACGATTTCTGACGCTGCTCTCGTCAAACAGTCCGCAGGACTACATTTTCACAATGCCGATGTACTTTACAAAGCATACGAACGTTGATCTTTCCGCTTTGGCAAGAGCGAGGGATACAGATCAGTTCTTTGCAGTGCTTCACGGTACGCCTTACGAAAAAATTGCGGCGCCTTACCGTCCGAAGCAGGGCGACAGAGTCAATATCCCCGAGCTTGAAAACGCTCTTTACCGCTATTGCTACGATTACCTGTACAATGCGATAGAGACAAAGACCTCAAAGGGTGAACGCAAGGCGCTTCTTGAAATGTTCGACAGCATCATCGACATCATGAATTTTGTTCGTGTGTTCCGTCTTAAAAAGTATTACAATGAATCGGCGGAAACTGCGAAGAAGTTTATGTTCCCATACGGAACTTTCTCGCAGCAGACGATAGATAAGATGATACACGCCGAAACGGGCAAAGAAGTTTTTGAAGCCGTTGCAGATACGAAGCTTGGCAAAAATATCGCCAAGATGGAATATCTGTATGCCGGTCAGATACAAGAGATCGGAATTTTTGGCATTACAAAGAAAAATATCCGATTTTCAACGCATCCTGTTGTGGGAATGCTTTCGTATGTATTTGTCATGCAGCAGGAGTACAGCAACATCGTAAGTATAATCGAGGGCGTGCGTTACGGCGCAGACCTCTCGCAGCTAAGGATGATAGTTATAAATTAAAAGCAAAAGAGGTGTGATTATTGGCTATTGCAAAAATTAAATGTCTGAGGGTTATCGGTCTTTCCGAAAAGCTGCCCGAAGCTGCCGAAAAGCTTGCATCGTCGCAGTGCTTTGAACCGGACGATCCGCTCAGCTTCCACTCCGACATAAAAATGTTTGTGCCTGTTTCGCAGAGCGATTCCTATATCGAGGCTGCCGAAAGCTTCAAGTCGGCAGCGGCTGCAAACGGTATCGAGTGCAGCTATACAGATATTTCGGGCAAAGAGTTTTCAGATGAGACGATACAGGACGTTACCGGTGCGGTAGAGGAGATAAACAGCTTTGCCGACAAACGGATACGTCTTGAAGACGAGATAGCTCAATGCGAGCGAAGCATAGAGCAGATCAAGCACTTTATCGATCTTGATCTTGAGATCGACAAGATCAATGAGTGCCGCTACATCAAAGCGAATTTCGGTAAGCTGCCGAAGGAAAGCTTTGAGAAAATGCAGGAATACAACGAAAATCCGTTCGTGGTGTTCTTCCCGTGTTCGTCCGATGATGATTTTTACTGGGGCTTGTACATTTCGCCTGTTGCCGACAGCGAAGACGTTGACAGAATCTTCTCGTCGCTCTACTTTGAAAGCTGCGGCGCACTCGATATGGACGGCACCCCGAGCGAGTTCTGTGCACAGCAGGAGAAAAAACTCCCCGAGCTGAAGCAGCAGCTCGAAAACCTGAAAGCGGAGTTTGAAGAGTTCAAGCGCAAGAACCGCAAGAGATTTGACGTTTACTACAGTCTGTTTGCGGAAAAACAGCGCCGTGACGAAGTGATGACGAAAGCCGTTACGTATTCAAAAAGCTTCGTTATAGTCGGCTGGACGCCGGCTGATAAAGCGGAAGATATCGTAAAAGAGCTTGAAACTATAGAATCTATCGAATGTACGCTTACAGACGGTGCAGAAGAGATGAAGCATTGTCCGCCTGTAAAACTGAAAAACAATTTCTTTACTAAGGCTTTCTCGTACTTTACCGAGATGTACGGTCTGCCGAACTACAACGAGTTCGACCCGACAGCGTTCGTTGCGATAACGTACACGATCCTGTTCGGCATCATGTTCGGTGACATGGGTCACGGACTTGTGGTGGCTTTGTTCGGAGCTTATCTGAAAAAGAAGAAGAACCCCATCGGTTCGATACTTATCCCGTGCGGTATTTCGGGAACGATATTCGGAGCGATCTACGGCTCTGTTTTCGGATTCGAGCATCTGCTCAATCCCGTGTTCCATGCGCTGTTCGGACTTGAAGAAAAGCCAATCGAGGTAATGAAGCCCGCTACGACGAATATGATAATCTACGCTGCCATAGCGATAGGTATGCTGCTCGTTACGCTGGCTATCATACTGAACATTATAATTTCGCTCAAAACGAACGATAAAGAAGAGGGTATCTTCGGCAGCAACGGTGTTGCGGGACTGCTGTTCTACGTTTCTGTGGTCGCTATGCTTGTATCGCAGATCGTGTTCGGCGTAAAGATCGCAACAGTACCGTATATAATCTGCTTTATGGTGATACCGCTTCTGATGATCTTCCTGAAGGAGCCTCTCGGCAAGCTCGCTTCAGGCAAGAAAGAATGGCAGCCCGAAAGCTGGGGCGGCTATTGTGTTCAGAGCTTCTTTGAGCTTTTCGAGTATGCTCTCTCTTACGTTACAAATACGATGTCGTTCCTCAGAGTAGGCGCATTCGTGCTCGTTCATGCAGGCATGATGGAGGTTGTATTCACGCTCGCAAACATGGCAAGCGGAATCGGCTATATCCTCATTCTTGTTATAGGAAACATATTCGTACTCGGTCTTGAAGCACTTCTTGTATGTATCCAGGTGCTCAGACTTGAATTCTACGAGATGTTCGGCCGTTTCTACAAAGGCAACGGCAGACCGTTCACTCCCGTTAAGGCAGTGGAGAATTGATAGTTTGTTAAGTGAAAAGTGTTTAGCTTCGGAATCACTTCATACTTGATCTTTATAAGAACCGATATAAGATCAATCTGCCGAAGGCGATCTCCGGAACTCCGCACTCGACACTTCACACTCATATAAATAAAGTATAAAGAAACAGAATGGATATTTTTATCGGAGGTTTTTATTATGGAGTTTTTGTTTTTAGCTGTACCTGTAGTTTTTGGTATCGGTTCGGTATTGCTCGCTGACAGAGCAGTAAGAAAGGGCTGCAAGAGAAAAAAGGCTCTTTACATGCAGCTTGCTTCTTTCTGTGCAGTATTTCTCGTATGTTTCCTTTGCCCGATGGTCGCAAGTGCGGCTGAGGCAACAGAAACAGCAGCTGCTGCAGCAGGCGGCAACGGTCTTGCTTTCCTCGGCGCTGCTATCGCAACAGGTCTTTCCTGCATCGGCGGCGGTATCGCAGTAGGTTACGCAGCTCCGGCAGCTATCGGCGCTACAAGCGAAGACAGCGCAAACTTCGGTAAGTCGCTTATCTTCGTTGCACTCGGCGAAGGTGTTGCACTTTACGGAATGCTCGTATCGATCCTCATTCTTTCCAAGATCGGATGATGATATAATATGAAATTTTATCTGTTGAGCGATAACGTCGATACACAGATGGGAATGCGCCTTGCAGGCATCGAGGGCATTGTTATACATACCGAAGAAGAGGTAAGAAAAGCTCTTAAAGAGGTCATGCAGAGAAGCGATGTAGCTGTTGTGCTGATGACTCACGGGCTTGTAACTCTTTGCCCCGAGCTTATCATGGATTACAAGCTTAACGTCCGTCAGCCCCTGATAGTCGAGATACCCGACCGTCACGGCAGCGGACGCACGAGCGATTCCATCACCAAATATGTTCACGACGCTATCGGAGTAAAGATCGAATGATCTTAAGATTTTGGAGTAGAGCTTATGATAGACGCAACAAGCAAAACAAATCGCTTTCTTGAGGCGATCGAAAAATATGCCGAGCAGCAGCGCTCGGAAATGCGTGCCGAGATAGAGGAGTTCAGAGAAGAACAGCTTGCGGCGGCAAACGAAGAGGGCACAGAAGCGGCGTTCAAGTTTATTCAGGAGCAAAAGCAGGAATTCAAGTCGTCGCTTGCAAAAGAACATGCCCGCAATGAAACGCAGAAGAAAAGGGAACTTTTTGAAAAGCGTGAGAAAATGGCGGAATCGGTCTTTGAAGAGGCAGAGAAGCGTCTTGTCGATTTTACGCACACACACAATTATCAGGAATACATGATGATGTCGGCGAGGGCTATCAAAGAAAAACTCGGCGGCAGAAGAGGCGTTGCACATATTTCGCCTAACGACAAGGAAATGTCCTCCATGATAGCAAAGATAATTCCGGGCGGCGAGGTCGTTTTGGACGATAGTATCCGGATCGGCGGCATAAGCTGCGTATGCAGTGAGCTTTCGATCGTTATCGACGACACGCTCGATACGAAGCTTGACGAGAGAAAAAGGCTCTTTGTCGAGCATTCGGGGCTTATGGTCGAGTAACGAAACGGGGTGGATTATATGAACAATAATGACGTGATCTTCGGGATCAACGGTCCCGTTGTTACGGTTAAAAACAGCAACAGCTTCTCTATGATGGAGATGGTATACGTCGGTGAGAAAAGCCTTGTCGGCGAGGTCATCAGACTTTCAAAGAATGAGACTACGATACAGGTATACGAGGAGACAACGGGACTCAAGCCCGGCGATAAGGTCGTCGGCACGGGTGCGCCTATGAACGTTCTTCTCGGCCCCGGTATCATGGACAATATCTTTGACGGCATCGAGCGCCCTCTTGCAGCTATCGAGCAGGAGAGCGGAAGCGTATTTATTTCAAGAGGCGTGTCCGTTCCTTCGCTTGACGAAAAGCGCAGATGGGATGTTCACATCACCGTAAAGAAAGGCGATAAGCTTTCGGGCGGCGATATTTACGCCACATGTCCCGAAACAAGGATAATCGAGCACAGAATGCTTGTGCCGCCTTACGTTTCGGGTGAAGTTGTCAGTGTTAAGCCCGACGGCAAATACACGATAAACGACACTGTAGTTGTACTTAAAGATAAAAACGGTCAGGAGCATGAGCTTACGCTCTGCCAGAAGTGGCCGATCAAAACGCCGAGACCGGTAAAAGAAAAGCTCCCTGCCGATATTCCTCTTATCACGGGACAGAGAGTAATAGATACACTGCTGCCTATCTCAAAGGGCGGCACGGCGGCTATCCCGGGCGGATTCGGCGCAGGAAAAACGATGACGCAGCACCAGCTTGCAAAGTGGTGCGATGCAGATATCATCATCTACATCGGCTGCGGCGAGCGTGGCAACGAGATGAGCCAGGTCCTCCAGGAGTTCAAGGAGCTTATCGACCCGAAGTCGGGCAGACCTATGACAGACAGAACAGCGCTTATCGCCAATACGTCAAACATGCCCGTTGCGGCTCGTGAGGCCTCCATTTACACGGGTATCACGCTTGCGGAGTATTACCGTGACATGGGCTATCACTGCGCTATCATGGCGGATTCAACTTCACGTTGGGCGGAGGCTCTGAGAGAGATCTCAGGACGTCTTGAAGAGATGCCTGCCGAGGAAGGCTTCCCGGCATATCTTCCGTCAAGACTTTCCGACTTCTACGAGCGTGCAGGCCGTGTTGAAACTCTCGGCGGCAAGCAGGGTTCCGTTACGGTGATCGGTGCCGTTTCGCCGCAGGGCGCTGACTTCTCCGAGCCTGTAACTCAGAATACAAAGCGTTTTACACGCTGCTTCTGGGCGCTCGATAAGTCGCTTGCATACGCACGTCACTATCCGGCTATCAACTGGATGACGAGCTACAGTGAATATTTCACAGACCTTGATCCGTGGTTCGAGAAGAATCAGGGCAGGGAGTTTATAGAATTCAGAAATAAGATAACGGCGATCCTTCAGGAAGAAAACAGCCTTATGGAGATCGTTAAGCTGATCGGTTCGGACGTACTTCCGGACGATCAGAAGCTTGTTATCGAAACAGCAAGAGTTATCAGAGTAGGCTTCCTGCAGCAGAACGCTTTCCACAAGGACGATACGTTCGTTCCGCTCGAAAAGCAGAAGCTTATGATGAAGACCATACTTCATCTTTATGAGGTATCGAAAGGCCTTATCTCAAGAGGTATCCCGCTTTCAAGGATCATTTCGCTCGGACTTTTTGACAAGCTTACCAAGATGAAGTACGATATCCCGAACGACAAACCGGAAATGTTCGGAGACTATGCAAAAGAGATCGACGAAGCGCTCAATTCAACGCTGACGGCGGAGTTTAACTAATCAGGAAGGAATGAAGAAAGAATGGTTTTAGATTACGTAGGCGTAAAGGAAATAAACGGTTCTCTTATCGTTCTTGACGGTGTTAAAGACGCTTTCTTTGAAGAGATCGTAGATATCAGGCTCGATAACGGAACAACACGTCAGGGCCGTATCGTTCAGATCGACGGCGAGCGTATCGTTGTTCAGGTCTTTGAGAGCACAAAGGGCATATCGCTTGTTAATACAAAAACAAGGCTTACAGCACGTCCGATGGAAATGCCGCTTTCAAAAGAGATCATCGGAAGGATCCTAAACGGTTCGGGCAAGCCTATCGACGGCCTCGGCGAGATATACCCCGTTAAAAAGGCAAATATAAACGGTACGCCGCTCAACCCCGTTTCGAGAGTGTACCCTAAGAACTATATCAACACCGGTATTTCGACGATAGATACGCTTATCACGCTCATCAGAGGTCAGAAGCTGCCTATCTTCTCCGGCTCGGGTATGAAGCACAACGAGCTTGCCGTTCAGATCGTTCGTCAGGCAAAGATAGCAGACGATAACGGCAAGGGCTTCTGCGTTGTTTTTGCCGCAATGGGCGTTAAAAACGACGTTGCCGACTACTTCAAGAGAAGCTTTGAAGAGTTCGGCGTTATGAACAGAGTTGTTATGCTTCTGAACCTTGCAAACGACCCGATCATCGAGAGGATCCTTACTCCGAAATGCGCACTTACCGTTGCTGAATATCTTGCATTCGAGCACGATATGCAGGTGCTCGTTATCATGACAGACATGACCTCGTATGCCGAGGCGCTTCGTGAGTTCAGCTCATCAAAGGGCGAGATCCCCGGCAGAAAGGGCTATCCGGGTTATCTGTACTCCGACCTTGCATCGCTCTATGAGCGTGCAGGTATGGTAAAGGGCAGCTCGGGCAGCGTTACGCAGATACCGATACTCACGATGCCGAACGATGATATAACTCACCCCGTTCCCGATCTTACGGGCTACATCACGGAAGGACAGATAGTTCTTTCACGTCAGCTCCAGGGTCAGGGCATATATCCTCCGATAGACGTTCTGCCGTCGCTTTCAAGACTTATGAAGGACGGCATAGGCGAGGGCTACACAAGAGCCGAGCATCAGGATCTTGCAAACCAGCTCTTCTCGTCGTATGCAAAGGTCATCGACGCACGTTCGCTTGCAAGCGTTATCGGTGCGGAGGAGCTTTCGCCGATAGATAAGAAGTATCTTGAATTCGGCGACGCATTTGAAAAGCGCTTCGTAAACCAGAGCTTTACGGAAAACCGCACCATAGAACAAAGCCTCGACCTCGGCTGGGAACTTCTCGGTATCCTGCCCAAAAGCGAGCTTGACCGTGTTGACGACGCTATTCTTGATAAGTTCTACAAGCCTGCCGAGCAATAAACCGGCAAAGGTGTTTTGACGTTTTTTCAGAATAACGGAGGTGAGCAGATGTCTGCTTCGAGAGTGCCTACAAAAGGCAATCTTATCAATTCAAAAAAATCGCTTGAGCTTTCAACTCTCGGCTACGAACTGCTCGACAAGAAGCGTAATATCCTGATCCGTGAGCTGATGTCGCTTATAGATAAGGCTAAGTCCGTTCAGGGCAAGATAGATAAAGCATATGACGACGCATACGAAGCCTTGCAGATGGCGAACATCACAATGGGCTTCTGCGACGAGATCTCACGTTCCGTGCCCGAAGAGGATTCTCTCACGCTTTCATACAGAAGCGTAATGGGCGTTGAGATACCGATCGTTGCCATGAAAGAAAAAGACGGTCTTGATCTCGATTACGGCCTTTACAGCACAAGCTCGCTGCTTGATCTTGCAAGAGGACGCTTTGAAGAAGTAAAGCAGCTCACGGCACAGCTTGCCGAGATCGAAAACAGTGTTTACCGTCTTGCTTCCGCAATAAGCACAACGCAGCGCAGAGCCAATGCGCTCAAGAACATCATGATCCCGAGATTTACGGACGATGTTAAGTATATTACGGACGCACTTGACGAGAAAGACAGAGAGGAATTCTCAAGGCTCAAAGTTATCAAAAAGCAAAAAGCCGACGCTGCTGGAAAAGACAGCGAGTAATAAAAAAGAACGGGTGAAAAAGCCCGTTCTTTTTTTAGCTGCAAAATAGCACAGCGGAAAGTTTTTTGCGCAGCTTTTTTTCAAAAAAGCTGCCGAGGGTGTGGGGCGAGTAGCCCCACAAAAAAGCTATAAATGATCAATGAAGAAGGTTCAGAGGAAAAATAACAGCGTGCGAAGCAAAAAAAGTAACCGGCGTTACAGATAGAGCAGGCACGAGGCGAAGCCAATGTGCCGGACGGAAAACTAACAAAGTTCTAATTCCAAAAAAATATATACGTTTTATATTTGTATTGGTGGTGTTTTGTTTCAAACTTACTTCTACACAATATCCGAATTTTTTTGCCCTCCATTGCCGGGCGGCAACTTACTTTTGCCAAGCGGCAAAAGTAAGCAAAAACGCTCTTAAGGGGGACGCAAAGCCTGCTTTTGTGCGATTGGCAGGGAAATTCACGCAAACGACGTCCCCCTTAAGAATCCCCACGAACTGTATGAGTATGGAAACAGCCTCCGGCGGGCGGGACTCCGGTCTCGGCTGCCGCCTCGGTCGGTGCTGTTGCCTTGCGGCAACGTCTGCCACCGGCAGACCGCACCCCTGCACCCTGCCCGCTTTTTGAAAAAAGCGGGGCAAAAACTTTTGGATGTGCGCTTTTTCGACAAACTAAGGGCAAAAGCTTTGTTTCTAAGCTTTTGCCCTTAATAGTGTCATTATTCATAAACCGAACTGATGCCGAAATATTCTTCAAGCGTAAGTCCGCTGTTATAGATATCTTCTGCGATATCGCCTACATATCTGATGTGCCACGGCTCGTATTTATAGCCCGTGATGTGCTGTTTGCCGTATGGATATCTGATTATGAATCCGTACTCGTGACAGTGGTTTTCAAGCCATACAGCTTCTCTTGTGCCTGCAAAGCTGTCGTAAACGCTGTTGCAGTCTATAGCCATGCCTGTCTGATGCTCGCTGTGGCCGGGGCGTGCGGAGAATGTATCTGCTGCCGCCTGACCATTCCATGAAACGTAGCTCCAGTAAAGACTGTTCTGCGTTTCGTATGAGCGGAAGCCCGAGACTATCCAAATGTTAACGCCGTCTTGCGCTGCACCCTGCTGAAGCCTGTAGAATGCGTCAAGCGTTTCCTGCGTAAGACCGCCCGGATTGTAGCTTGCAGGGACAGAATACGTTTTGTTTACTATAAGAACGCCGTCGATATAGCACATTGATCTCGGGTAATCGTCCGATACTTCACTGGGCTGTTCGCTGCCGCTGTTGTCCTCTTCGCTCTGAGTATCATCGTAAGTATTCGAGTCTGTTTCGGGCGGAAGTACGGGTTCGATCCTCGGCGGTTCGGTGACAGTGACGGTAACGCTCGTCTTGGCGTTTTTGTTGCTTTCCGAAACTGCCGTGATAGTTGCGCTGCCGAGCTGATTTGCAGTGATCGAGCCGTCACTGTTGATCGAAATAACAGATGTGTCCGATGTTGTAAGCGTGACGTTATTGTTGTCAACGTTTGCAGGAGTGAGGATCACAGTAGGCTGTGCAGTGTGTCCCAGGATCAGGGAATTGTTGTCGGGGAAAAAGAGCGAAATGTCCGTTACCTTCTGCGCCTTTTCTTCCGAAGAAGTGGTTGTACTGCTCGGTGCGGCGGAAGACGTTGTTTTCGGTGCCGCCGAGGATGATGCAGCTTTTGATTCTGTCTTGCTCTGTGCAGGCTTCTCTTTGACGGTAACTTCGATCTCATCGGATACCTTGTCATTGCTCTTTGCAGCCGCTTTTATAACGCATTTTCCGGCTTTTACAGCGGTGATCTTTCCGTCTTTGTCAACGGCTGCGATCGATTCGTCACTGCTGCTCCAGACCGCCTGTTCGTCCGTCGGCTTGATCTCTGCTTTGACGGTCTTTGTCTGACCGACTTCAAGAGTAACATTATCAACATCACATTTTACCGATTCCGCTTTTGCGGGTGCAGTGCTTTCGGTGTCTGAGTCTGTGTCGCTTTGCTTCGGTGTGTCGGGCGTTTTTGAAGAGATAGTGCTGTTGGTTACGGGTATGTATGAATCGTCGCCTGCTCTGAGACAGCCCGTAAGAGAAGAAAGCGTAACGCTCGTCAGCACAGCCGCCGCAATGAGTTTGTAATGTAGCTTTTTCATATGTTTAGTCCACCTTATCTTCTGAGAATGATACCGAGCGAGATGTCGTCTCCGCTGCCTTTTTGCGACATCTTCGGCAGATAATCGAGCAGCTCAAGGATCGCAAAGCTCTCGTCTTTCGTTTCAAACTGATCCATTATCATTGCGTAGAAGCTGTGCAGCTTATCGTCATCGATAAAGCAGTTGCCGACGCCGTCGGAAGCGATGAATAGCGCCTTCGGTATCTTCTTGCTGAAATGATGGCGCATGTTGTAGATAGCAGTGCGGTCACAGATAGACGTTGTGAGATTGAGCATGCACTTGCTGTCGTGTGGGATAGGGTGGTCGAAGTTGCCCTGATGATCTACGATCACACATTCGCCGTCGCCTATGTGTATGCCGAACCAGAATTCATCGGTTACGACATTCACAAGCATAGTAGTGCCGTATGCGTACTCTATCTTTTGTCCCGTTGCATAATTCAGGCGCATTCTCGGGTCAACGTTTTCAAGCTCGTCCATCGTGAACGGGTCTTCGGCGTAGTCTGCGGCAACAAGATCGTTCCACTTGGAAATAATGCTTTTTTCAAGCTGAATGAGCATCTCGTCTATCTTTACCTCGTCGTCGGCATAAAAAGAGAGCATCGGTATAATGTCTCTGTCCGTCATGCACAGCTTGACCGCCTTTACGGCGAACTCGCTGCCTCTGTCGGAGCGGAAATAATCCTCGCCGCCGTGACCGTCGCAAACGGCTGTGAGGATATAGTCTGCCTTGTTAACGCTTACGGAAGCGTCCTGGCAGGTTTTTCGGGCTTTTTTGTGGCTTGAGCCCATAACAGTGAAATTGTAGCCTTTGTATTTCATAAGGGATATTCACCTCTTTTGTAAGCGGATCACCACTCTATAAAGTCGTCTTCAACGTCAAATTCGCCGGCATCGTAAGAAGCTTTGACCTGTTCAACGAAGACCTCCTGCTTTGAACGCACCTCGTCGATGTTTTCGCCGCCGACTGTTGAGCTTTGCGAGCCTATCTGCGACGATGTAACGGAAACGAAGCGGATCATCTTGCGGAGCGATTCGGGATTGTGAACGGTAAGAACACTTTCTTCGTTGCCTGTGAAATCGGCAAGCACCGAAGTGTTTGCATCTTCGCCGATAGCAACGGCGACTTTTATTGCTTTTTTGAACCAGTTATTCTGTTTAAGGTTTTCAAGCTCGTCCGTATACTTATCGGTCGGTGCGCCGTCGGAGAGCAGGAAGATAGCAGGCGCAAACGAGCCTGTAACATCGCTCATGAACGAATTTCTCGAAAGCTTTTCGTTGAGGCACTTGCAAGCCTGACCGAGATCGGTAAGACCGACAGCGTTGAGATACTGCCACTCGAATCCGTCCGCCGGGATAGGCGAGGGAGTGATCCAGCGTGCGCCGCTTGAAAATTCAAGCACGGCGATCTTGATCTCTGCGTCTGCGTTATTCTCCGAAATATCTCTGATCTCCGGGATAACGTCCTCGATAGCCTGATTCAGCGTGCCGATCTTCGAGCCTTCCATACTGCCCGATGTATCTACAACAAAGAAAAGCACCATCGTTCTTCTTGCAACTTCAACAACATCATCGTAAATATTAGCCATAATATCCTCCCAAATTAACTGTCATATGCGCTGTATTTCATTATTATACAACATTTTCGGGATTTTTTCAATGAACAAATAATAAATTAAATGACATCGTGATCTTCAAGTAATAATGCAGAAAGGAAGACGGAAAGAAATGTGGAATGGCGAATGGGGGAGTCTTTTAATTGACAATTGACAATTGACAATGGACAATTGCGGAACTCGGCTTCGCCGAGTTGGATTTGTATTAGTTCTCGTTAATTTACATCCGAGCAATAATTGAAAAGTCTGCATGGACTAAATATAAAATCAAGCACGCAGTGCTTCAGTAACTCCACACTCCACACTTAAAAAATGAAAAAAATTGAAAAAATTTTGAAAAAGGGGTTGACAAATGATCGAAAAAGGTGTATTATACAATAGTCGCTTGAAGAGAGAGCGACGAGGCAATGGGAGCTTAGCTCAGCTGGGAGAGCATCTGCCTTACAAGCAGAGGGTCACAGGTTCGAGCCCTGTAGTTCCCACCAATTTGGCCGTTCCGGGTCGCCAAATTTGCCTCTGTAGCTCAGTTGGTAGAGCAGGGGACTGAAAATCCCCGTGTCGGTGGTTCGATTCCGCCCGGAGGCACCTTTTGAATATTTGCGGATGTAGCTCATCTGGTAGAGCGCCACCTTGCCAAGGTGGAGGTAGCGGGTTCGAGCCCCGTCATCCGCTCTTTATTTTTGCTCTCACAAAGGTGAGAGCATTTTTTCTTTTAAAACATCTTGATAATTGCAGAAAAATGATATATAATATAATCAGTGATGCGGACGTAACTCATCCGGTAGAGTGCCACCTTCCCAAGGTGGATGCGGCGGGTTCGAGTCCCGTCGTCCGCTCTGAAAAGATCGCCCTCTGATGCGTATTTGCTTCGGAGGGCGTTGTTTACATGTTTGTAATTTGTCAATAATACGGTAATAATTGCCGATAATATACCGTATTTTCCAATAAAATTTACTTTACAAATCAAACCTCATGTGATATAATAGCCTTGCGGCTTTTTGAGCCGACATAAAGCCGGGTTCACGGGTGGCGGACTAAGCATATTTTTTATGCGCTCACCTGACCCCATACTGAGAACTTCGGGCAAATTCTTTGAAAAGGTGGATAAACACATGACAAAGGCAGAAAAGACTGCAATCATGCAGGAGTATGCAACACATCCGGGCGACACAGGTTCTCCTGAGGTTCAGATCGCAGTTCTCACAAAGAGAATCAACGATCTCACCGAGCATCTTAAGACACACAAGAAGGATCATCACTCCAGAAGAGGTCTTCTTAAGATGGTTGGTAAGAGAAGAAATCTTCTCAACTACCTCATCAAGGTAGATATCGAAAGATACCGTTCGATCATTGCTAAGCTTGGTATCCGTAAGTAATCATTTACAAAAAGGGGGCAGATGTAACATCTGTCCCCAAAATGTAATGTAGGCAACACGGCATTCATGCGGTATTGCCTGTAGACTTGCGGCGCATCAGACCGGAAGGTGCGGATTATTTAGCGGTAAAATTAACGCTTGAGCGCATCGAACGCTAATTTTATTGCTAAATTCCGATCTTCCGTAAAAATATCTTATATATACAAGAAAGGAATTTAATGACATGGCAAATTCAATGATGAAATTTGACAAGTTCAAGGTTTACGAAACAGAGTTCGCAGGCCGTCCGCTCGTTGTTGAAACGGGTAAAATGGCTCAGCTTGCTAACGGTTCGTGCCTTGTACGCTACGGCGAAACAGTTGTTCAGGCTGCTGTTACCGCTTCTGCAAAGCCGAGAGACGGCGTTGACTTCTTCCCGCTCTCCGTTGACTACGAAGAGAAGCTTTACGCAGTAGGCAGGATCCCCGGATCTTACCTTAAGAGAGAGGGCAGACCCTCCGAGAAGGCTATCCTTACTTCAAGAGTTATCGACAGACCCATCCGTCCGCTCTTCCCGAAGGACATGAGAAACGACTGCTCCGTTGTTGCAACGGTTATGTCTGTTGACCCCGATTGTTCTCCCGAGATCACTGCAATGGTAGCAACAAGTATTGCTATCTCCATTTCCGATGTACCGTGGAACGGACCTGTTTCGAGCGTTTCCGTAGGCTACGTTGACGGCGAGTACGTTATCAACCCCACAAAGGAGCAGAGAGCAGTCAGCAAGATGGCTGTTACGGTTGCTTCCACAGACAGCCGCATCGCTACGGTATCATGGCAGGTCACGAGGCTAACCAGAAGATCATCGAGTTCATCAAGGGCATTCAGGCAGAGATCGGCAAGCCGAAGTTTGAGTATCCCTCCAACGAACCCGATCACGATATGTTCGAAGCTATCAAGTCGTTCTGCGAAGAGGACGTAAAGGCAGCTCTCGATACAGACGACAAGACAGTTCGTGACGAGCGTCTCAAGCCCATCTACGAGGCTGTTCACGAGAAGTTCGACGAGATCTACCCCGAGATGGAAGCTAAGATCGACGAGTGTCTCTACAAAACTCAGAAGTTCATCGTTCGCCGCTGGCTCCTTGACGAGCAGAAGCGTGTTGACGGCAGAGGCATGGACGATATCCGTCCGCTCGCTTCCGAGGTAGGCATTCTTCCGAGAACACACGGTTCGGGTCTTTTCACAAGAGGTCAGACACAGGTTCTTACAATAACAACACTCGGCCCCGTTTCCGACAAGCAGCTCCTTGACGGTATCGACGACGAGGAAGAGAAGAGATATATCCATCACTACAACTTCCCGAGCTATTCCGTTGGCGAGACAAAGCCTTCAAGAGGCCCCGGCAGACGTGAGATCGGTCACGGCGCACTTGCAGAGAGAGCGCTTCTCCCCGTTATCCCGCCGGTTGAAGAGTTCCCTTACGCTATAAGACTCGTTTCCGAGGTAGTTTCCTCGAACGGTTCTACATCTCAGGGTTCTGTCTGCGGTTCCACACTTTCACTCATGGACGCAGGCGTTCCGATCAAGGCTCCCGTTGCAGGTATCTCCTGCGGTCTTATCACCGAGGGCGAGCGCTGGATGACGATGGTTGATATCCAGGGTCTTGAAGACTTCTTCGGCGACATGGACTTCAAGGTAGCAGGTACAAAGGACGGCATCACGGCTATCCAGATGGATCTTAAGATCAGCGGCCTTACACCCGACATGGTAAAGGAAGCTCTCTATAAGACACACAAGGCAAGAAACTACATTCTCGACGAGGTTATCCTCAAGGCTATCCCCGAGCCGAGAAAGGAGCTTTCCAAGTACGCTCCGAAGATGTTCACAACTACTATCCCCGCAGACAAGATCAGCGAGGTTATCGGCAAGAGCGGTAAGGTCATCAAGGAGATCCAGGCTCAGTTCGAGGTCAAGGTAGACATCGAAGAAAACGGCGAGACAGGCAACGTATTCGTAAGCGGTATGGATACAGACAAGTGCAACGCAGCAGTTGCAGCTATCGAGCTTATCGCAAACGGCCCCGAGATCGGCGCAGTGTTCTATGGCAGAGTTACACGTATCATGGACTTCGGCGCATTCGTTGAGATTGCTCCGGGCATGGAAGGTCTTTGCCACATTTCAAGACTTGACGTTAAGCGCACCGAGCAGGTAACAGACGTTGTTTCCGAGGGCGATACGATCATTGTTAAGGTTCTTGAGATCGACGAAAAGGGCAGACTTAATCTTTCAAGAAGAGACGCTCTTATCGAGGTTGAGGGACTTACACCCGAAAACGACATCAGCGATCAGCAGAGAAAACCGAGAAACGACAGAAGAGACGGCGGTAGACGTAACTTCAGAAGATGATAAAAACCCCTGCAGGCACAGCCTGCGGGGGATTTTTAAATGGAAAATTGAAAATGGAAAATGGAAAATTGCGGTCAGGCTCGCTGCGCTCGCCTTTTTTATAATTGACAATTGACAATGGATAATTGACAATTTCGGAACTCGCCTGCGGCGAGTTGGATTTGTATTGATCCTCAAAAAGCTTTACTTTACTTGCTGCCGATATATATATTAAAACTGAACAAATCATAATAAATCAAGCGGCGCAGCCGCTTCCGCAATTTTCCATTTTCAATTTTCAATTTGAGAAGGGAGCGAAGCGACTCTGCCATTCCGCTTTCCACATTAATAAAAGCCGAGCGCAGTGAGGCTGACCGCAATTTTCCATTATCAATTGTCAATTGTCAATTGATAATGGACAGTCGGTTTGAGTTCAAGAATTATTACCTAAAAATACCGTTTCTGTTTCGTGTAATATGACGTATAGAAACAGCTCTATTACAAAATTATAAATAAGAAAAAACTCCGTTTTGTAAAAATCAACTATAATTATATCAAAGTTAGATGAAATGAGGTCATTATGCAGATTTTAGCTATGCAGGGCGAATAATCTCCTTTTTCTATTGAAAAAAAGAAGTAACTGTGATATTCTAATTATAAAGGCAAAGGGACGAAGTTACTTTGATAAAAAAATAACGATGTCATTTGCAACGGGCGCTTCACCGAGCGGCACACTAAACGAATGGAGTGTTTTTATGAGTGAAAAACAGTATGCTGTTGTTGACAGCATAGAGGCTTTCGAAAAAAAGCTTGCCGAAGTAAGAGCGGCACAGGCTAAATTCGCAGTTTATACTCAGGAGCAGGTTGACGCTATTTTTACAGCGGCTGCACTTGCGGCAAACAACGCACGCATTCCGCTTGCAAAGATGGCTGTTGAAGAAACAGGCATGGGCGTTGTCGAAGACAAGGTCATAAAGAACCATTATGCAGCGGAGTATATCTACAATGCGTACCGTGACACAAAAACCTGCGGTATCATCGAAGAGGACAAGGCATTCGGAACAGCAAAGGTAGCAGAGCCGATCGGCGTTATCGGCGCAGTTATCCCGACAACAAATCCGACTTCTACGGCTATTTTCAAAACGCTCATCGCACTAAAGACAAGAAACGCAGTAATCATCAGCCCCCACCCGAGAGCAAAGAGATCTACCATCGCCGCAGCTAAGATCGTTTACGAAGCTGCTGTAAAGGCAGGCGCACCGGAAGGAATTATCGGCTGGATCGACGTTCCCTCGCTTGAGCTTACAAATACGCTCATGAGAGAGTCCGACATAATCCTTGCAACGGGCGGCCCGGGCATGGTAAAGGCTGCCTATTCGAGCGGCAAACCGGCGCTCGGCGTAGGCGCAGGCAACACACCTGCGATCATTGACGACACCGCAGATATCCTTCTTGCGGTCAACTCGATCATTCACTCCAAAACATTCGATAACGGTATGATCTGCGCATCGGAGCAGAGCGTTATCGTGCTTGAATCCGTTTACGAGCAGGTGAAGAAGGAGTTCGCTTACAGGAACTGCTACTTCCTTTCGCCCGAAGAGACGGAAAAGGTAAGAAAAACTATCATCATAAACGGCGCACTCAATGCAAAGATAGTTGGTCAGAAGGCTCACACTATCGCAGCTCTTGCAGGCGTTGAAGTTCCCGAAACAACGAAGATCCTCATTGGCGAGGTAGAGAGCGTAGAGCTTGAAGAAGAGTTCGCTCACGAAAAGCTTTCTCCCGTACTTGCTATGTACAAAGCAAAGGATATTCAGGACGCATTCGCAAAGGCAGAACATCTTATCGCTGACGGCGGCTACGGCCACACATCTTCGATCTACCTCAATGCTGTAACGGAAAGAGATAAGATCGCAGAATTCAGTGAGCGAATGAAGACCTGCCGTATCCTTGTAAACACTCCCTCGTCACAGGGCGGCATCGGCGACCTTTACAACTTCAACATGACGCCGTCGCTCACACTCGGCTGCGGCTCGTGGGGCGGCAACTCGGTTTCCGAGAATGTCGGCGTTAAGCATCTGCTCAATATCAAGACTGTTGCGGAGAGGCGTGAGAATATGCTTTGGTTCAGAGCACCCGAAAAGGTTTACTTCAAGAGAGGCTGTCTGCCCGTTGCTCTCGGCGAGCTTGGAATGATGGGCAAGAAGAAGGCTTTCGTAGTTACCGACAGCTTCCTTTTCAATAACGGCTACACTAAGCCGATCACAGACAAGCTCCAGGAAATGGGCATCGAGTATGCCGTATTCTCCAATGTAGCTCCCGACCCGTCTCTTGCAAGCGCAATTGAGGGCGCAGAGCAGATGAAGACGTTCAAGCCCGATGTTATCATCGCACTCGGCGGCGGCTCGGCTATGGACGCAGGCAAGATCATGTGGGTTCTTTACGAGCACCCCGAAGCAGACTTCCTCGACATGGCTATGCGCTTTGTCGATATCAGAAAGAGAATTTACACGTTCCCGAAGATGGGTGAGAAGGCTTACTTTGTAGCTATCTCCACATCTGCCGGCACAGGTTCCGAGGTAACTCCGTTTGCCGTTATTACAGATGAGCGCACAGGCGTTAAGTATCCGCTCGCAGATTACGAGCTTCTTCCGAACATGGCGATCATTGACACAGATTATCATATGACGGCACCGAAGGGTCTTACAGCCGCTTCCGGTATCGACGCAGTTTCGCACGTTCTTGAAGCTTACGCTTCGATTATGGCTACAGACTATACAGACGGTATCGGTCTGCGTGCGCTCAAAACAATATTTGAGTATCTGCCCCGCTGCTACGACAACGGTCCGAACGACCCTGTTGCAAGAGAGAAGATGGCTAACGCTGCAACAATGGCAGGTATGGCTTTCGCAAACGCATTCCTCGGCGTGTGCCACTCGATGGCTCACAAGCTCGGTGCGTTCCACCACATTCCGCACGGTATCGCAAATGCACTTATGCTTGACCACGTAATGCGTTTCAACGCTGCCGAGGCTCCCACAAAGATGGGTCTGTTCAGCCAGTACGATCATCCGCATACACTCGCACGTTACTGTGAAGTTGCAGATTATCTCGGCGTTAAGGGTGACACAGACGAGCAGAAGCTTGAGAATCTCATTGCAAAGATCGACGAGCTTAAAGAAAGAGTCGGCATCAAGAAGACTATCGCAGAGTACGGTATTGACGAGAAGGACTTCCTCGACCGCCTCGATGAGATGTGCGAGCAGGCATTTGACGACCAGTGCACAGGCGCTAACCCGAGATACCCGCTCATCAGCGAGATCAAGCAGATGTATCTCAATGCTTACTACGGCAATTTTGAAACTGTTTAACAAATTGAAAACGGAAAGTGCGGAGTCACTTTTCCACATCATAAAAAAACCATGTTGAAAAGTTAAAAATCAAAGTAACTTATTCTGCACCGACACTTATGCGGTCGGTGCAGTTTTTTTGGGAATTTTGAAGAGGAGAGAAAAGAAATGTTCTATAAGCTTATGACGATCCTGGTAATGGCGGCTTTTTACGGTTTTTATTTTTACAAGAAATGGGATCAGACGAACAGGGGCATCAGAGCAGACTATCTTGCTGTTGATAAAACAGGCTTTGTAAGAAAAATAGAGCTTGGCGTTAAGATCGGCGCTTACCTTATTCCCGTTGTTCAGATATTTAATATTATCAGAAACAAGTCGGCGCTGCCTTCTTTCCTCAGATTTATCGGTCTGCTTGCAGCAGTTGCAGGTACGGTGATCTTTATAATGTCGGCTCTGACAATGAACGATAACTGGAGGATCGGCGTTCCGATCGAGGATAAAACCGATCTTGTTACATCGGGCTTGTACAGCTACAGCAGAAACCCTGCTTTTGTCGGCTTCGATCTTATGTATATCGGTATTATGATGATGTTTTTCAACTTTGCTCTTTTCGTTCTTACGGCAGCAGTTATAGCCTTGCTTCACCTTCAGATAGTAAATGTTGAAGAGGACTATATGACAGCTGCTTTCGGTGAGAGATACATAGCGTACAAGAATACCGTCAACAGGTATTTCGGCAGAAAGGCACAGTAATGAGAGAGATCGTTATCAACAAAAACGACGCAGATCAGAGGCTCGATAAATTTATCTCAAAGCGTTTCAAGTCGATGCCGTCAGCGCTCATGTATAAATATATACGAAAAAAGTGTATCAAGATAAACGGCAAAAAATGCGAGATCTCCACACGGCTCCACGAGGGCGACGTTATAACGCTCTATATCAAAGACGAATTCTTTGAAGAGCCGCAGTATGATGTTTACGACTTTATGAAAGCGCCCGAAAAGCTTGACGTCGTTTATGAGGACGAGAACATCATTCTGATGAATAAGCCGACAGGCCTGCTTTGTCACCCCGACGAGACGTACCATTTTGATTCGCTGCTCGCACGCTTTCAGCACTACATGTACAAAAAAGGCGAGTACGACCCGAAAGATGAAAACTCGTTTGCGCCTGCGCTTGCGAACCGTATCGACCGCAACACGGGCGGCATAGTTATCGGCGCAAAAAATGCCGAAACGCTCAGGATCCTTAACCGCAAGATCAAGGACAGAGAGCTTAAAAAGTATTATCTGTGCGCAGTTCACGGTATCCCGAAACGGAAAGAAGCGCTGCTTACAGATTATCTGACGAAAAACGAGAAGCAGAACCGGGTTTATATCTCGAAAAAGCCGACACCCGAAAGCAAGACGATAAAGACAAAGTACAAGCTTATAAAGTCTTTTTCACAGTTCGGCGCTAAGATGAGTCTGCTTGAAGTGGAGCTTCTCACAGGCAGAACACATCAGATAAGAGCGCACCTTGCAAGCATAGGACATCCGCTTGTAGGCGACGGAAAATACGGAACTAATGCTATAAACAAGAATATCCCGCTCAAATGGCAGGCGCTTTGCTCATACAAGCTTGAGTTTGCGTTTACAACGGACGGCGAACTGCTCGAATATCTCAACGGCAAGTCGTTCGAGGTAAAGGATATCTGGTTTTATGATATTTTGGGATTATAAAAGATGGCATAGCCGAAAGTTTTCGCCAAGCCTTTTTCAAAAGGCTTGCGGGGTGCAGGGGCAGCGCCCCTGCAAAAGTAAGAAACTAAAAAAGTAATAATAGAGCAATAAATAAGCGTGCGAAGCACAAAAGTAACCTGCGTTACAGATAGAATAGGCACGAGGCGCAGCCAATGTGCCGAACGGTAAAAATCAGATTTCACATATTGATAAACCAAGAGCATCACGACCTTATGCGTCGCCGTGTCACGGCGAGAAGTCTTTTGCAAACCGGAACTCAGGGGCATTTTCTGCCAAAATGCCCCTCTTTCCAAAACAGTCCACCGGACTGTTTTGGAAATTCACCCCTAAAGGGCATAAGTATGCCTCCGGCGGCTCAGGGGGGCTGCCCCTGAGAACCCCGGCAGCTTTTTTGAAAAAAAGCTGCGCAAAAAACTTTTGGCTTTGCGTTTTTTTACTTTTTCGATAAGCTGAAAAAGTCGCCGTGTCACGGCGAGAAGTCTTTTGCAAACCGGAACTCAGGGGCATTTTCTGCCAAAATGCCCCTCTTTCCAAAACAGTCCACCGGACTGTTTTGAAAATTCACCCCTAAAGGGCATAAGTATGCCTCCGGCGGCTCAGGGGCGCTGCCCCTGAGAACCCCGGCAGCTTTTTTGAAAAAAAGCTGCGGAAAAAACTTTTGGCTTTGCGTTTTTTTACTTTTTCGATAAGCTGAAAAAGCATCACGACCTTATGTGTCATGATGCTCCTTTTTTTTGTTTTGTTTAATTGTCACATCAGCGGTGCGGCAAGTCTCATCACGCCGCCGACCGCTTTATAATACAATTTTTCGTGCTTGATCGTGTAAGGCGTTACCTCACGGCACTTTTGCAGTGTAGCCTGAAAATCACTTTCTATATCAGTGATGCAGCTCGTTTTGTACATGTATGCTGCGCACTCAAAGTGATGGTAAAGGCTTCTGTAGTCAAGATTTATCGTGCCGACAACAGCTTTTTCTCCGTCGCTTACAAATACCTTTGCATGAACGAAACCGGGAGTGTATTCGTATATCTTTACTCCGGCTTCCGTCAAAAACGAGTAGTAAGACTTTGCAAGCGCATATGCCGCTTTTTTGTCGGGCACTCCGGGAAGGATAAGTTTTACGTCAACGCCTCTCTGTGCGGCGTATTTGATAGCCCGTTCAAGCTCGTTGTCAAGGATAAGATACGGCGTCATGATATGGACGTATTCCTTTGCTCGGCTCAAAATATCGATATAAACGCTCTCGCCGACGTTAATCTGATCGAGCGGACAGTCGCAGTACGGCATTACAAATCCGTCCGACGGGAAACGGCAGCGTTTTATCGGCTTTATCTGTTCCGAAAAATCGGGATTCTGTTCAGTAAGGTTCCACATCTGCAAAAACATCAGCGTGAAGCTTTCAACGGCTTCTCCACGAAGTCTTATAGCCGTGTCTTTCCAGTGGCCGAAGCGTTTGCGCTTGTTGATGTATTCATCGGCAAGATTTATTCCGCCCGTGTAGGCGATACGTCCGTCAATGACGAGTATCTTGCGGTGATCTCTGTAGTTGTAGTGCGTCGATAAAAACGGGTGAATAGGGGAGAAAGGCTTGCTCTTTATGCCGAGCTGCGCAAGTCTCACGGGGTAGTCGGAGGGAAGCAGTGCGACCTGGCACATTCCGTCGTACATTACTCTGACGTCAACGCCCTTTTTTGCTTTATCGGCAAGGATCTTCAGCACACGCCCCCACATTTCGCCCTCATCTATGATGAAAAATTCAAGATAGATATATCTATTTGCTCGTTTAAGGTCTTCGATCATATCCTCAAACGCATTGTCTCCGAGAGGATAAAACTTGGTATCGGTGCTGTCATATATCGGGAAACAGCCTGTTTTGTTCAGAAATGTATGAAGCGCCGCTGTGCCGGACTCTATTACTTCGGGATCGTTTATAGGGCCTTCGTCCTGTTTCAGCATACCTCTCGAATCTCCGATAAGCTGTTTGATACGGTCTCTGATCCTGCGGTGGCCGATATCCTTTTCTGTGAACAGCAGCAGTATCGCTCCCGGGATCGGGAGCAGAGTCAAAAGTAAAAGCCAAGTGAGCTTTGCCGTTGAATCCATGTCGCTGTCAAAAAGATACAGTACCATCAGCACCGAAAAAAACGTCATCAGTGTTGTGATAGATTCGTAATGATCGCTCAGCATATGGTACAGCGAGTAAAAGATAAATACCTGCACGAATATAAGTATCACAGCAAGACCTGCACGGCTGAAGATCATTCTGAGCAGCCCTTTTTTCTTGCGGGGCATAAGGCGGATCGTGTCGCTCTTTCTGATCGGATAATTCTTCTTTTTCCTTGTTTTGCTCATATAGGGGATATCACCGCCTTTTGTTGAATTGTTATCATCTTATCGTGAGATCCTGCGGTGCGAACTCTTTGCAGATATGCAGCCGCTCATTTTTTTCGATAAGCTTTTCTCCGTCAAAATCAAGCTCAACAATGTACGGCATCCGGTCTATGATGCGCATGAAATCGTCATAACCGAATGTATTGTCATAGTGATTGAGAATAGTGGAAAGTGCAGTTCCATGCGTGCCGATAACTACTGTTTTGCCTTTATACTTCAATAGTATTTCCGAAAGAGCTTCGATATTCCTCTTCTGAACACTTAAAAGCGATTCGCCGTCCTCTTCGCAGAAGCTTTTGTCCGCCCATCTTTTGCGGATAAGCTCATGTGTGTTGCCGCCCTGACCTTTTTCACGCTCACGAAGTCTTATGTCTGTCTCTATCGTTTTGCCGAAATACTCCGCTGTTGATAAGATAGTGTCAACACTTCTTTTGTATGGACTTGAGATAAATGCGTCTATATGTTTGTCTTTGAAAAAACCGAGCACTGCGGCGGTGTCGTTCATGCCCTCATCGGTGAGAGGACGTGTCAGGTCATCAATATGCCCGAACACAGGCTGCGCATGGCGGACAAAGTAAAGTTTAGTCAGCTCAAAGCTCATAGATTACCTCTTTTGCGGTTTCTTCGTCGATCGGCTTTGCGAAAACATTTTCGCCAAAGCATACAACTTCGCCGATGCCCTTCTGGATCACGAATCTCAGCTTGCCGTCACGGACCTTCTTGTCGGTATACAGCTTTTTAACAAGCTCTTCACGGTCGATGTAGTCGGGGATCCTGATCGGAAGCTCTGCCTTTTCAAGTAAGTTTTCAACTGCCTTGACTTCGTTTTCTGTCATATATCCGAGTTTTTTGGAGAGATGCGCCTGAGCAGCAAGACCGATAGCAACAGCTTCACCGTGAAGCAGCTTATACTCGCTGACTGTTTCGATTGCTCTTCCTACTGTGTGACCGAGGTTGAGTATCTCACGAAGTCCGCTCTCACGCTCGTCTTTCATAACGACGCTGTACTTTATGCGGCAGTTGCACTCTGCGATATGCTCGCACGCTTCCTTGTCGAATGAGAATATCTTGTCCGTATTCTCCGAAAGGAAATCGAAGAACTCACGGTCAGCCATGCATGCGTGCTTTATAGTCTCGGCAAGTCCGCTGCAAAGCTGGCGTTTCGGGAGAGTTTTCCATGCAGCGATGTCGATATATACCTTTTTCGGCTGATTGAAAAGACCGATAAGATTTGTTGCAAGGGGAGTGTCAACGGCTGTTTTTCCGCCTACCGATGCGTCAGCAGCCGCAAGAAGAGTTGTTGCGTAGTTGATAAACGGGATTCCTCTGCCAAAGGTTCCTGCCGTGAAGCCTGCAAGGTCTGTTACAACGCCGCCGCCGACTGCGATAATGCAGCAGTCACGGCGGAACCCGCTGTCGAGCATTGCGTCCTCGATGTATTCTTTTGTGGCTCTTACCTTGCTCTTCTCGCCGTTTTTGAATGTGAACACCTTTACAAAATAGCCCGCCTTTTCAAGCTTTTCGGCGATCGGGCGTGCATATAAAGGGTCTACTATATCGTCGGTAACGACTGCGAATTTTTTGATATTGCCGACAAGACCCGAATCTATATCGCTTACAAGCTTGTCAAAAAGCTCGTATCCAAGCTCTATCTCGTAGCTGTCGTCAACGACCTTTTTAAGCTCAACATTGAATGAAGCCATATCGTCACCTCAGTTTCCGAAAGAATATGTTTTTTCACCGTTAGCCATTGCATTGAAAAGCTTTTCAAGCTCGTCTACGGCATTCTTTTCTTCGGGGTAATAAGCGAGAATCTTTGCGGAAAGACCGTCTTTGCCGTTTCCGATGATAGCGTATTTCTTATCCTTGCCGCCGAGATTCTTTTCAACAGTGAAAGACTTGCCCGAAAAGATAGTTTTCTTATCCTGAGATAATACTGTCATGTGTGATTCCTTCTTTCATTATTTATTTATATAAGTAACGGGCGATATACATCTGTATACCGCCCGAAAATGTTTTTTGTTATATTTCGCTTCTGCCCTCGAGCGCACGGACGAGCGTTACTTCGTCGGCGTATTCGAGGTCGCCTCCTACGGGTATACCGTAAGCCAGACGTGTTACCTTAACGCCGAGCGGCTTGAGCAGACGAGAGATGTACACTGCCGTTGTTTCGCCCTCTGCTGTAGCGTTGGTAGCCATGATAACTTCTTTAACGTTATCGTCGTTCACTCGCTTGACAAGCTCTCTGATCGTAAGCTGATCGGGGCCTATGCCGTTGAGAGGGGAGATAACGCCGTGAAGAACGTGGTAAAGAGCAGAATACTCCTGCGTTTTTTCAAGCGCCACAACGTCTTTCGGTTCTTCAACAACACAGATGATCGACTCGTCACGCTTTGCGTTCCTGCAAATGGGGCAAAGCTCGTCGTCGGTAAGATTGCAGCACTTTTTGCAGCGATGGATCTTTTTGTGAGCGTCCGTTATTGCACTTGCAAATTTAAGCGCATCCTCTTCGGGCATCGACAAAACGTAATACGCAAGTCTCTGCGCCGTTTTCTTGCCTATACCCGGCAGTCTGTTGAAGCAGTCGATAAGTCTTTCGATAGACGGTGCCTGTGAGCCTGCCATATCAGAACAGTCCCGGCATATTGAGGCCGCCGGAGATCTTGGACATTACTTCTTCCTTCTCCGTAGCTGCGTTTCTGAGAGCTTCGTTTGTTGCAGCGATGATAAGGTCTGTCATCATCTCGATATCCTCGGGGTCTACTACCTCGGGCTTGATGTCGATGGACTTGACTTCCATGCCGCCTGTAACAGTTACCTTAACTGCCTCGCCGCCTGCTGTAGCGGAATATTCCTTAGCTTCAAGCTCTGTGCTTGCTACGTCCATCTCTTCCTGCATCTTCTGAGCCTGACGTGCGAGCTGCTGAAGGTTAGCGGGTGCGCCGCCTTTGAAATTCTTGGGTACTCTTGCTTTCATGTTAAAAAATCCTCCAATATCTGATTTGATTGCGACGAGCTGTTACTCGTCTACTGTAAATTTTATATCTGAATTTGAGTTGTTCTCAATGAATTCATCTATCTTTGTCTTTGGCTTTCCGACTTCCTGCGTAACGGTAACTCCGGGGGGAGTGTAGGGGCCGAGCTTGTAGTCTCTGCCCATTACCTGCCTGATGGATTCCCTGATCTTAAGGCGCTGCTGCGGATTTTGCAGGTGGCGCTTAACATCGGGGCTGTCGAAACAGATCAGCACATAATCGTCTGCGATATAAGCTGTGGTTCCTCTGAATGCCGTAGCCGTAACTCTCGTTATGCCTTTCATGACTTCGAGAACATCTTCCCACTGCTCCATAGGAACAGCCTTTGCACAAAGCTCGGCGATCTTTTCTTCCGGAGATTTCTTCGGACCGTTTGTTTGCACCGGCTTTTCCGTGACGGGCTGTGCAGTTTGTTTCGGTTCGTAGGGTGCCGTGCTTACAGGCTCGGCGGCAGGAACTTCAAAGGGAAGAGGCGTCTGCATGTAGTCGTCCTGTTTCGGCTGAATTGTCTGAACAGGCTGTACGGGCTTGACAGCTTGCATCGGCTGAACAGTTTGCGGCGCTGCCGGCTGAGCTGCCTGCTGCGCTCTGATCCCCGGAGCGTAAGTTCTTTCGAGCTTTTCAAGGCGTGCAAGTATTGCTCCGAGATCGGCGCTCAGGCGTGGGCTGCACAGCTTTATCATACATGTTTCAAACTCTGTCTTGTTGTTGCCGCCCTTGAACATCAGCTCTCTTGACGACTGAAGCGTTTCGATACAGTTGATTATCTGTGAAAGCCCGATCTGCTCCGACTGTGTCTTTGCTTTTGCAAGCTCGTCGGGAGTCATGATGATAAGGCTTTCCGCCTGTTTTTTCATTGTTTTGAGAAGCATGAGAGCACGGAAATGCTCCGACAGCTCCTCGCACAGGAGCGACATGCTTTTTGACGCTTTATGCAAAGCGTTTACCGTATTTATAGCGAGCGGAACGTCTCCGTTTATTACAGACGAAGCAAGCGTGAACAGGTAGTCACGTCCTGCAAGACCTGTAGCCTCTCTGACTACTTCGGGAGTAATGTTCTGCGAAAGACCTATACAGCGGTCAAGTATCGAAAGTGCGTCTCGCATGGCGCCGTCGGCAACTGCGGAAACAAGCACGGCAGCGTCACGGTCGAGCGATACGCCCTCCTGTTCGGAAATATAGATGAGCCTTTCGGCTATATCGTGAACGTCTATTCTGTTGAAATCAAATCTCTGACAGCGTGAAAGTATCGTTGCAGGGATCTTGTTTATCTCTGTTGTAGCAAGGATAAACACAACGTGCTGCGGCGGCTCTTCGAGCGTTTTGAGCAGCGCATTGAAAGCGCCGGGCGAGAGCATATGCACCTCGTCGATGATATATACTCTGTACTTTGCGTCCGACGGCGTGAAAACGACCTCTTCAAGCACGGTGCGTATATTGTTTACGCTGTTGTTTGAAGCGGCATCCATCTCGACAACGTCAAGAATGCTGCCGTTTGCGATGCCGGTGCAGTTGGCGCACTTGCCGCAAGGCTCGCCGTCGATGGGGTCTAAGCAGTTGATAGCCCTTGAAAGTATTTTGGCGCATGAAGTCTTTCCCGTGCCTCGTGAGCCGGTGAAAAGATATGCGTGGGAGATCCTGCCGGAGCGTATCTCGTTTTTAAGCGTTGCGGTGATGTGCTTCTGTCCGATAACGTCCGAAAAAGTCTCCGGACGCCATTTTCTGTATAAAACTCGATACACGGCGCTCTCTCCTTCCGACTGCATCGCAGAGGGCAATCCGTTTAATGCTGCTCGGTTCCCCGCCTGACATGGTTCCCGGCGTCCTCTCGCACAGGGCCTGCCGCCCGCATATTAAAATATACGGACATAGTCCCAAGCATCTCTGCTCGGTATGAATGCCGAAAACAACATTTTTGCACGTTTCTCTCGGCGACTTTATCATTATACAATAAACCGTGTAAAAAATCAATAGCTTTTGTAAATTTTATTTGCAAACAAAATGTGACTAATATTGTTTATTTTGAAAAAAGCTCTTTTTTTCCATATTCTTATTGCCAAAAACACAAAACGGTGATAGAATTATAGCATATGGCATTCTCGGCTTTTATTTCCGGGAGCATAATTTGCTGCTTGCTTTATAGTGAAAGCTTTGCGGCGGTCAATAGGAGGAAACATAATGAAAAACACAGAAAAGACAATGGACAAAATTGTTGCGCTGTGCAAAAACAGAGGCTTTGTATATCCGGGCAGCGAGATCTACGGCGGTCTTGCAAACACATGGGATTACGGCCCGCTCGGTATGCAGCTTAAGAATAATATCAAAAGTGCGTGGCTCAAGAAGTTCGTTCAGGAAAACAAGCTGAACGTAGGCCTTGATTCCGCTATCCTTATGAATCCGCAGACATGGGTAGCTTCCGGTCACCTCGGTGGCTTCTCCGATCCGCTCATGGACTGCCGTGCCTGCAAGACACGTCATCGTGCGGACAACCTTATCGAGGATTTTGACGGCACAAACGTTGCCGGCTGGTCTAACGAGCAGATGATGAACTACATCAAAGAAAAGTCGATCCCCTGCCCGAACTGCGGCAAGCACGACTTTACCGATATCAGACAGTTCAACCTTATGTTCAAAACCTTCCAGGGCGTTACCGAGGACACAAAGAATGAGCTTTATCTCCGTCCCGAAACGGCTCAGGGTATTTTCGTAAACTTTGCGAACATTCAGAGAACTACAAGAAAGAAAGTACCGTTCGGCGTTGCTCAGATCGGTAAATCTTTCAGAAACGAGATCACTCCCGGCAACTTCATCTTCCGTGTTCGTGAGTTCGAGCAGATGGAGCTTGAGTTCTTCTGCAAGCCCGGCACAGACCTTGAGTGGTTCGATTACTGGAGAGCATTCTGCCGTGACTGGCTCTACTCTCTCGGCATAAAAGAAGAGAACCTCCGTCTCCGTGACCACGATAAGGAAGAGCTTTGCTTCTACTCCAAGGCAACAACAGACTTCGAGTATCTCTTCCCGTTCGGCTGGGGCGAGCTTTGGGGCGTTGCCGACAGAACAGACTACGACCTCACACAGCACATCAAGACAAGCGGCAAGAAGCTTGAGTATCAGGATCCGGAAACAAACGAGAAGTATGTTCCTTACGTTATCGAGCCGTCGCTCGGCGTTGAGCGTCTCTTCCTTTCGATCATGACAGAAGCTTACGATGAGGAGAAGATCGAAGAAAAGGGCAAGGAGGACACTCGTGTCGTTCTTCGTTTCCACCCGGCTCTTGCTCCGTTCAAGGCTGCTGTACTTCCGCTCGTTAAGAAGCTTTCGGCAGAGGCTACGGAAGTTTATGATATGCTCTCCAAGCACTTCATGATCGACTACGACGAAGCAGGCACGATCGGTAAGCGTTACCGCCGTGAGGACGAGATCGGAACACCGTTCTGCATTACATACGACTTTGATTCGAGAGACGATAAGTGCGTAACTGTAAGAGACCGTGACACGATGCAGCAGGAGAGAGTGCCGATCGACAAGCTCGTTGAGTATCTTACAGAAAAAACAGCATTCTGATCTTACTGACATTATTTATTGAAAATTATGAGTGCGGAATATTGAAGGAAACACTGAATAAAGCTTGCATCTTTTGGTCAAATTGAACTCAAAAACCTTGAAATACGTCAGTATTCCTGCGGCTTTTTCGTCCAATTTGCCTCAAAATCTGACTGCGCAATTTTGGCACTCGATTTAATCAGTGCTTCCTTAAGGAAAGCGGAATACAGCGGTTTTGGCAGTGATGCCGTTTTGATGTTTCCACTTTCCACATTCCGCACTCCACATTTGAAATAATATTGGCGCTTTGCATAATTTGTCGCATAAAAATATGTAAGCAACGTCAATAAAATAAAAATAACTCTTGATTTTTATTTTAAAAGTGATATTATATAAGTAAGAAGTATTCAGTAGTCACTGCATAATACACAACGGACAGTTGTTGTGTGATCTTTGGCTTGCAAATTGGCGATTGAAAGTGGAAAAGGCGAAGTTTACCTTAGTTTATGTTCGGCATTTTTCCATTTTCAATTTAAGGAAGCACTGATTAAATCGAGTGCCCATATTGCGCCGTCAGATTTTTAGTCAGATTGCATGAAACGACCGCAGGAATACTGACGTATTTCAAGGG
>CACZYP010000032.1 GCA_902785425.1 uncultured Ruminococcus sp. | reverse complement strand
AGTATGGTCTCGGCTGCCGCCTCGGTCGGTGCTGTTGCCTTGCGGCAACGTCTGCCACCGGCAGACCGCACCCTGCGGTCGTTTCGTGCAACCTGACTGGAAGTCTTACGGCGCAATATGGATACTCGATTTAATCAGTGTCTCCCTAACATACTATTACGCTTTCCTATATGGTAACACAGAATCGTTATTTTTGCAATAAAAAGCGCTGTGATTTTATGCCAAAAAGTTTTTTGGGTTGCATATTGCATTTATCGTTTGAATATGATATAATAAACTCACATGAAATTAAGTAATTCAAGTGACAAAACAACCCCCTGCAAAGTGTACCGGACTTTGCAGGGGGTCTGTTCATTTCTCCTTTATGGAATGGCTGACATAGACCATAGGCTTATTACCGCTTTTTCTTGTTGTAACAATCAAACCATTTGCGGATCGCCCATGAGATAAACTCTCTTGAAAGACCTGCCAAGACAGCAACAACATATGAAATTAAGTAATTCATCATGACACCCCCCTCTGTCACCAGAGTAGGAGCGGTAACACAAACAGTATATCATATACCATCTACTCTGTAAATTGTTTTTTCAAAACCCACCCTTGTCAACACCGATTTTCACCTTGTCAAACATTTTTTCAAAAAAATTTTCAAGGCATAGAATTGCACTATTTTCTCTCACAGAATCAAGTGTTTTTGAGCGTGTCAACAAGTTGTTTATAATCACCTAATTATCAAGAATCATTCCTGTTGTTTGATAGGACTATGTTAACGTTCATATTAAAATCATATTGTTTGTGCATTTTAACCAGTTTTTATTCACGTTTTTGTACATCAAAAATCTAAAAAATTCCAAAAAACGTATTGACTTTGAACCGGATTTGTTGTATTATAATGTTGCAATCAAAACACAGGAACGTCATAGCCTGTGGAAAAAATTTTAAAAAGAAAGAGGTAATGTACTATGACAATGATGCAGAAAGTTCAGGCCAAGAAGTCCAAGAAAGGTTTTACACTCGTAGAGCTCGTAATCGTTATTGCAATCCTTGCAATCTTGGCAGCAATCGCAATCCCGGTAATCACAACAACAATCAACAGCTCGAAGATGTCCGTTCTTGAGTCCGACACAGCAACAGTTAACATGCTCGTTAAGGAAGCAGTTAACAACCGTCTCGCTAAGATCGACACAACTGAGTACGCTGGCGTAAAGGCTACATCTGATGACCTCAACGTTGGTAACGTTCTTACAGCTAACAACCTCGCTTCCGATGATGCTTTCTTCACAAGAGACATCGGCGGTTCTGATTACAAGATCACAGCTTACGGCGACGCTGCAAACGGCACACTCACAGTTGCAGTTTCCGGCACAAAGATCACAGATGTTCCTGAAGGCACAGCTAAGGATCTCGCAGCAGGCACAACAATCAAGGAACTTGCTCAGCTCGCAGGTCTTGAGAAGTAATTAAAACTTAAAACCTAATGCCGAAAGGCATAAACTTCAAGCCGAGCAAATGTTCGGCTTGATTTTATTATTACACAATTAGCCGCTTTAACTTGTTAAAATAAACAAATTACGCCTTATTAATTCATTCATAACAGCTATTGAACAGTCTATGTCTTTGTATTATAATAATTATAGACGCAAGCAGGCTCACGCCTCTTGCCTGTTTTATTTAGGGAATCATATTTTTGTAAAGAAAGGACGTGTGAACTATGACTGTTACTCTGAAGCAGAAGCTTACAAAAGCGAAGGAACGAAAAAAAGGCTTTACACTGGTAGAACTTGTTATCGTTATCGCTATACTTGCGATCCTTGCAGCAATAGCGATACCGGTTATCACAACCACGATCAATAGCTCCAAGATGTCTGTTATGGAATCGGACGCAGCTACGCTCAATATGCTTATAAAAGAAGCTGTGAATGTATCCAAGATCAAGATGAAAGGCATCTACTACAACGGCACAGCGCCTGCAAATGCAACCATAGAGGATGTTCTGATAGCCAACAACATCATCGCTGATGACGACTTCTTCACAAGAGACATTGGCGGAAAAGAATACAAGATGGTATTCACAAAGAATATCGGCGTTGAGGTATCGGGAGGCTCCAAGACCCCCACATCGGAAGTAATAAGTGATGTTACTCCGGAAACAATGATAAAGGACCTCGAAGAAAAACTCGAAAACGGAGACTAAGAAGCAAAAAAACTCGGACGTTGTCCGAGTTTTTTTTGCTGATTGACAATTGACAATTGATAATTGACAATTGCGGAACTCGCCTTCGGCGAGTTGTTTTTTTATTAGTTCACTAAGAGTTATTACTTAATTCGTTGCCGAAAGATAACTAATAGTTTTGAATACACTGATATAAAAAGCAAGCACGCAGTGCTTCCGAAATTCGCCATTCCACTTTCCACATTCCACATTTATAAAAAGCCGAGCGCATGCGAAGCTGCCCAAAATTGTCCATTGTCCATTATCAATTGTCAATTGGGAATCTCTAAAAACCTTTGATTTTTAGCAAATCGAGTTAAAAAAACGGCTTGAATGCTAAATATGTGTTTTTAAAAAGTGAGTTTTTAGAGATGCCCAATTATAAAAACCCGCCCCGAAGCTTGGATTTGCTTCGGGGCGGGTTTAACTTGTGGTAATGGTAATTAGTACTTTATCAATACACGCTTTCCCATGCGTTCCATACGCTGTAGGTCGAAGAGTATCTTGTGAGGATCTCTTCGTAAACGCTTCTCTCTGTCGGTGTACCGTTTACGAAATACTTCGTAGTCTCTTCGGAAACTTCGGTCGTGACGGTCGATGTTGTCGGCTCATCATCGTCATAATCCTCTGTCTCGTTATCGCCGTCGCCGTAATCGTCGTCCTCATCATCGGGTGCGCCTGCGGCCTCAGGGAGCTTCTTAACGGGTCTCTTGTTTGTCAGGTCGATTCCGTTATCTGTATCGATATCACCGTCTTCGCCTGCATAAGAGCCGAAGTATTCGCCTGTGTTATCGTCGTAGCCGTCTTCGTCCTCATCAACGTAAGAAGAAGTTCTGCTGTTTGTATCCTCCTCGGAATCAGGCTCTTCCTCATACTCGGAATCTGTCTCATCGTCATCGTCTTCATCATACGATCTTGTCGAAGATGTGCTGCGGTCAACAGTTGCTTCGGACGTAACTGTCTTTGTGGAAATATCTGTTGTTGTTCTGAAGTTTACAAGCTCGCTGAGGCTTCCGCCGTTTTCGAGAGTGAAGATCTTCTCTTCTGTCGATCTCGACTTAGAGCCGCTCTTTGCTATCGTTGACTTATACTCAAGGCAAACCTTGCCGGTCGTATAGTGGATAAGCACGGAGTTGCTGTAGGAGCCGTCGCCCTCATCGTACTCATAAAGATCTGAAAGGTTGTTGTATGTCTTGTAGCATACGCACTTTTCATTTTCGATCTTAACGATATTTACAGTCTCTACATTGTCGCTGTAGCGGAAACGGAGCATAAGCTCGCTCACGCCGTCGTTGTCGATATCAACAATAGCCTTGCCGATAAGCGTTTCTGTCGGGAATACTGCGTCGTTTGTGTTGTTTACTACAGGGATCTCTGCAAGATAATCATCAAGAAGATCTGTGTCGTCCTTGACTCTGATCTTGACCTTTGCAACTGCTTCGGAATTCAGCGGCGAGCTTACCGTTACGATAACGGTGCCGGGCTTGAGGCCCTTGATGTTGCCCTGCTTGTCTACAGTTGCTATTTCTTCATTGTCGCACTCGTAAGTGTATGTCGGAGCGCCGTAGCCGGAAGAAAGTATCTTTACTCTCGGAGTAACTGTTTCGTTCTCCTTAACTTCAAGATAGCTTGTGTTCCACGGCTCTGTTGCTGCGTCTGCTTCAAGTGCTGTGTGAAGCGTCATATACAGCTCGGAGTACTGCTCAACTTCCAGGAGTGTTTTCTCTGTCGGCGACTTCTTCTTTTTGTCGCTGTCGGCAGGCTTGCTCTCGGGAGCTTCGCTTTCCGTATCTCTTTCGATCGGGTTGCCGAACTCGTCATATTCAAGCTCTTCTTCGGAATCTGTTTCCTCTTCAACTGCGTCTTCATCTACCAGGTGGAAGATACGAACGAGGGGCTCTTCGTTGTCTGTTGTCGGCTCATAGTAGAGAGCAAGCTCTATCTCACCGTCGCTGTCGAAGTCGTCTATCTTGTTGCCTGTAAGCTTGTGAGTTGCTCTCTTCTTCGGAGCTTCCGAATCTGTATCGGAATCGCTGTCGCTGCTCTTCTCTGTATCCTCTTCGGTATCGGAATCTTCCTCATTCTCGGAGTCACTGTCTGTCTCCGGCTCGGGATCGATATCGGTCGTACCGTCGATAATGGAGTTCACAAACTTATTGTAGATATTAAGCGTGCTCTGCTCTTCGTCAATTACATTGACTACGAGAGACGCTGTCATTGTCGGATTGCTCTTGAGCGTTGCCGTTACCGTTGTGCTGCCCGAAGAGATACCTGTGATCTGACCCTGCTCGTTTACCTTAACGATCGTCTCGTCGTTTGATTTGAGCTTGAAGGTCTTATCCTTTGCGTTTTCAGGCTCTACGATAAGCTTCAGCGAAACCGTCTCGCCCACCTCAAGGCTAACGCTCGGCTCTGCAAATTTAACGCTTGTTATTTCGCCGTCGATCACTGAAACAACGGAAGATGTCTCATTGCCGCCCTTGTCCTTCAAGAAGAAGGCAAATGCCGCAATCACCGCAATTACAAGCAGCGCTATAACTACGCCGATAATGATCTTGGTTTTCGTTGAAAAAGTGCTTTCTTCTTCATCTTCCTCCTCATCTTCTTCGTCGTAATCGTCTTCTTTGTCCTCGTCAACATTCACAGTCGTATTGTACTCACCGTTTTCGTCGTCCGTTTCAAAGATACCGTCGCCTGAGAGTTCGTCGTCTTCGTCCTCATCGTACTCATACTCTTCGTCGTCTTCGGACTCGTCGTCTTCCTCGTACTCTTCTGCGTCATCGTCTTCGTCGTATTCTTCTTCGTCATCATCGAACTCTTCCTCGGACTCATCGTCTTCATCCTCGGTTTCGTCCTCGTCAACGTATTCCTCTTCATCGTCGGCTTCAAAAACGGCTTCTTCCTCGTCCTCTTCAAATTCTTCTTCGGACTCGTCTTCGTCGTCATATTCGGCCTCGTCTTCTTTAGACTCTTCCTTTTTCTTGAGAAGGTCGAGCTCTCTCTTCTTTTTCGCTGCTGCGAAAGCTTCGGAGAACGATTTTGCGCTTCTTACTGCGGGCGATTCGTTTTCCTTTTCTTCCAGCTCTGCAGCGCTGCTGCTTGCGTCAAGAAGTGCTTCGGAGGATTCCTCGTCAAGAGTTTTAGCTTTTTCAAGCTTCGGCTTTTCTTCGGGAGCTTTTTCGGCAGCCTGCTCGGCAGCTTTTTTCGCACGCTCGGCTTTTCTTGCTTTTGCTTCCGCAATAGCCGCCGCAACTTCTTCGTCTGTCAAGGAAGTCTCGTCGATATACTCGCTCATTTTCATCACTCTTTTCTCATCTTTGATTTGTGATACACTCTCAATATAATGTGAAAATCTCTCCTTATTATATCAAAGAGCTTGCAGAACGGTCAATGGACCTTTAGCATAATTTTTGTCTGAATGTCGGTACTCTTTTATGGATTAAAGCAAAAACATTTAACCCAACAGCACCTTTGCCCCAAAACAATATGATATACATTGCAGCATATCAGCATTATAAAAAATATAAATCAGACAAAAAATTCGAGAACAATTCCGGAAAACTGTTCCCGACTCCGTTTATGATAGTGTGTTCAGCCAAAATTCGACCGTAAAGCTACACTGTCATTATACATCATACTCAATATTAATTCAAGTTTTTACAAAAATTTTCTTTAAAAAAGTTTTGTAAAGATTTTTTGTCTAAAATTTTAAGAAGAATATTCACAGGGGCATTACTCCCGTTAAAGATTTACTGATGTATTATGGTATTTTTTCATTCTTTTCCGCATAAAGGTTTATTAAACGATATTACGGGGGTCATGTTATGAAAGTGTTCATATTGACAAGAAAACGTCTTGCCGCCCTTGCTGCGGCTCTTGCCGTTGTTGTATGCGCAGGCGTTACGGGCGTACAGCATTCAAAGCTTGCCGTTGCGGTAAACGCAGGCGAGCGTCACATACCGATATACAGCGTATCAACGGAGAAAAAGCAGGTAAGCCTCAGCTTTGATGCCGCCTGGGGTAATGAGTATACAAAGCCTCTGCTTGACATACTCGAAAAGAACAATATCAAGTCTACATTCTTTCTTGTGGGCGACTGGGTAAGAAGCTACCCCGATGATGTAAAAATGATCGCCGATGCAGGTCATGATATCGGCAACCACTCCGACACTCATCCTTATCTGACAGAGCTTGACGGCGACGGGATAAAGAACGAGATAGACAAATGCAACATTGAGATAGAAAAGCTCACAGGCAAACGCCCCACGCTGTTCCGCCCTCCCTACGGAGACTACAACAACAGCGTTGTCGATACGGTCAGGGGCATGGAAATGTACTGTATACAGTGGAGCATCGATTCTCTCGACTGGCAGGATCCGTCCTGTGATGAAATAGTGCAGAACGTTAAAAGCAAGCTTGCACCGGGAGCGATCATACTCATGCACAACGGCGCTAAGAACACACCGGAGGCTCTCCCCCTTGTGATCGACTGCATAAGATCGCAGGGATATGAGATCGTTCCGATATCACAGCTTCTTCCCAAAGGCGAATACACAACAGACGCAAACGGCACGATGATAGCACGAGAGCAGACCATCAAAACAGAATGCTACGACAGTGACAAAAACGCCGTCAGAACGGCCGCAGAAGTAGAAAGCCGAACGTCTTCCGCTTCTTCCGTTACATCAAGTTCGTCAGGTTCATCGAAACCGGCAGTCCGCCCGGCGGAGAAAAGCACTTCAAGCACCGGCTCAAAAGCAGCCTCAAACTCTTCAGTAAAATCGACAACATCAGTCGTTTCATATCAGGGGCTTGCAGGGGAGCTTTACAACAAAGACAAACAGAAAACGAAACAATAAAATAATTAATGATAATGGATAATGGACAATTGCAAAGTCAGAAACGCTCACTACGTTCGCTCAATAAATAGTGAATAGACTTTGAAACACTCCGTGCTTGATTATTTTTTAGTTTGTTTTGATTTATAAATTATCTATGTCAACAAATTAAATTGATGACTAATAAAAATCAACTCGGCGAAGCCGACTTCCGCAATTATCCATTTTCCATTTTCAATTATATATCGTCTCGCTCTTGTAACTGTCGAGCGCTGTAATTTCTTGTTTGTTATTCATATTTTGTACACAAGCGTGCAAAAATATTCGTCAATATTGCCAAGTGGGTATGGCGTTTTTAGTGCAATGGGTTGAAATTATAGAATTGTCTGAATACCTGTTGATTTTTTGTGCAAAGATGATATAATTAGTAATCAGTGGGATATCTTATTTGGTATGTTTGCAGCCGAGCATTATCCCGGATAATAATGTGCAAAAATACTATTTTTGCAGAATAATGAAAGGAGTATTCCGATTGAAACAGTACGAACCCAACAAGATTTTTAATATTGCACTCGCAGGTCACGGTTCCTGCGGCAAGACATCGCTTGCAGAGGCTATGCTCTACCTCTCAGGCGCTTCCGACAGACTCGGCAAGATTGAAGACGGCAACACCGTGCTTGACTTTGATCCCGAAGAGATCAAGAGAAAAGTTTCCGTTGTATCCTCCATCGCTCCCATGGAGTGGAAGGGCAACAAGATCAATATAATCGACACTCCCGGTCTGCTCGATTTCCAGGGCGGCCTTTACGAGGGCATGCGTGCGGCAGACAGCGCAGTTATCGTTGTGTCCGGCAAGAACGGCGTTAACATCGGTACGGAAAAGGCTGTTAAGCTTGCAGAGAAGCAGGGACTTACAAAGATCTTCTTTGTAAACGGTCTTTGCGATGAGAGCGCACGATTCTACCGTGTTTTTGAAACGCTCAAAGCAGAATTCGGTCCCTCCGTATGCCCGGTTGTAGTTCCCTTTATCGAAAACGGACAGGCTAACACTTACGTTAACCTGTTTGACTACAAAGCATACAAGTACGAAAACGGCACCGTTAAGCAGGTTCCGCTCCCCGACATGGGCGACAGACTCGAAGGACTCAGAACGGCTATCAAAGAAGCTGTTGCAGAGACAAGCGAAGAGCTTCTTGAAAAATTCCTTATGGGCGAAGAGTTCACGCCGGAAGAGATCATCATGGGCGTATCACAGGGCGTTAAGGACGGCTCTATCTGCCCCGTATTCTGCGGCGACGCTCAGCTGACTTACGGTATAGATCAGTTCCTCAACAGCCTTGTATGGCTTGCTCCCAACGCAGCTTCCAAGGGCAGCGAGATCGCTTCCGACCCCAACGGCGAAGTAGTAGAGCTTTCCGTAAGTCAGAACGGCGCAACGGCTGCTCTTGTATTCAAGACAGTATCCGACCCGTTTGTAGGCAAGCTTTCGTATTTCAAGGTAATATCGGGTAAAGTTTCGGCAGCTACACCGCTTATCAATATGCGCACGGGCGAGACCGAGAGGATCACAAAGGTCCTTATACCGAGAGGCAAGAAGCAGGAAGAAGTTTCCTATGTCGGCGCAGGCGATATAGGCTGTATCGCAAAGCTGCTTTACACGGCAACGGGCGACACACTCTGCGCTCCCGTAAGAAAGGTTACGATCGAGGGGATCGAATATCCTCATCCGACATATTCTATGGCTATCGCTCCTAAGAAGAAGGGCGAAGAAGACAAGGTAGCTCAGAGTATTCTCAAGCTTTGCGAAGAGGACAAGACTCTCGTTTACACGCACAACCATGAAACACATCAGATGATAATCTCCGGTCTCGGCGAGCAGCATCTTGACGTTGTTGTTTCAAAGCTTAAAAATAAATACGGCATTGACGTTGTTCTCGACACACCGAAGGTGGCTTACAGAGAGACGATCAAGAAGAAGGTTCAGGTTCAGGGCAGACACAAGAAGCAGTCCGGCGGTCACGGTCAGTTCGGTGACGTCTGGATAGAGTTCGAGCCATACGACGGCGACGATCTCCTGTTCGATCAGAGAGTAGTCGGCGGTTCCGTTCCGAAAGGCTACTTCCCTGCTGTTGAAAAGGGTCTCAGAGAGAGCATCGTCAAGGGTCCTCTTGCGGGATATCCGGTTGTAGGTCTTAAAGCTACGCTTTACGATGGTTCTTACCACCCCGTTGACTCTTCGGAAATGGCGTTCAAGACAGCGGCTTCCATCGCTTACAAGAACGGTCTGCCGCAGGCTAAGCCTGTTCTTCTTGAGCCTATCGGTTCGCTTAAAGCAACTGTTCCGGACGGCAACATGGGCGACATCATGGGCGAGATCACAAAGCGCAGAGGCAGAGTTCTCGGCATGAACCCGGCAGAGCAGGGTTATCAGACGATCGAAGCAGATGTTCCGATGGCAGAGATGCACGACTTTGCAGTATTCCTCCGTCAGGCAACTCAGGGCAGAGGCAACTTCGACTTTGAATTTGCACGCTATGAAGACGCACCGCAGAACGTAGCAGACAAGGTGATCGAAGCAAGAAAAGCAGAACTTGCCGAATAACGGCGTGTCGCCGCTCACAGGACGCACACCGGCTTTATTGTAATCTAAAGTTCAAGCATGCGACCGGCATAAAACAAAAATAAGCTTACAGAATAGCGGCGTGTCGCCGCTCACAGGACGCACACCTAGCGGCGTGTCGCCGCTCACAGGACGCACACCGGCTTTGTTGTAATCTAAAGTTCAAGCATGCGACCGGCCATAAAACAAAAATAAGCTTACAGAATAACGGCGTGTCGCCGCCCACAGGATGCACACCGGCTTTATTGTAATCTAAAATTCAAGCATGCGACCGGCACAAAACAAAAATAAGCTTACAGAATAGACGGCAAGTCGCCGCCCACAGGACGCACATCGGCTTTTATATTGTTTAAAGTCACAGCATGCGTCCGAATCAATATGATTATTTCTTATTTTTCATATTTTTCTTTCCCCGACGGCAGAGGGTCTTGCAGACCTCTGCCGTCAACTTTTTAAACTATTATAAATAAATTAAGCCTCCAAGAATCTCTCGGAGGCTTTAACTTTTATTGCATTATTATATTTTACATCTTCTCAGGCACTGTGATCTTGAACATTTCAAGCACATTTTTGAGAACTTCCTTAACAGCGATGCAAAGTGCAAGGCGTGCCTGCATGAGCGGTTCTTCCTCGCCCTTTACACGGCATGCGTTGTAGAACTTGTGGAAAAGTGTTGCAAGCTGTGTTACGTACTTCGTAAGCTTGGTGGGATCGTATGTCCTGGCGGAAAGGATCACTTCCTGAGTATATGCTGCAAGGTGGTCGATGAGCTCCTTTTCTTCGGGAGCTGTGAGAAGCTGCAGCTCCTCGTCGGTGCATTCTCTCGGTGTTACGCCCTCTGCTGCAAGAGCCTTCACGATGCTGCAAATTCTTGCGTGTGCGTACTGAACGTAGTAAACAGGGTTCTCATTGTCCTGCGTTACTGCAAGATCAAGATCGAAATCCATTGCCGAATTTGCTTCACGGGTATTGAAGAGGAAACGTGCGGAATCTACCGGTACTTCGTCAAGAAGATCGCCGAGCTGGATAGCCTTGCCCGTTCTCTTGCTCATACGAACGACTTCGCCGTTTCTTACGAGCTTTACAAGCTGCATAAGTACAACGTCAAGCTTGCTGCCGTCGTAGCCGATAGCGTTCATGGAGCCTTTCATACGAGCCACATGACCGTGATGGTCTGCGCCCCATACGTTGATGAGTCTTGTGTAGCCTCTGTCAAACTTATTCTTGTGGTATGCAATATCTGCTGTAAAATATGTCGGGTTTCCGTTTGCACGGATAATAACGTCGTCCTTGAGTTCAAGGCGCTCTATCTCTTCATCTGTCTTGCCCTGAGCTTTAAGAAGCTCTGTTACGACCTGCTTGTTTTTGTACCAGACAGCGCCGTCTTTTTCGTATGTAAGGCCTTTTTCCGTAAGAAGATCGACTACAGCCTTTACAGCGCCGCTGTTGTGCAGCTCGCTCTCCATAAACCATTTATCGTATTCGATGCGGTACTTCTTCATGTCAGCCTGCATTTTTGCGATATTTCTCGGCAATGCAAAATCAACGAGAGCCTTCTTGCGCTCATCATCTGAGGCATCGATAAGAGACTCGCCGTTTTCGCTTATAAAGAGCTTTACGGCGTCCTTGATGTCCTCGCCCTGATAACCATCCTCGGGGAATTCGATAGCGTCCTCGCCCTTTACAGCCTGAATAAAGCGTGCATTGAGCGACGTTGCAAACTTCTCTATCTGATTGCCTGCGTCGTTTACATAGAACTCACGCCAGACCTCATAGCCTGCCTTTTCGAGAACTGCCGCAAGACAGTCACCGAGTGCGCCGCCACGGGCGTTACCCATGTGCATCGGGCCTGTGGGGTTTGCGGATACGAATTCGACCATGACCTTCTCTCCGCCGCCGAAATCACTCGAACCGTAGGAATCGCCCTTTTCTGCGATCTCTTTAAGAACATCGGAGTAATACTTCGGTGAAAGGAAGAAATTGATAAAGCCGGGGCCTGCGATCTCGATCGACTTCATATATGTCTTTGAGAGATCGATATTATTTACAATAGCTTCTGCGATCTTTCTCGGTGCCGAGCGGAAAGCTCTTGCGCCTGCCATAGCTGCGTTAGTAGCAAAGTCGCCGTTCTTTCTGTCGGCAGGGACTTCAATAGTAAACTCCGGGATCTCCGCATTTGCAAGCTCGCCCTTTTCGATAGCCTTTTTAATGGCCTCGTAAACAGCGGCTTTAAGATCCTTAGCCGCATTCATTGCAATTACTGACATGTTTATTCCTCCGTTTTCAGCGTTATCAAAATGTAGTTAACACTTTCAAAACCGCCGTTGAAATCTATCGTATATTCTATTTCAAGCGTACCGCCGTCTTCGGTGATAGTATCAACTATCGACTCGGTGTAGATGCCGATAGTAAGATTGCCCACCTCGTTTGCATACATGCACTGATGGCGCTTGCCGCACTCGAAGACCATCTGCCCCGTTCTGCCGTCAAGACGCTTTGTGAGCGTAACGCAGTCACCGTCGATCTTGAGAACATTCGTTACAATGATCTCACCCTTGCCGTCAAGTGAGCCGTACTCTCTGTATTTCAGAAGCCTTTTTCCGCCTCTTGTCGTATATTCGGCAGTGGTAGTAAGCTCTTCCGTCTCCTGTTCGCCGTCAACCGACTGCGTACCACGAACGGTTATAAGGTATTTTTTATCCATTTCTTCACATACTTTCGTATGAATTTAAATCTATCTCGCTTTAAAAGCTTTATAAATCTCTGTAATTTCTTTTGTCAAAAAACTTCGTGTCCGAGTGTGGAATGTGGAGTGTAGAATTGAGGAAGCACTTCGTGCATAATTTTGTATTGCTTTATTCAATCTTAATACTAATCTCTCTGAAGCGAATAAAGTATAAACTTCTGAGAATTAATATAATCCCACTCACCGCAGGTGAGTTCCGCCATTCGCCATTCCATTTTCCGCATTAAAAACAAGGAGCGAAGCGACTCCGAAATTTTCAATTTTCAATTAAAAATCAGTAGTTCCAAATGTCCACCCTTGTGACATTTTCGCCTATATTGGAATTAAGGAAAATAGAAGCCGTATTCGTAAAATCTTCCGTTCTGTCGCTGACGTAGAAACCACATTCACCCTCTTCTTTGCTGTCATTAAGAAGTCCTTTTTCCGCAAGAAGCTTCGACGCATAGATAGCGGTTTCTTTACCGGAATCTATAAGCTTTACGTCCATGCCGACATATTCTCCGATGATGGGCTTTAAGATCGGATAATGTGTGCAGCCGAGGATAACTGTGTCTACTTCTTTTTCTTTAAGGTCGCACAGATAACGCTCGACCGTAAGCTTGGCGATAGGATCATCGGGAGAGATAAAGCCCTCCTCCACTATCGGAACAAACAGCGGACATTCACGCTGGAACACCTGAACACTGCCGTCAAGCTTTTCTATTTCTTTTTTATATGAGCTGCTGGTGATCGTTGCTCGTGTGCCGATCACACCGATCTTGCCGTTTTTTGTAGCCTCGACCGCCGCAGCCGCCGTGGGCGCTATAACGTTGATATACGGTACAGGCAAAACTTCCGCAAGATCAAGCACCGTTGAGCTGACGGTACCGCATGCTGCGATGACCATCTTTACATCATGGCTCAAAAGGAATCGTGCGTCCTGCTTTGCGTAGCGGCTTATTGTAGATACGCTTCGGTTACCGTAGGGAACTCTGCCCGTATCGCCGAAATACACAATATTCTCGTGCGGCATGATCGCTCTGAGCTGCTTTACTGCCGTAAGACCGCCTAAACCAGAATCAAAAACGCCGATAGGCTGATTGGACATATTAGAACCTCCAAATCATTATAATACTACAATTCAATAAAATGCTTTATAAAGATTTTATCCGGATAATAGTATAAAAAACACTGATACAGTTTCTATTTTATCACAAACTCGGCTCTTATGCAATTACTATTCAAAAAAAACCTCATAAAAGTAGTGACAAATTGCGTTTTATAGGTTATAATCTAAGATGGAGTTTTAGAATTGCACGCCAAAAGCTGCTGCTTTTTATGGTCGGCCGAGTTTGATAATAAGCTTGACGGCGCAAAGCAAAGACTTTTGGCACATGCTTACATACAAAGAAAGGAATGTACCAAACAATGGCATCTATTGAAAGAGCATTCGAGATCGTCAATAAAAAAGTAGAAGCTGCTCTTACGGAACAGGGCTTCACAGCGCAGAACGTGACCTCTGCCGACAGCGGCGAGCTTGTAAAGCTGTACAAGAACGAAACAACAGCATATTCCGTGATCTACTTTAAAGACAAGAAACACATGGTAATGCGCTCCTGCGACGTTGCAGACGGTGAACCCGACAACGAGTGGAAGACTATCGCTACATGGATGTTTGATCCGAACTGCGACACAGAAAAAGAAGCCGAATCTATCGGCAACGATTTCGTTGACAACGTATCTACGCCTGTATTCAAGCAGGTTCCCAAAAAGAAAAAGAAGAAAAAAGACAGCGACGACGGCAACGGCGACCCTGTATTCTTCTCTAAGAGACTTGTAGCTGTATTCCCTGAGCTTCGTGACGAGATCAAGGAAGAGCAGGATTACTACGAGGAGTTCAGAGCAGTAACTTTTACAAAGGAGCACATCGTTCCGAAGGTAAAGGCTCTTATGGCATCGGGCGACAATGATACGATCGACAAACTCGCCGATGTTCTTTCCGGACAGTATTCCTACGGCGACATCGACACACGTCCGCTCATCACTATCGTTATCCTTAACTCTATTACAGACGAGAAGGAAAAAGAAGCGATCAGAAGCAACATGTCCGACGAGCTTAAAAAAGCATGGGCAGCAGCCGAGAAATACAGAGGCAAGAAAGTTAAGCCTGCCAAAGCAAAGAAGCAGTCCTTCATGCAGAAGATGATGGCTCAGAGCATTGAGAATCAGAAAACACTGAACGAAGGAAGATTCTGATTTACTTACAATAATAACAAGCAACATGCCATTCTGAAACGAATGGCATGTTTTTTTTACACAAAGCAAAGCAGGGAATGATCGCTCATTCCCTGCCCCACTGAAATTGAATATAGGAGTTATAACACTACTTATAATGTTTTATGCAACTGCTTTCTTTGTTACCTTAGAACCGATCTTGTTCGATGCAATACCGATATCGTATCTCTGGATAGCAAGTGCGTCAGATGTTGTGATAACGCCGTCACCGTCAACGTCTGCTGCTGTCTTGCCGTTCTTCTTGAATGTAGCCTTATCAACGGAAGCCTTCAGTGTGAAGGAAGCATCTCTGAGGCTTACAGCGCCGTCCTGGTTAGCGTCGCCGCAAAGAACTGTGATCTTGTCATCGGAAGATGTATCTGTATCGGAATCCGGCTGCTCGGAATCTGTGTCGCTGTCAACATGCTGAGGCTCTTTGTACTCTACCCACTCGTGGTTAGCCTTGAACAGGTGAGATTTGCCGTCGAGCTTAAGTCCGGGCTGCATGTCTGCCGGATATCTGTTGGAAGAAGACTCGCCTTCTGTGAAGATAACCATACCGTTTGCGAAATCATCGCAGTTAACATAGAGGTAACCCTCAGAGTTCTTTTCTGTGAGCTTAACGCCCGGCCATGCTGCCTTGGAGCGAGCCTTGCCTGTGCTCTCGTCATAAACGTAAGCATATACGCTGCTCCAGTTGTATGCGCTGTTGTCGAAGTAAGCATTTACGCCCGAAACAACAACATCGGAATCGCTGTGAGTGTCTGTGTCGCTTGTAACTACGTCGTCTTTGTACTCTACCCAGGAGTTGCCTGCCTTGAAGAGATGTGACTTGCCGCCGATCTTAAGACCGGGCTGCATATCTGCGGGATATCTGTTTGCGGAGGACTCGCCCTCTGTGAAGATTACCATGCCGTTAGCGAAATCGTCAACGTTGAGCATGAGGTAACCTGCGGAGTTCTTCTGAGTCATCTTAACGCCGGGCCATGCTGCCTTCTGGCGAGCTTTGCCTGTGCTCTCGTCATAAACGTAAGCGTAAACATTGCTCCAGTTGTATGCGCTGTTGTCAAAGTAGATCGTTGCTTCACCGGAAGGTGTATCTGTATCGGATACAACAACATCAGAATCGGAATCGTCAATGATCGGACCGCCGTCATAAATAACTGCGATACCTGTGTCGCCGATCGTACCTTCGATCGTTGTAGATGTAACTGTGAATGTGTTGCCGGAGATCTTATCTGTGTATGTGCCGGACTTTGCATAACCAACGCCATTTTCGCCGCCGTTTGTTACTTTTACATAACCGTTGCCGTCACCCTTTACGATAACAGCACCGCCGCCCTGACGTGTGATAACTGCGCAGCCGTTGGACTTGAGGTAGTAATCCTTCTTGCCTGTCATAGCATTGCGGAAATTGTTAACTGCTGTAACCTCTTTTGAAGTACCTGCGGACAAGTCGCCCTTAACGCCGTAAGTAGCCTCTTGGTGATGCCATGCGCCTGTAGGACGAGACATATAAAGAGCCTGGGAACCGTCACGGCAAGCAATTGCTGCATATGCCTTATTGATGATATATGTGTTAGCCGACTGTGACTCCATGCCGTTGAAAAATGTGTCGTGGCTCTCTGCCCAGTAAACGATACCGCTTGCGGGAACGCCCTTAGACGTCCAGTCGCCGTAACCATCCATAACATTGCCGCCCTGGAAAGCGCCTCTTGTGTTGTTACTGTACTGATTATCGGTAACGCTCATGTACTTTGTGTACTCTTTCATTACGGAAGGACCGTCGCCGCCGGGGCTGTCGAGGATCTCAGCGTAGTTGTAAAGTCCCTCACCTGTTACTGCCGGCCAGAAGCCGCAGTCCTCGGAAGGAAGAGCAATGTGCTTTGCAGCATCCCAACGGATACCGTCAACGCCGTCAGCTTTAAGCTGCTTTACATATTTTGCAACATATTCCTGAACACGGGAATGCTCCGAGTTGAGGTCAGGCATACCGATATCGCAGTGTGTTACCTGCCAACGATTGCTCCAATCACATGTTTTATCGGTGATACCGGAATTATGGTAGAACTCGCTGCCTTTAAGATCGTCCGGGATATTGCTGTGGTTGCCTGCAAAGTGGTTTGCAACAACGTCAACTACGACCTTAAGGTTATACTTCTCAGCCTCTGCGCAAAGAGCTTTAAGATCATCCTCGGAACCATTGTCATTTCCCGGCCAGAAGTTGATCGGCTGATAGAGCCAGTACCAGTTGCCTCTGCCATCATGATCCTGGACAGGGGAAGTCTGAACAGCAGTAAAGCCTGCTGCTGCGATATTTTTACATTCTGCCTTGATATCGCTCAGCTTCCAGTTAAGGGCGTGGAAGATGTTGCCGTCTGCGATATTGTCGGGCAGAGCGTAGGGGTTTGCTTCCGATTCTACGGGAGCCACCGCTTCTGATTCTTCAAAATCTACTTCTGCTGCTGAAGCAGAAGTATTTGCTACAGCCATGCCCGTTGTTAACATTGATGCTGCGAGGATCGCACACATCGTTCTTTTTAATGTCATTGTTAATTCCTCCTATTCAAGTTATCATCTGTCTGTTTCGAGTGCATTGTTTGCCTCCGTAGGTAGCTTCCACAATGCCGTCGCTGCTTTTTTGTGCGAAATCACCATTAGGTTACATTATGCAGTCATTTTTGCACAATTGAATGGCTTTGATTTTATCAATACTGAACAAATGCGCTTTTGATAAGCCGTTTACCCCAAAATTGATTTGACTCAGCATTAATAATTGTATAATTTTTCGCAACTCTATTGATATCATTATAGAATGAAAATCAAGATATGTCAATAGCATTTCCGTGTTTCTTTGTGATAGATTTCTGAATTTTTTCTGATAGATTCTAAAAACTTCAACAAACCATAAAAAAACGGTAATAAAAAAAGAAGCAGACCTGTGCCTGCTTCTTTCTTATCAAAAATCGCTTTATAATGCGACTTTTTATTATTTAGCGATGAGCTTTTTTAAATGTCTGCGAATTTTCCCAAGACACTCTCTTACAAAAATCAGCGCTGCTCTTATGGGAAAAAAGTCACACCAAAGGTGAGCGTAAGCACGTGCTGTGAAGGAATCCATCTTTATTTCACGCTTGCCGTTTCTTACAACTGCCGTTAAAATGCCCAAAATGTCGTCATCGGTGATACCGTATTCAAGTCTACGGCAGTTATCGCCGACGATCACATAGTCATTTTCACGAACTTTTATGATCCTGTGCAAAACATATCTCTCTCCGCATTTATAAAGCACAGCATCGTACTTTTTGAAGCGCTCGTCACCTTTCTTAGTGATGACCATAAGATCTCTCGTCTCTCTGAGAAGAGGCAGCATGCTTCTTCCTTTATTTATATCGACGATCTTGCCTTCCTGTTCAAGCAGTTCTTCGTAACTCAAGCATTTACGGTCACTCATCTACAGCCCCTATCTTACGAAGCTGATCTACGATCTTTTCAACGTCTTTCTTCGCTGTCTCCTCGGAAACATCGTAAGTTTCACAAAGCGCCTTTGTGATCTCATCAACAGTAGTTTCCTTTTTCATATGATCTATAATGAAAGCAGCTGTCTCGTTGCTTTTCACCATGCCGTGAAAAAGCTTAGCCGCAGGGCCTGCAGCTACCATAAGCTGCTCTCCGTCGGAAACATAAGTTACAAATCCTTTTCTAAGCTTCAAGGGATCACCTCCTTAAAAAAAACGGCTTCGGCCGTTTGATCGACCGACAGCCGTTTATGATTATTTGACTTCCGTATAGTATGTGTCGAGTACAAGCTCAAAAAGAGCGGTGTTATCTATATAATACTCGGCATATTCTTCACTGTGCGTTGTAGTACCAGGAAGCTTGACAAAGTTGTCGTCAGCCGAAAATCCCGTTTTAAGGAACACACTTGTATAATACGTTATCATTGCAGCATCGATATCTGTTACCGTGTAATCCTTTGAACTGTTATAAAGATTAAGCGGAGTTTTGATATCCTGCTTTGTAAGCGAAAGAGTCTTCTTTATAAAGCCGGTCAGATATTCTTTCTGACGCTCCATACGAAGATTGTTCTGATTCTCATCGCCCTTAACGTCTCTTGTGCGGACAAATGTTTCCGCCTGATCGCCCTGAAGCAAAACATGTGCACCGAGCGTCAGTGCAGGGTCTCTGTGACTGAGATCCTCGATAACATCGACCTCAACTCCGCCAATACCGTCATTGAGGATCGGTATAGCGTCAAGATCGATCGCCGCATAGGCATTGATCGGGATACCGAACATAATTCTCGAAACAGAACGCTTGAGATTCTCACACGATGTCTTCTTGCCATCGCCGTAAGCATAAGCAAGGCACACCTGCTGCTTCTCCGTTCCTGTGAATTCTCCCTTCGGGTTCATCACATTGACGTCTACCATAGTATCTCTTGAAACAGCCATGAGCTTATACTTACCCGTTTCGGTGTTGAGCGCCGCAACGATTATGCAGTCTGCCTGTCCGGCAGTGCCGTATGTACCATACTGCTCATCGGCGTGTTTATCGATACCCGCAAAGAGAATCGTCGTTACCTTATCATTATATTTATACTTTTTGCCGTTGTAATAAACGTAAGTATTTATGTCAGAGTCTGTATTGACCGTTTCAACTTCCGCTTCGGACGGAACTTCGATCGCACTTGCGGCGTCTTTGTTGCCTCCGACAGCTGATCTCTGACCCTTGAACATAAGTACAACGAGGGTCACAGCAACGATCACCAGAATAGAAATGATGACCGCAGCAATGATACCGAAAACCTTTAAAGGTTTATTCTTTTTCTTTTTCTTTTTTGAGGTACCGGAGCTTCTGCGGCTCGGTATCTCACTTTGAGCTGACTGTTGCGGGTTCATCGCTTATCAATACTCCTTGTACAAGATATCTTGCTGTGTCGATGTTTCCGAGGCATGTGCTGAGTGTGATGATCTTATCATCGGGCGTAACCTCAACATCTCTTGTATTGGACATCATAGAATCGGTAGGATTGGTCGCATATGCAAGATAATCGGCAAATACATCCTTGTCATTGAAATCAAAAGAGTACATAATATGCCTGTCGTCATACTGATAAGCCGAAAAAATCTCATATGTCAGAGTCCGCTCCGGCAGATAGACATAAATATACGGATTTGCGGCAAAGAAATCAGGATCCTGGAAATTCTGAAGAGTGCGGAACATCGTGCCGTTGAGCATATTATGTCCGTAAACAAGCGTATTCGGGTCGGAAAAATCCTTGCTGTTGATCTTTTCCGTGTAAATACTTCCCGCAAACTCATATTCCTTTTTATAATTGTGTTCAAGATAAAAAGCGTCATCACCCGATGTCTGAAGGATCGGGTAATCAACGTTTGTATTGGGGATCTTGATCCACGCATAAATATCCGTGTTTACTTTCCACAACTCCGTGAAATTTATATCGCCGTTGATCGCATCGGGCTTCTTTTCACTCGAAGTTTTCTTGGAAGAAGCAGCCGATGCAACGTCAGACTCCGACATCAAAGAGCTTAAGGAAGATCCTTCCGAATCGCTGCTCTGTGCTCCGATAAGGCTTATGTCACCATATGAGTGACCGGCGTTGTACATTCTGAAAAGATATGCACAAAGCGCTCCCAGCGCCGCTATCAGAAGCACTATCGATACGGCCCAGACTCCGACCCATAGCTTTTTTCTGTCGTTTTTCATATTTACTTTTGCCTTTTAAAATTACTCTTCGATCTTCTTCTTGGAAGATACTGCGATACCGCCGAATGCGAGAGCTGCAGCTGCCATAAGAACGCCGTAAGAAACAGGTGCGCCTGTCTTCGGAGATGTGCTTGTTGTAGAACTGCTTGTTGACTTGGATTCTGATGTCTTGGAAGAATTGGAATCCGAATCGGAATCCTTGCCCTTGTTGGAAGAATCTGTATCAGTATCCTTGCCTGGTCTGCTTCTGTCGCTGTCGTCGTCGCTGCCGCCGAACGGATCTGTATCGGAATCACCCGGCTTGATCGTGGGGCTGTCGTAAGCACTTACGGAAAGTGCTGCCGTTGAAGTAACGAGCATAGCGCAAAGAAGAACTGCAAATATCTTTTTCATGGTAGGTTACCTCCTATTTGTTATCCAAATTAAATTAATGGTGTAACGTGATATACGAAACCACTTTGTTTTATTGTAGCACTTTATAACGATTTTGTAAAGACTTTTTTTATATTATTTTTAATAGATTCTCATCATATTATACATTTTTATTATTTACCTGGATTTTTTTTACATGTTTTTTATCATAAATGGCGAAAGCGGCATCTGCCGTAAGACAGATGCCGCACAGAATGAGCTAATAAGTATCATCCAACGCCTTATTCGGCGTTTATCCCGAAAACCATCGGGGTACGGTTTAGTATGATAGGATCAACCCTTAACGCCGCCGGCTGTTACACCCTCAACATAGTAATTCTGCATTCTGAGGAAGAGAATTGTGATCGGGATAGCAACCAGTACAGATCCGGAAAGGAACTGCTTGAAGTAAACCTGCGTATACTCTTTATCGATCATCTTCTGAAGACCCATAGCAACGGTGTAGTTGTCACGCTTATCACCCATGATGATACGAACAAGGATAAAGTCGCACCACGGACCGATAAACGATGTAAGTACCGTGTAAACGAGGATCGGCTTGGACATCGGAAGGATGATCTGCCAGAAGATCTGATTCTTTGTAGCGCCGTCGATAGTAGCTGCTTCGTCAAGTGCTCTCGGGATAGTATCGAAGAAGCCCTTCGAGATAGCAAAGCCGAGACCTGAACCTGCGGAGTAGCAGATAACGAGAGCCGGAAGAGTCTGTGTAAGGTTCATCGCTTTGAGAAGGTAGTAAAGTGCGATCATGGTCATGAAGCCCGGGAACATGCCGAGTACCATGCCGATGTTGATGAACATTTTACGGGACTTAAAGCGAAGTCTTGAGAATGTGTACGATACCATGAGTATCGAAAGTGTTGAAATAATGCAGGAGAACACTGCAACTACGAATGTGTTAAGGAACCATCTCGGATAGTCGAAAACGCCGTTCTTCTGGAAAAGCGCCTTGTAGTTGTCAAGCGTAAACTGCTTCGGGAAAACGTAAGGTACGGTAACGCCGCCCTCTGCTCGGAACGAATGAAGGAGAAGCCAAACAAGGGGACTTACCCAGATAATTCCAAGTACAGCGAGAATAACGTAGATAACTACATCTGCGATAGTTCTCTGTAATTTGTAACTTTTTATCATGAGAATTCCTCCTCATTTCTTGAAGACTTGGACAGGTTGAACGTGATGAGCGACAGCGTAGCGCAGACGATGAACACGAGGATACCAACTGCGGCTGCGGTGTTGTAGTCGTTAGAGTCCATGGTAAGTTTAAAGAGCCATGTAACGAGCAAATCGGTCTGACCTGCCTGATAGAGGTTTGCATCCTTATTCGGACCGCCGTTTGTAAGAAGATAAATAACGTTAAAGTTATTGATATTTCCAACGAATGTCTGAATGAGGTAAGGAGTAGTTACGAAGAGCATGTACGGAAGTGTGATCTGGAAGAACTGTACAACAGGTGTTGCACCGTCGATCCTTGCGCTCTCGTAAAGATCCTCGGGGATATTCATAAGAATACCCGATGTCTGAAGGATGGTGTAAGGTACACCTACCCACATGTTTACTACGATAACCGCTGTACGTGCTACAAGCGGAGTAGAGTTAAAGAAGTTGATAGGTTCGTGACCGAGATATCCGAGGATAACGTTCAGCGGTCCGTCTACCTGGAGTATCTGCCTCATAAGAAGAAGCGATACGAACTGGGGAACAGCGATCGTGATAACGAAGAGCGTTCTCCAAAGAGCCTTGAACTTGATGCTCTTTTTGTTGATCATGAGGGCAAGCACCATACCAACGATGTAGTTGGAGAATGTTGCGAAGATAGCCCATACGATCGTCCATTTTGTAAGCTCAACGAATGTGTAGCCTTTGCTTGCGCCTTCGGAAACCTTGAATACATCACGGAATGTCTGAAGACCTACCCATGTGAAAAGATTTCCCGGAGGAACGTGACCTCTGTCGTAGTTCGTGAACGCAATAAGGATCATGAACACGAGCGGGAGGATCGTAAATACGGAAATAAGAAGAACAGGGATAGAAAGAAGTGTAACATGGTACTTTCCGTCGAGGAAATCTGCAAGTTCTTCTTTCAGTGTAAGATTCTTTTTGCCTGCCTTGTGATTAAGCTCTGCCTCGTATGCCGACTTTGTGTTAGCAACATAGATAGCAACAAATACGATAGTGATAAGTATTGCAAGAGTACCGTAAAGCAGGATAAGCATCGAGTTGTCACCGGGTACCATGTAGGGTCTGCCGTTGGCGCCCATTTCCTGGTGAGCAAGCTGCGTGCCGAGTGTGTCAAATTTGTTTAAGTAATAAAGACCGAAGTTCCACATGAAGAGGATGTATGCGATCTCAACTGCAAGAAATGCAATTCCTTTGCCGACCTGACCTCTTGTAAAGTTGCCGAAGCCCATAACAAGATATGAAAGCTTTGTGCTCATATCTCCGGCTGCGAACCTTTTGCCGTAGCCCTTTAGTCCCTCAACGAATGCAATACCGATATTTTTAAAGAATTTACCGATAGCAGCAAAGAATACTTTGAGTCTGCCCGGAAGAAGTGAAAAAAATTCCGTTACCTTGTATTTCACACGCTGTGCGGGAGTAAGAGACCGATATTCAATAAATGTCATTAGCTCACTCTCCTAATAATTGCCTGAACAGAAAATCGGGCTGCCAAGCGGCCGTGCGTTCGGCAGCCCGATAATGATTTTTGTTTTGCCTGTAACCCTTAGGATATCAAGGCTGCTGAATTACTCGTCCTTTACGTTAGCGATCGTTGTCTTGATGAGTTCCTTAGCTGCATCCTCTGTAAGGAGGTTGTCGGGGTCAACGATCTTTGTGCCGAATGTGCCTACAGGAGACCAGAATGTCGGAGCAACGCCTACCTGCGGAACGGAGTTAGCCTGCTGTGCAAGGATAGCGTTAAGAGCCGGGTCGCTCTTGCAGATGTCGCTCTCTGCAACTACCTTGTTGGACGGACCCCAGTTGAGCTTCTCTGCTCTTTCCTTCTGGCACTCTTCGCCGGAGAGGAACTTAGCAAGCTCGATAGCTGTGTTCGGATACTGTGTGCTTGTGTTAACGCCGAGGAGCTTGTAACCAAACATGTTAACAAGCGGTGTAGCTGTGCCGTCAACGTTGACTGTCGGAAGAACTGCGAAGCCTGCGTCGTCACCGAGAGCAGCCTTTGCGTTTGCAAAGTTCCAGGAACCGTCGATACCTGCTGCAACTGTGTCGGACTTGAAGCCATCGACTACCTTAGTTGTCTCGCCGTTGAGGAAGATGTCCTTGTTTTCTGTGAAGAGCTTCGAGAATGCCATCATTGTCTTAACAACTGTAGCCTCATCGTAATCGGAGAACTTCTGAACATCGTCGCCGTCAGCGTTCTTCTCAAGGCCTTCGATCTTAAGGCCTGCTGTAAACATGAATGTGCAAGCGTAGTAACCGTTGCCTGCGTCCATAACGAACTTCTTGTTAGCTGCCTTACAAGCTTCAAAAACGCCCTCAAGTGTTTTAGCCTGATCGTCGGAAACGTACTTCTTGTTATAAACGAGGATGTAGCTGTTGTCGCCTGTCTCGGGATAAGCCCAGATCTTTTCATCCTTTGTAGCTGCGTTTACGGAAGCTTCGCTGTTGTTTGTTGTAACGAAGTCCTTATCAGCGCCGGATACTTCGTAAAGTGCGCCTGCTGTTACGAGCTTGTCGAGGTTGTCGCATGCAAAGCCGAATACGTCAGCTGCTGCGGAGGGGTCTGTAAGAACTGCTGTAGCGGAGTCAGCCTCGCCCTGAGGAACAACTTCGATCTGAACGTCGCCGTAAGCCTTCATGTTCTCGGAGAATGTAGCACACTCGCTCTTGAGGATATCCTGAACAGCCTCGGGGCCCCATACCTTAAGATTGATAGTACCATTTGCGCCTTCGCCGCCGAGCGGATCGCCCGAATCGTCAGCGGATGTTGTAGTTGTCTCTCCGCCGCTCTGAGGTGTTGTCGGGTCCTGTGTTGCGGGGCCGCAGCCTGCGAATGCAGAAGCTGTCATCATTGCCGCAAGTGCGATTGCGCAAAATCTCTTTGTCTTTCTCATTTTCTTTTTCCTTCTTTCTGAAAAATAAAAAATTGTTTATAGTTTACCCGGGGATGCCCCCTTTGTACTGCTGCCGATTTGATACGCACTTCGCCTTACGGAAATTTGCATATAAAGCACAGCAGCCCTACTACATAAATAATAACATATGCACAGCTTTTTTGCAATAACTTTATACATTTTCATTAGTCTAAATATACTACGCTCCAGAATTTGTACAATTTGCATACCAAAAATTTTATTTCTGTCATTTTGCACAAATTAGCCACATAATAATATTGCAATAACAACAAATCCCTTTTGTTAAATATAAACAAACACAATAAAGTCTCTCCGTCCGATAAAGCGTTACAAAAACTACGGCGGAGAAATCGTTCGGTAAAAGTTTTGTTTTAATTTTATTTGTGTCTATACTTTTGTTTATTATCACAAACTCCCGTAACCTTTTGAACTTTCGGCAGAAAGCCGAAGGATCACACGCAAAACATCGGTATGCGGGCAGCATATTATTAAGGCAGCACCGCTGTCATTGACAATCAAGCGATAAAGCGGTATAGTATATATAAAGAAACACATAAAAGCCCGTTGGAGATTATCTCGGGCACAGAGATGCACAAAATTCATCAGTGTATCTCCTCTACGATTATATATTATACAGCATTTCACTCTGTAAATCAATAGGAAAACGAAAAATTCTGTACATTTTTAATAATTATTTTATTGAGTTTTGCGGTCAGAGCGTGAAGTGTACGTGTGAGTGTAAGTGAAATTACCGGCTTTGCCGTTTCGAGCATATCCGATAAAAAAAGCACCGATCAATTTGCAGCTGCACACTTCTCACTTTGCGCAAAACGACACACAGAACGTAACCACTCAAAATATTTTTTCATTTAAAAGACACTGGAGGAACAGCTATGATTTTGTCCGAACTTTTAAAAGGCATTGACTTTACTCTGCTCAAGGGCAGCGAAAACACCGAGATAAACGAACTTGTTTATGACTCACGAAAGGTCGGAAAGGGCGACGTTTTCGTTTGTCTCAAGGGCTACAACGTAGATGCTCACAAGTTTGCGGCTTCTGCCGTAGAAAAAGGCGCTGCCGCAGTCGTTCTGAGCGACCCGCTCGACCTTGACTGCGAAACTGTCATAAAGGTAGACGACACCCGTGCGGCGCTCGCCGTGCTTTCGGCGAACTTCTTCGGAAACCCGTCAAAGGAGCTTATCTCCATCGCAATAACAGGAACAAAGGGCAAAACGACTACTGCGGCGATGATAAAATTCATTCTTGAAGAAGCAGGCATAAAAACAGGCACCATCGGCACACTCGGCGTCGTTATCGGCGATAACACATATAAAACGAACAACACAACGCCCGAATCGTACGAGATACAGCAGGCGCTTCGCAAAATGATCGATGAAGGCTGCAAGGCGTTCGTTATAGAAGCTTCGTCGATCGGCCTTAAGTGGCACAGAACAGACGCTATCGATTACGACTACGGCGTTTTCACAAATTTCTCAAACGACCACATCGGAGGTGCGGAACACGCCACGATGGAGGAATATCTCGAATGCAAAAAGCTTCTTTTCAAACAGTGCAAGCTCGGCTTTATCAACCGTGAAACTCACGTTTTTGACGAAGTAGTCAAAGATGCAGAGTGTAAGATGGAAACGTTCGGTCTTACAGAAGGCTGCGACGTATGGGCATCAAACGGCGAGCTTACACGCCGCCCCGGATTCCTCGGCGTTTCGTTCGATGTAAACGGTTACGATCACTACAAGGTAAACGCAGGCGTTGCCGGAAAGTTCAACATTTACAATGCGCTTGCGGCTATTTCCGTGTGCCGCCACTGCGGCGCAGACCGTGATGCGATCTGCAGAGGTCTTGAAAAAGCAAAGGTAAAAGGCAGAGTGGAGCCTGTTCCCGTAAGCGACGATTTCACGCTGCTCATCGACTATGCACACAACGCTCTGAGCATGGAGAACGTGCTGACGACGCTGCGCAAATACGAGCCGAACAGACTTATCACAATGTTCGGTGCAGGCGGCAACCGTCCAAAGGTGCGCCGCTTTGAGATGGGCGAAACATCCGGCAAGCTTTCCGATCTTTCCGTTATAACAGAAGACAATTCACGCTTTGAAGACGTTATGGATATCATCGAAGATATCAAGGTCGGCCTGGCAAAAACGGACGGAAAATACGTTGTTATCCCGAACAGAAAGGACGCTATCCGCTACTGTATAAAGAACGCACAGAAAGGCGATATCGTCGTACTCGCAGGAAAAGGACACGAAGATTATCAGGAGATCAAAGGCGTTAAGTACCACATGGACGAACGTGAACTGATTGCAGAGATACTTGCGGAAAAATAACTAAAAAAGCGGTTTATGCGAACGCATAAACCGCTTTTAAAATTGACAATTGACAATGGATAATTGACAATCAATGAGTCGCTTCGCTCCTGATTTATATTAATTCTCAGAAAGCTATACTTTATTTGCCATAAAGAGAAAACTGTCAAGTTTGGATATACCAATATAAATCAAGCACGCAGTGCTTCCACAATTGTCCATTATCAATTATCAATTGTCAATTAGTATTACATTATCACCGCAAACGTAATAACTCCGTTCGTCCAGTTTACGGTTATCTTTCCTCTGTGGCGCTTTACTATGGTCTCCGCCATCGAAAGACCTATGCCGTAGCCTGCTTTTTCGCTGTTGTGCGATGTGTCGCCTCGGTAAAAGCGCTCGAAAAAGCGTGAGTAATCGGCTTTTGCACCGTCGGCGAAGTCGTTTGATACGATGTACTGAAAGCCCCTTTTGCGGCTGTACAGCGCAACCTTTATAACGCCTCTGTCGTCGCAGTATTTCACGGCATTGTCGATCAAGATAGAAACAAGCTCACTGAATGTTTTCTGATCGCCCGTGAACGTGACGCCTTCGGAAATATCCATCTCAATGCGCTTGAACTGTTTTTCAGCTACAGGCCTGAAGCTTTCCGCAGTATCCTTGACGATCTTTGATACATCGATCGTGTCGCCCATTTTGATATTATCGTCGGAGTAGTCGTCGCTTCTTGCCATCGTGATAAAGTCGTTCACAAGCCCCGTAAGCCGTTTGACCTGATTGAGCGTGCTTTCCGTCCACTCGTTCTTGCCCTCGATCATTTCGAGAACTTCCATATTGGCGGATATGATCGTCAGCGGAGTTTTCAGCTCATGGCCTGCATTAGTGATAAACTCACGCTGCTTTTCGTGGTTCTCGATATACGGCTGTATCGCCCTTTTGGAGAAAGTCATTATGATAAGAAAGAACACCAAAAAGCTTATCGCTCCGATGCGAAGCATCGAGACACGAAGATCACGCATGTTGAGGATCCTTCTGGTACAATCAAAAAAAACGATGATATAGCCGCCCTCTTTTTCAAGCTTTTCAGCAGCAATTTTGCTGTCTGCATAATACATGCTTGTTGTGAGCGCCTTCTCCATCTGTGTGGGCGTCAGCTGCTTCCGCATATATGCAAAATCACTGTCCGGGCTGAATATGATCCCTTTTTGTTTCGGATCATTGAAGATACGGGTAAGCATAGGCTTGGAAGTCGCCTGCATTATGCTGTCCATCAGCTTATCTGCATCTTCTGTTTTGACTGTAGAGATACGCTCATAATTTCCGATTATGATATCTCCGTCTTTATCGGTAAGAAGCGCGAAATAACGCAGTTCATACGGCATCTCTTCATAAACGTTGAAATCCGTAGGAGTCTCTTTGTTTTCTTTTCCTCTTTTATCACTATCTTTTTTATCATTATCAGAATTGTCAGCAGGCGTACTCGGCCATTTTCCACCGTTGTCTATAAGGATCTGCGTTATGGAATATATCTCGTTGTAGTTTGAAACGGTACTCACAGAATAAAGCGAAAAGAGCACAATAGTCAGCATTACAAGCACTGCGCCCGAAGCTATACCTATAAATGTCCAGCGTAATCGGTTCATAAATACCCCCGATCAGATCACTTTAAGAACATAGCAGCCGTCCTTTTCGCCTGCTATCTCTATGTCGGCATTGATAGACTGCAGCTTGCTTCTTAAAAAGCTCACATACATCCAGACAACATCTGCCGTAACAGTTTCATCGTTTTTCCAGACGTGATCGAAAATACGCTCCGTAGAAAGCTCTTTGTCAGGATTGAGCATGAAAAATTCAAGCAGCTTAGTTTCTTTCAAAGCAAGGCTTATCGAGTTCTCGCTCGTTGCCTCCTGCTTTTCGGTGTTGAGCGTAACGGAACCGAAGCTCAGATTTGTCGGCTGGTAGCCGCTATTTCTTCTTGTCATGGATTTAACACGGGCAAGAAGTTCCTTTACGGCAAAAGGCTTTGTAAGATAGTCGTCGGCGCCCGCATCAAGTCCTGTTACCCTGTCGTCAACCTCGGCTTTTGCGGTGAGCAGCAGAACAGGCGTATAATCGCCGTTTTCACGAATACGCTTCAAAGCCTCGATACCGTCCATTCTCGGCATCATTATATCCATAACAATGATATCATAGTCGTTCTGTTCGAGAAATTCGAGCGCCTCAACGCCGTCAAAAGCAGCGTCTACCGTGTAGCCCGAATGTGAAAGCACTGCTGTAAGCGCTCTCGAAAGATCTTTTTCGTCCTCTGCAAGCAGAAGTCTCATACTAACCCTCCTTGATCAGATTCCGTATCGTCTGCATTGAAACGTCGCAGGCTGCAAGCTCATCGGCGCATCTTTTCAGCTCGGCGACGATGAGATCGGAATTCGGAATATTTTTCTTGTATTTCATCTTGTGTTCAAGGCTCGCCCATGAATCCATAGCGATAGTGCGAAGCTGTATCTCGGCGAAATACTCTCCGGGAGTATTTCCGAGAACGTCCTCAAACGGAGTTTTTACCTTGATTATCATATGATAGCTGCGGTAGCCGTTCGGCTTTGCATGCTTTATGTAGTCCTTCTCTATCATGACCTCGATATCGGGGTACGATTTCAGAAGCCTTACGTTTTCGTAAACATCGTCCACAAACGAACAGACGATGCGTATACCTATGCTGTCGGTAAGCTCGTGAAGAGCATTGTACGGAGTCGGCTCAAAGCCTCTTCTTACGCACTTTTCAGCCATACTCTCTTCACTTTTTACTCGTGCTATGAGATGCTCGTGAAGCTTATCGCCTGTTTTCTTGAAAAACTCGTCATTGTGAGATTCTATTCTTCCGACTATCTCATCGAGTATAGACTGTAAATTATCCCTGTACTCTCCGTAAACATTGACCGTATCCATTGACACACCTCCTTTATTGATACGATTCATATAGTTTGATTGTAGCATTATTTACACAAACGGTCAACAGTAAAACGAGTAAATTTACATAATTAATGGTTTATTAATCTTTCGGTATTATGCAAAGTTGTCAAACGATAATTGTTAAAAATCTCACTTCCTACGACACTTTATAATTGACAATTGACAATGGATAATGGACAATTGCGGAACTCGGCTTCGCCGAGTTATTATTATATTAGTCCTCTGAAAACTATACTTTATTAGCCGCCGAAAGATCAGTGCTATCTTTTAATGATCTAAGGAACCACTGAATAAATCACGCCCTGCGGGCTGAGCACCCATCTTGCTTGCACCCCAAGGGCACTTGTAACACATGCCGATCGGTCTGCGCCTTACAGTATAGTCTCGGCTGCCGCCTCGGTCGGTGCTGTTGCCTTGCGGCAACGTCTGCCACCGGCAGACCGCACCCTGCGGCTTTTTCGTCCAATTTGCCTCAAAATCTGGCGGTGCGATATGGGCACTCGATTTAATCAGTGCTTCCCTAATATAAAAACAGGAGCGAAGCGACTCCGCAATTTTCCATTTTCCATTTTCAATTTTCCATTAAAAAAACCCGGCATCGCCGGGTTTTTCAAAGTCTGTTCTGTCAATAAATAGTTTTAAGATCAATCATTATCAAACATCTTCATGATCTGGAAGAATGCGTCATCTTCGTCAACGGGAGTTGCGCTCTTCTTCGGAGCTGCGCTCTGAGCCTGGGCCGGCTGCTTGTTGATGTTGATCTCAACAGTTCTTCTCTCGGGCATGTTGGAAGCTGCCTTTTCGGGAGCTGCCTTTGCCTGTGCAGCTGTTGCTGCGGGTCTGTTGGCTGCATTAGTGGCGGGATTTACCTCAGCTCTGGGCTTCGTACCCGGGATAGGGTCGTCAACACCGAAACCCGTTGCGATAACTGTGATCTGGATCTTGTCGTCCATATCCTCTCTGAGAGCTGCGCCCCAGATGATGTTTGCATCTTCGTCTGCTTTGCTTGTGATGAGTGTGGAAGCCTTGTCGATCTCCTCAAGTCCGACATTCTCGGAAGCGGTGATGTTGACAACAAGACCCTTTGCACCCTCGATAGTTGTTTCAAGAAGCGGCGAGCTGATCGCAAGCTCTGCTGCCTTCTCTGCATCCTCTGCAATACCTACGCCCATGTGAGCAAGACCTGCATTTGCCATAACTGCCGTTACGTCTGCAAAGTCAAGGTTTACAAGACCGGGGATAAGGATAAGATCGGAAATGCTCTGAACGCCCTGCTTGAGAACATCGTCTGCGATAGAGAATGCGTTCTTGAGCGTGATCTGCGGAAGATTGTCAAGATTCTTAAGGCGCTCGTTCGGAACTACTACAAGAGAGTCAACATTGCGGCGAAGCTCTTCGATGCCTGCCTCTGCCTGCTTCATGCGGTGCTTGCCCTCAAAAGCAAAAGGCTTTGTAACGATAGCAACTGTAAGAATGCCCATCTCCTTTGCTGCCTTTGCAACGATAGGAGCTGCGCCTGTACCTGTGCCGCCGCCCATTCCTGCGGTGATGAACACCATATCTGTATCCTTAAGGATCTCTTTGATCTCGTCTTCGCTTTCCATAGCGGCCTTCTCACCGACAGCCGGCTGAGAGCCTGCACCCTTGCCGTGTGTGAGCTTTTCACCGATGTGGATCTTCTGATTTGCCTTTGACATCTGCAGAACATGGTCGTCTGTATTGATGGCAATAAACTCAACCGAAGACACACCGCTCTCGACCATGCGGTTTACTGCGTTTCCGCCGCCGCCGCCAACGCCTATAACTTTAATAACCGGCAGGTTGCCGTTTAACTCTTCTTCCAATTGAAAAGCCATGTTAATTTCCTCCTAACAAAACTTATTTGTCTGAATTCGTTAATTGCAGCACTAAGTTCTGCAAACCCCATATTCAAAACACGCAGGATATTTTTCTACTATATAAATGTATCACATTTGCAACCGAATTTCAATGATTTTTTGTAAATTAAAGAAATTTCGCCATATCGCTAAAAAAAATACACAGTTTTTATACTCGAATGACATTATTGTAACAATAATTTTTCAATTTGAAACACATTTTTCGCCCTGTTTTTGTGTTTTCGGAAACAATCGTTACATTTTCGACAAGGATAAATATACATTAATAATGAATACAACGTTCGGTTTATACAAAAAATAAACACGGATTTTTTTGAAAAAAGTGTTGACAAGATGTATTTGATATGATAAAGTTAAATTGTAAACAATTTAATTGTTTAACAGTAATTAAGAAAGAGGGATAATATCATGAGCAGTTTTTACGATCAATGCGTTCCAATGCCGAAAGGCGGCGAGCTTTCCATGAGCGAGTTCAAGGGCAAGGCGGTACTTATTGTCAACACAGCGACAGGCTGCGGCTTTACTCCGCAGTATAAGGATATCGAAGCTATGTACGAGAAATATCACGACAAGGGTCTTGAAGTTCTCGACATTCCCTGCAATCAGTTTGCCGGTCAGACCCCCGGAAACGACGACGAGATACACGAGTTCTGCACACTCAAATACAAAACTCAGTTCCCTCAGATGAAGAAGTCCGACGTAAACGGCGAAAACGAACTTCCTCTCTACACATTTTTAAAGAGCAAGCAAGGCTTCAAAGGCTTCGGAAAAGGCCCGAAAGCGCTGATAATGGACACTATGCTCAAAAAGATCGACAAAGACTACAAGAACAACCCGGACATCAAGTGGAATTTCACGAAGTTTCTCGTAGACAGAAACGGCGAGGTAATCGCTCGTTTTGAACCGATGGACGACCTGAAAAAACTCGATGCGCTGATTGAAAAAACACTTTAACGAATTTGGGATGTGGAAAGTGGGATTATTGTAATTCATACATTTTCGTATGAACTATAAAGCCACAACCTCACAAGAAAACAACTCCCGAAGGGAGTTCCGAAATTCCACTTTCCACGCTCCGCATTCCGCATTGATAAAAACAAGAAAAAGGAGATAATATAGATGAAAGCTATAGAATTAACGAACGAAAACTTTGAAAAAGAGGTACTTGCAAGCGACGTTCCCGTGCTTGTTGATTTCTGGGCAGAATGGTGCGGCCCTTGCAGAATGCTCTCGCCTGTTGTTGAGCAGGTAGCGGAAGGCGCACAGGGCTTCAAGGTCGGCAAGGTAAATGTTGACTACGAGTCCGACCTTGCCGAGAAATACGGCATCAGCTCTATCCCCTGCCTCATCGTCTTCAAAGGCGGCAAAGAAGCAGCCCGCAGCGTCGGCGTTATCCCAAAAGACAGGATCATACAGCTTGTTTCACAAGCCGTATGATCAATTGACAATTGAAAATTGATAATTGACAATTATGGAACTCGCCTGTGGCGAGTTGAATTGTATTACTCCTAAGAAAGCTATACTTTATTCGCTGTCGAAAAATACACTTTTAGTTTAAGACAATATAAAATCAGGAGCGAAGCGACTCCGAAATTGTCCATTGTCCATTGTCAATTATCAATTTTTATCAACATTATTTTATTCAAGTATTTTAAAAGAGGTATGAGTGAATGAAAGATATAATAATAATCGGCGCCGGGCCGGCAGGGCTTACGGCGGCTATTTATGCGCTCAGGTCGGGCAAAAGCGTGCTTCTGATCGAAGCGAAAAGCTACGGCGGACAGATAATCAATGCGGCTAAGATCGACAATTACCCGGGGCTTCCGAACATATCGGGCTTTGAATTCGCTCAGAAGCTTTACGAGCAGGCAACATCTTTCGGCGCAGAGATCGTTTACGAAACGGCTGTCTCTGTCGAGGACAACGGCAAAACTAAGCTCGTCAGAACAAAGAGCGGCGAACATGAAGCGAAAGCCGTTATCTTAGCAACCGGTGCAAGAAACAAGCCTATGGGGCTGTCCCGTGAGGACAAGCTGCTCGGAAAAGGCGTTTCGTACTGTGCAACCTGCGACGGCATGTTCTTCCGCAAAAAGGAAGTAGCTGTTTTCGGCGGCGGCAGGATAGCCGTTGAGGACGCTTTGTTCCTTTCCGATTATTGCAGCAAGGTCTACGTTATACACAGTCAGATGAGATTCGGCGCCGCTCCGTCAGACGTTGAAAAGCTCAAAGCCCGTGAAAATGTCGAGTTCGTTCTTGAATCTAATGTAACAGCTCTCCTCGGAGAAGAAAAGCTCACGGGTATAGAGGTCACAAACAAAAAAGACGGCTCAAAGCGTAAAATAAACATATCGGGTCTGTTCGTGGCTATCGGTCAGATGCCCGACAACGGCGCTTTTGCAAATATGGTCGAGCTTGACGAAAAGGGCTATATTGCAGCAGGCGAAAGCTGCCTTACAAAAACGAACGGCATATACGCAGCCGGCGACTGCCGCACAAAAGAAGTACGCCAGCTCACAACAGCCGCAGCCGACGGCGCCGTTGCTGCGCTTGCGGCATGCAGCAGGATATAAAATGGCACCTATGCCGAAAGGAGAACACCATGAACTACGATCCCGATGAGGCTTTAAAGCTTGAAAACCAGCTTTGCTTTCCGCTTTATGCGGCAGCAAGAAAAGTAGTCGGCACATACACTCCCCTGTTGAAGCCGTTCGGGCTGACATATACGCAGTACATCCTTTTTCTTGTGCTCTGGGAAAAGGACGGTCAGACCGTCAGCGAGATATGCGATAAGCTGATGCTCGACAGCGGCACGGTAACGCCGCTTCTCAAAAAGCTCGAAGCAAAGAATTATCTTCGCCGTGAACGCTGCGAAAACGACGAGCGTTGCGTCAAAGTTTTCCTCACAGAAGAGGGAAGAATGTTGAAAACCGAAGTCTCGGACATACCGAAAAAAGTAGGAGGCTGCGTAAAGCTATCAAAAGAACAGGCAAAAACGCTTTACGATACGCTGTATACCCTGCTGAAAGATTAAAGGCTACACAATAAAGACGTATCGGTTCCGTAATGAGGTGTTACGAGCTTTTTGTATAAAACATTAAAAAAGTAAAAGTTGTATACAACAAATAAAAAAATAAAAGTTTGAAAAACTTGCAACACTCGTAACATCGTTGCAAGGACAAGAGTGTGACAGATATACAGATTTCTTGTCTCACACATAAAAAAGACCGCCGCACGGAAAACCGAGCGGCGGCTATTTGTTCTGTCAAATTGTAAAGTCGAAGTCCGCAGCGAAAGTGAGGACGCAGGGCATAAAAGCCGCTGTCTGCACAACGTTCGTGTTCAAGCCGCCTACAGGCGCACGTCTGTGATTACGGGTTAGGCTGCGACAATGCGTCGTTGTAAACGTTGATGTAGTCGGAAGCGGAGCGATCCCACGAGAAGTTCGAGGTCATGCAGCGCCATACAAGCTGGATCCAACCGTCTCTGTTCCAGTATCCCTGGATAGCACGGTTAACGGCGTTGACCATATCCCATGTATCATAGTTGCGGAATGTAAATCCGTTGCCGCCGTTGTTGCCGGAATCGAGGATAGAGTCTTTAAGACCGCCTACCTCACGAACAACAGGCACGTTGCCGTAGCGGAGTGCGATCATCTGCGAAAGTCCGCAAGGCTCGCTCTTCGAGGGCATCAGGAAGATGTCGCCGCCGGAGTAGATCTTTCTTGCAAGCTCGTTTACATAGCCGAAGCAGGAGCATACTCTGCCCGGATATCTCCACTGGAGATTGCGGAAGAAGTCTTCATACTCAGCGTCGCCCGAACCGAGGATAACGAACTGACAGTCGTTGTTCTGAAGAATATTGTCGATACCGTCACGAACAAGGTCAAGACCCTTGTGCGATACCATTCTCGAAACCATTGTGATGATCGGGATATCTTCACGTCTGTCAAGGTTAAGTCTTTCCTGAAGTCTGCGCTTACACTCGTTCTTGCCGTAGAGGTTGTCGCAGGTGTAGTTTGCGTAGAGGTGATAGTCCGTTGCGGGATCGTAGCTTGCATTGTCGATACCGTTCAGGATACCGCAAAGCTTGTAGTGGAAAAGGTTGAGCGCCGGATCGAGTCCGTGACTGAACCAGGGATCTTTTATCTCAAGCGCATAGCTCGGCGAAACTGTGTTTACCTTTGTCGAGCAAACGATAGCGCCCTTCATCATGTTGAGCTTGCCGTCCTGATCGAGGATAGCACCGTCCTGTGCGGGAATGCCGACAACATCTTCGTTAAGATCCCAGCCGTACTTGCCCTGGTACTGGATGTTGTGGATCGTGAAGAGGCTCTTGATATCGTGATACCAGCCGTTGTGTGAATAGAACAGATAATAGTATACGGGAACAAGCGATGTCTGCCAGTCGTTGCAGTGGATTATGTCGGGCTTGAAATCAACGTAAGGCAGCATTTCAAGGCATGCTCTTGAGAAAAACGCAAAGCGCTCTGCGTCATCATAGAAGCCGTAAAGGCCGTTGCGCTTGAAGTAATATTCGTTATCGATAAAGTAATAAAGAACGCCGTTGTAGCGAGCTTCGAACACACCGCAGTACTGATGACGCCACGAAACGGGTACTGTAAAGCTCGTTATGTAGTGCATTGTGTCACGCAGGCTCTGCGGAATATCTCCGTAAAGCGGCATAACAACACGGCAGCCGATCATTCTTGCCCGAAGAGCCTGAGGCAGCGAGCCTGCAACGTCTCCGAGTCCGCCCGAAGCGGCAAAGGGCTTTGCTTCACTTGTGCAATATAATACTCTCATGAATTGATACCTCCAATTCTTTATCCGAGCAGATAACCTTCCGACAGGTCAGATCCTTCGGAAAGCTCTCCGCTTCGTTTATTTGACCACGTTTATACTATGCTCTTCTTCGAGATGCAGACGGGGTATGAATCGATACCGCAAAGCATTCGCTTCGGCGATACGACAACATCCTTGTCGCAAACAACGTAGTTGAGCGTGGTGTCTTCTCCGATCACGCCGTCCTGCATGATAATGCAGTTGCTGATCTTTGCGCCCTTTGCAATGTGAACGCCCTTGAAGATGATACTGTTTTCGACCTCGCCCTCAATAACACAGCCGGGGCTTACGAGCGAGTTCTTAACGGAGCTTTTCAGGCCGTACTTGGTCGGCATATCGTCTCTTACCTTGGTGTAGATCGGATTTCTCATATTGAAAAGCTCTTCTCTTACATCGGGATCGAGCAGATCCATATTCGCCTTGAAATAAGACTGGATCGAATCGATCTCCGAGCAATAGCCTTTTATCTCATAGCCGTAAACGTTGTAGCGCTTTACTATGCCCTGGATAACATCTCTTGCGTAATCGAATTTGCCTCTGCTCACGCAGTCGGAAACGACATCAAGAAGCAGTTCCTTCTTAACGATGCCGATATTCATCATGCAGTCGGCAGAATCAAGATTTCTCGGATTTATAAGGACCTCGCTCACTCTCGAATTCTTATCGAGCGAGAATACTATCTGCTCGCTTGTCGGATTCTTTGAAAGAGGTCTTGTGCGGTAGCAGATCGTGATATCGGCGTTTGACTTAAGATGAGCCGACATCATCTGCTGATAGTCCATATTGACTACAGACATCGAGCTTGAAACAAGGATATAGTCCTCATATGAATGCTCGATAAAATCTCTGATAGCGTCTATCGTCTGAACGAAAGTGTTGTACTTGTCGCCCGTGTTCTCAAACGGAGGAAGGAACGTAAGTCCGCCTCTGCGCCGTGAAAGGTTCCACGCCTTGCCGGAACCGATATGATCCATCAGTGAAAGGTAATTGTTCTTGGTTACGACGCCGATCTTGCTCACGCCGGAATTTACCATGTTGGAGAGCGAAAAATCGATAAGTCTGTACTTTGCGCCGAACGGGATAGAGCTGAACGTTCTCTGTGTTGTAAGCTCGGGTATGTAAGAATCCTGGAAGTTTGTAAGGAGCAAGCCTAACATCTTTTTTCCTGCCATATCAATTTGCCCCCTTTATGTCTTCGTCTATCATAGCCTTGGGCGGCACCTTTGCGCCCTCGCCTATGGTCAGGTTCTCACCGATAACGGCGATACCCCAGTCTTCTTTATTGTTAACATCTTCGGGGCGGCAGCCTATAACGGCATTCTTGCCTATAACGGTGTTTTCCGCCACGATAGTGTAGCTTACTCTTGCGCCCTCTTCGACAACAACGCCCGGCATAAGGATAGAATCTGTGATAACAGCGCCCTTCTTTACTGTAACGCCCTGGAAAAGCATTGAGAATTCAAGCGAACCGTAAACGTTGCATCCGTCGGCTACCATTGAATTCTGTATCTCCGCCGAATCGCTCACAAAGTGAGGCGGATACATCGGGTTTCTTGAATAGATCTTGTGCTTCTTGTCGGAAAGATCAAGCTTTGTTTTCGGATCGAGAAGATCCATATTTGCCTCCCAGAGGCTTTCGATCGTTCCTACGTCTTTCCAATAGCCCTCGAAAGGATATGCGATCATTCTCTCGCCGTTTGCAAGCATTGCCGGAAGAACGTTCTTGCCGAAGTCGTTTGAACTGTTCGGATCGGCTGCGTCAAGCATGAGATACTTTTTGAGCTTGTCCCAGCTGAATACATAAATACCCATCGAGGCGTTTGTGCTCTTCGGGTGAGCAGGCTTCTCCTCGAACTCATAGATAGTTCCGTCGGGGTTTGTATTCATGATGCCGAAACGAGACGCCTGATGAAGCGGAACGTCGATAACAGCTATTGTGCAGTCAGCGTTATGCTCCTCATGGTAAGAGATCATTGCGGCATAATCCATCTTGTATATATGGTCGCCCGAGAGGATGAGAACATACTCGGGATCGTATCTCTCGATAAAGTTTATATTCTGATAAATAGCGTTCGCAGTGCCTGAATACCAATTAGCTCCGTCTTTCTGCTCATAAGGAGAAAGAATGTGAACGCCTGCATTGTCGTTGTCGAGATCCCACGGCTGACCGTTTCCGAGATAGTCGTTCAGCACGAGCGGCTGATACTGCGTAAGAACACCGACTGCCTCGATGCCGGAATTGGTACAGTTGGAAAGCGGAAAATCGATGATCCTGTACTTGCCTCCGAACGGAACGGCAGGTTTAGCCATTTTTCTCGTAAGAACTCCGAGTCTGCTTCCCTGTCCTCCCGCAAGAAGCATAGCCACGACTTCCTGCTTAGGTAGCATAATAAATCCTCCATTTCATTTCAGTAATTCTGATGTTAGTAAATTTCTTTTCTTTGCCCGTTTAACGGGACATATATCTAAAACATGGTTATATTCATGCTTCGATGTAATTATTTTTCGGACTTGTCCTCTTTCTTTTTACTGCTTCGTTTTGCAGCAGGCTTTTTGACTTCGTCCGCCTTTACCGCTTTCTTTGCGGCAGGCTTCTTCGGCTCTTCCTTTTTCGCCGTTACCTTAGCCTCGGGCTTTTTGTCCGTTTTCTTTACGGCTACAGCCTTTGATGCCGGTTTTTCGGCTCTTGCCTGCGCCTCGTTCTTTGTGCCTTTGTCCGCCTGAGCTTTTCTCGGCTGAGACTTCTTCACGCACTTAAGATAGAGCACCGACATAGGCGGTATCGTAATCGTGATCGAATCGGGAAGATCGTGACAAGTCTTTTTCTTCGAGCGGATCGCAGTGCCGTTTGTAAAGCCGCTGCCGCCGTAGCTTTCCGCATCGGTAGAGAACACCTCGGCATACGTTCCGGCGGCCGGAACACCGATAACATAGTTTTCTCTGAGCATCGGCTGGAAATTGCACACGCTGATGATCTCGTCGCCGTTCTTTGCTATTCTTCTGAATACAAGTATCGAACGCTGATAGTCATTGTGGCAGATCCACTGGAAGCCTTCCCATGAATGATCCACCTCATAGAGAGCAGGTGTTTCTTTGTAGAAATTATTGATATCCTTGAAGAACTGCTTTAACTGACGGTGCGCTTCGTAGTCGAGCACCTCCCAGCAAAGCTCTCCCTCATAGTTCCACTCGTCGAACTGACCTATCTCCGTGCCCATGAACGTAAGCTTCTTTCCGGGGTGAGACATCATGTACGCCATGAAAGTCCTTACTCCGGCAAATTTCAGCTCGTAGTCGCCGGGCATCTTGTTTATCAGCGAGCACTTGCCGTATACCACCTCGTCGTGGCTTATCGGCAGCATAAAGTTTTCGCTGAAAGCATAGATGAGCGAGAACGTCAGATTGTCGTGATGGTACGGGCGGTAGATCGGATCGAGCGCCAGATAGCGCAGCATATCGTTCATCCAGCCCATGTTCCATTTGTAGGAGAAGCCCAGTCCGCCCATATCGGTAGGACGTGACACCATCGGGAACGCTGTCGATTCCTCGGCGATCATCATATTTCCGGGGAACAGCTCTGCGCTCTTCTCGTTGAGAAGCTTCAGGAAATCTATAGCTTCAAGATTTTCCTTGCCGCCGAACACATTCGGCACCCACTCGCCGTCTTTGCGGTTGTAGTCAAGGTAAAGCATCGAAGCCACGGCGTCTACACGTATACCGTCAATATGATACTTCTCCATCCAGAACATTGCGCTCGAAAGAAGGAAGCTTATTACTTCATATCGGCTGTAGTTGTAAACGAGAGTACCCCACTCTTTGTGCTCACCCTTGCGCCAGTCTTCATATTCGTAGCAGCATGTGCCGTCGAAGCGTGCAAGACCGTAGCCATCCTTCGGGAAGTGCGACGGTACCCAGTCGAGGATAACGCCAAGCCCTGCCTGGTGAGCCTTGTCGATAAGATACATGAAATCGTGCGGCGTGCCGTAGCGTGAGGTAGGCGCATAGTAGCCCGTTACCTGATAGCCCCACGAGCCGTCAAACGGATACTCCGTCATGGGCATGAACTCTATGTGAGTAAAGCCCATCTCGGCAACGTAAGGTATAAGCTCGTCGGCAAGCTCTCTGTAGCTGATAAATTCGCCCTTTTCGCTCTTTTTCCACGAGCCTGCGTGTACTTCGTAAACGTTTATCGGCTCGTCGTAGTGCTGATTCGGCTTTTTATCGGCTGTCCATTTCTCGTCGCCCCATTCATAGCCCTCGATATCGTAGAACTTTGACGAATTGTTCGGACGAGTCTCATAGTGGAATGCGTAAGGATCGCACTTGTAAAGCCTTTCGCCCCACTGCGTGTCAATGCAGTATTTATAGTTCGCAAATTCGGTCACAACATTCGGAATAAAACACTCCCAAACGCCTGCCTCACTTATTTTGCCCATGCGGTTAGCTTCGGGGTTCCAATAGTTGAAATCACCCACTACCGATACCGAGGCGGCATTCGGCGCCCATACACGGAAAACTACACCGAGCTGACCGAACATAAAAGATCTGTGGGCTCCGAGCAGATCGTAAGCTCTTGTGCTCGTACCTGCGTGGAAATCATCAAGCAGACCCTGAACGATACTGTCTAACATACTTACACACTCCTTTATTTGCACGTTTGCTGTGAGAACACATCCGACAAGGGAAATATTTCCCTCATATCGAACCCAATTTCCCACACTATTATAATATCAAAAAAGAAAAGATTTTTCAAGCTATTTTACACAAATTCACCACAAAATTTGTAAATTTATTTTGTAGTTATTCACGATTTTTAAAAAGCAGTGGAACAAACGTTGTGTTTATCATCAAAATACACAAAGAATTCCGCACTATACTGGGCAAAACATCCATATCGTAATAGAAAAATAAAAAAAACAGAAATTGAAAAATCACGGAAGCACTGCACACTTACTCATTTGTCAATTATAAAACAGGAGCGAAGCGACTCCGCAATTTTCCATTTTCCATTTTCAATTAATATAGTACAACGACGTTCCCTTTGATCTTCGCTCTTGCTTCAAAGGTGTCGGTTTTTCCGAGGCGGCTGTCGTAAATGGCTGTTGTCGGTTCATCGGACGGCATAACGGCTATGATATACCTGTCGTCTATGCAGCTTTCTATCTCGCCCACTTTTTCGGGATAAGCAAATTCGGCACGGCTGCCCACCTCACCCGTGATACGGACGGAGCTGCCTGTTCTTGTGAGAAAGTATATGCCGCCGTTGGACTCATCTGTAAAATAAGCCGAATCTCCGCTTTGAGGACGAACGGTACACACAGGGCGCACTTTTCCGTTTGACGACGACATCTCGAAATACTGCTCAAGCTGTGAGTTGTAAACCTTTGCACGAAAAATGACGCTGCTGCCGCACACGCTTTCAAAGCGCACCGTACCCTCAAGGCCTGCGCTTGCCGCACGCCGCAGTGCGATATGCTCTTCGCCGCTTTTTACGGCATCAAGAAGCTTTGTTTTGGAAACTATCCAGATGTTGTCCCTCAGCTCATCGCCCGACTCTCTAAGCTCGTTTCCGAGAGCTTTCACAAGCTCCTCTTTTTCGGCTTCGGCGCAGTAAGGGTCGCTCAGAAGAAATCTCTCGCCGCTGTCGGTGCTGAGCGTATACATGCCTTTTTCTATAAGCTCCGCCGTTTTGAAATCCTTGACGAAATAACGGAATCCCTTTTCAAGGTCGTACATATTGGCGATAGTCTCGCTGTTTGTCGTTTCAAGACAGCGATTGAACAGATCACGGCTTTCTTCGTCTGCTCTTGTGTAGAGAATGATATTGTTCTCGTCTATCGGCACACAATCGAAAAATCTGCCGATGAGAGATATCTTCTTCCTGAAAAGTTCCTCTCCGCTGCGCTTGTTTATTTTGATGAGCCATGCGCTGCTCGTGCCGTTTTCAAAAAGCAGCATAATGCAGTTGCCTATCGAATAAAAATGCTGTATATATGCGGAGCTTTCAAGCGCAAAAAACGCAAGCACTCTCTCGCTTTCACTGTCAAAATCATAGCAGTATATGTAAATGCGCTCCTCGCCGCTTTCACTCATCTCCTCGGCGTAATAAACGCAGTTATCGCTTATCTCGATTATCTCTATCCTGCGCTTGTAAAGCTCATCTCTGAGATCGATCACATTCATTTATCTGCACCCCTTTAAAAACTTTAGGAATATATCATAACACACACAGGCGGTACTATCTTGTCGAAAAAGCTTTGGGTTCGACATGATTTTATATTTTTGTTTCGGGAAAACCAACTCCGAAATATGACCCTACAGACAGGCAGACGGTGTTTTCTCTGCCCTTGAAGTTGAGCGCAACCGCCGTGCCGTCATGTATCAGCTTAATGGTCACATGCCTGCGCAGTCTGCCGGAAAGATCCTCAGAAAGGATCTCTGCGTAGTTCGGACCGAGTGCGCAAAGCTTTGCGTAGCCGCCTCGTGTGCTGTTGAGCACGCCGCCCGACGTGTAGCTTGCTATGCTTATCATGATCTCGCCGGAAGGCTCGCAATGCGTCTGCTGTTTTGCTTCAATGTAAGCATTTTCCAACGCCATCGATAAATACTTATGAAGTTCCGATGCCTGCCTTACACGCTCTTCTTCGCTCGGCATGACCCAATCCATATATTTTGACGGGAGCGGCTCGAACGTCTTTACTTCCGTTATCTCGCCGCATTGCTTGACAACGCAGCTGCGCTTAATGCCCGTCTGACCGAAATCCATAACGACAAACACGCCGTCGCTTTCTGTAATACAGCTTGCACAGCCCATAACTGCCGCTTCGGACGAATTTTCGCAAAGCACGATATTGTACGGCTGCTCGCCTTTCATCTCAAACACGGCGTTCACACGCTCACGGAGTATTTTTCCGATCACGCCGCTTGCAAGACCGCCGACAAGGATTATATCTTTGAGCTGCGCCCAATACGCCCAATGCTCGTCGCTCCAGTCGGGGCGTGCAGCTCTGTTTTCACTTTCTCCGAGACGAAGCGCAAGCAGCATAAGCCCGAGCCTGTCGCCGAAGCGGCTGATGATCTTTACCGCAAGCTCGCTTCCGCTTTTGTCCGTTTCGTCCATAGCTTTCTCGGAAAGCGCTCTGGGAAGTCTTTTTTCGTCAACGCCCTCAAGCTCTATATGAAGACAGCCGGCGTATCTCTTCACCGTTTCGCTTACGATCTTTGCGCTGAAAAACTCCTTTACGGTAAGTCCTTCGATCTCGTCGTCGATGCCGTAAACAGGCAGCTTTGCAAGCTTCATTTTATTCACCGAACAGACCGCCGTTATCCTGTCGCAGCCGCCCGTTTCTTTTGATCTGTTTAAAAAAGGATTATCCAAAACATGATCCTCCTTTGTATCATATCGCTGATTGATGCAATTATACAAATACATTATAGTCTATTGCCGTATTTTTAGCAATAAGATGGTCTTAATTATTTCATGTTTGTAACTTTTGCACAATACGAATAGAGTTTGATTGTTTACCGAGACGATAATATAAGTGTGGAGTGCGGAGCTATGGCTCGCTTCACTATTCACTTTTCACTATTCCCTTAGCGAACGCATCGAGCAGCTCAACATTCCCAAATATCCGAATCTTTACTTTTTCTTTTTCGTGGTGTATAATAAAGTCACAGTTACAAAAGGGCGAGTTTTGATGAAAAAAGAGCACGTATGTTTAATTATTGCCGCTGCCGTGATACTGCTGTCTTATGCCGCTGTAATTATCGGCAGAATGATGCGCTGTGATAGCCATATCGCATATATTTACTCAAACGGAGAACTTATAAAGACGATCGATCTTTATAAGGTCGATCAGCCGTATGAATTCATGGTAGGCGAAAACGAAGCGGCTAACAATACAGTTTCTGTAAGGAAAGGCGAGATCGGCGTAACAGGCGCATCGTGCCCCGATAAGATATGCGTACATCACGGATTTATCGATTCAAATGCCGAACCTATAATCTGTATGCCGAACAAGCTCGTTATAACAGTCGGCGCTGAAAACAAAGCAGGCGTAGACGCCGTTGCGGAGTAGGCTTATGAATACAAAAAAGAAACTCACCGCAAAAAAAGCCGCTCTGCTTGCACTGTTTGCAGCAGTCTCGCTCATAATTTTCACGATAGAATCGACTGTACCGCCGATCGTGCCGATACCGGGCGTCAAACTCGGTCTTGCAAACACGGTAACTCTGTTTCTTGTGCTGACAGCCGACAAACGTTCGGCATTTGCCGTGCTTATCGTGCGGACGGTGCTTGCAGCCGTATTTGCAGGGCAGGCGGTATCGTTTGTTTACAGCATAATGGGCGGAATACTGGCTCTGCTTGCCATGTGCATTGCAAACAGAATACTAAACGGCAGCCCCATATGGTTCATAAGCGCTGTCGGAGGGATATTTCACAACATCGGTCAGACGGCTGCTGCATGTATGCTGTTGTCGCCCGCATCGCTTGCATATCTCCCCCATCTGCTGATATCGGGCTGCATAACGGGCGCACTTACGGGGATCCTGACAGATCTTGTAATAACAAAAATGAAAAGATCGGGTATTTACGAAACGATCGAAAATACATTCAGCAAGAAAGAAAGGAAAGATAAAAATGAATAAGAAACGCACAGCGTGTGCAATGCTTGTGTTCGCCGTACTGCTTGCTTCAAGCCTTACAGGCTGCAAGCCGAAAAATGATAAAAACACGGGCAGTGCAGCTTCCGCAATAACTTCTTCCGCATCGGCAACGCCCGACACGGCCGGATCGGGTTCTTCCGAAAAAAGCGAAAGCAAGAAGTCGGAGAGCAAGAAAAGCGAGAGCAAAAACAACGAGAGCAAAAAGACCGAAAGCAAGAAGAACGAGAGCAAGAAAAACGAGAGCAAAAAGTCAGAAAGCAAAATGAACGGAAACAACAAAAATGAGAGCAAAAAGTCCGGCAATGAAAAAACGGGCAACTCGTCCAAAGATAAAAACACTGCCGAAAACGATCCTTTTTCAAATAGCGCAGCGTTTTCAAGCGCTGATACGACTTCAAAGGACGCCTCTTCAAATAGTCAGGGTGAAACAGCAGTACCGGATAATGTCATTCAGCTTCCAGACGACATTTTCGACGCCAACGAAAGCGAGATAACACTGCCTTTCGTTCCTTTTGAACCGATAGAGGATCCGTCAAGCAAAGCAGCGAGCACACCCGTTGAAAGCAGGAACGACACTGCCGAATCGACCGACTCGTTCGTTTATGACGAAAACGAGACACCCATTTTAAGGCCATGATGATGAAAACAAAACATGCGCTGGCGTTTTTATGCGCCGGCGCATGTCTCATAATGTCAGCATGTACGCCCGAATGTTCGGAAAGCTCGCTGTTTGCTATGGATACGTACATGACGTTCAAAGCTTACGGCGAAAACAGCACAGAAGCTCTTTCACAGGTCACTGCCGAGATACAGCGGCTCGAAAAGCTTTTTTCCGTCACCGATCCTAACAGTGATATAGGCAGGATAAACTCATCGCTTGGTCCCTCGGATGTATCAAGCGAAACTGCTGCACTCATCGCCCGTTCCCTTGAAATAAACAAAGAAACGAACGGCGCTTTCGATATAACGCTGTACCCCGTTTCAAAGGAATGGGGTTTCACGACGGGCAGCTATCATGTGCCCGACAGCGAAACGATCAATGAGCTTATGAAGCAAACGGGAAGCGATAAAGTCACGGTATCCGAAAATATCGTGACTGTCTCAGACGGCGCACAAGCAGACCTCGGCGGCATAGCAAAAGGATATGCCGGACAAATAGCCGCAGAGATACTGAAAGAAAACGGCGTGACAAGTGCGCTGCTGAGCCTTGGCGGCAACATTCAGGCAATAGGTTCAAAGCCCGACGGCACCGCCTGGTCAGTCGGGATCAAAGATCCCGAAAACACATCACAGCTCGCAGCCGCCGTTTCGGTATGTGATAAAGCCGTTGTAACCTCCGGAACTTACGAAAGATTTTTCGAGGAAAACGGCACTGCGTACTGCCACATAATAGACCCGAAAACAGGCTGTCCCGTACAAAGCGATCTGCTTTCGGCAACTGTTATCGGCTATGACGGCACACTGTGCGATGCTCTTTCCACCGCATTTATTGTGATGGGGCAGCAGAAGGCAGAAGAATATCTGAACATTCACACCGACATCGACGCCGTTTTAATAACAACCGACCACAGGATATTTGTCACAAACGGCATTTTCGGGGATTTTTCTTTGATCGAAAACAGTTATTCGATCATTCCACATTCCACATTAATAAAAAAAGGCGAACGCAGTGAGCCTGACCGCAATTTTCCATTTTCCATTTTCAATTTTCAATTTTAAAAAAGCGCAGTATACGTAAGAGCCACGCTCTCCGCATACTGCGCTTTTAATTGTTTAAACCTTAAAGCACTTCTGAATGTTCTTTCTTTCGCCGATAACAAGTGCTATATCGTCCGAGGTCATTACCATGTCGGCAGACGGCACCATAAGGTGTGCGTCACGCTTAACAGCAATGATGTTGACATTGAACTTTTTTCTGATGTCAAGCTGCATAATAGTCTTCGAGTTCCAATCCTTCGGAACTTTCATTTCGTAGATAGCAATGCTGCTGTCCATCTCGATATAATCGAGTATAGTCTTTGAAGCATACTTCGTGGCAACACGCATGGCAGTCTGCTTTTCGGGGTAAATAACGTCATCTGCACCGTTTCTGAGCAGGAACTTCATCTGAACATCGTTTGCAGCTCTTGATACTACCATCTTAGAACCAAGCTCCTTTACAAGAGCTGTAGTTTCGAGCGACGTCTGGAAGCTGTTGCCTATCGTTACGATGCACACATCGTAGTTGCCTACGCCCAAAGCTCTCATAAACTCGGGGTTTGTGCTGTCGCCGATCTGAGCGTGTGTAACGTAAGGGAGTATTTCGTTGATACGGTCCTCGTTTACGTCTATCGCCATAACCTCGCATTTTAATTCGCTCATTCTTCTTGCAATATGAGCGCCGAACTGGCCTACACCTATGATAATTGCCGAATCCATATTATTATCTCCTTATCCTACCGATATTTTTTCCATTGGCAGCCTTGAAGCCTGAGTTTCGTTCGACGGGAGCGCCGCATAGATAAGCGTGAGTCCTCCTACTCTGCCGAAAAACATCAGAGCCATGAGTATGATCCTTGAAATGTTTGAAAGCAACGGCGTTATACCGAGCGTAAGTCCTACAGTACCTACCGCCGAGCCTGTTTCAAAAAGGCAGGTTATGAGCGGAAGATGCTCTATTCTGCTTATTGCGATACCGCTTACAAGGAAAAGCGACATATACATGAAAAGAATCGCTCCCGCATTTCGGATAGATTCCTCGGGGAGTCTTCTTCCGAAGCACTGAACATCCTTTCTTCTGCCGAAAACCGCTGTGGCTGCGAAGAAAAGCACAGCAAACGTTGTGGTTTTCATACCGCCTGCCGTGGATCCCGGAGAGCCGCCGATCACCATCAGGAAGATCATGACAGCTTTTCCCGTTTCGTCCATCTCGTCAAGGTTTGTCGTATTGAAGCCTGCCGTTCTCGTTGTAACAGACTGGAAGAAAGAGCTTAGCACTCTGTTTTTCATCGGCAGTGCACCGTACTCAAAGAAGAACATATACACTGCCGGGATCAGGATAAGCAGCAGCGATGTTAAAAGTATTACCTTGCTCTGCAAAGAGTATTTGCGGACATTGAATTTATATGTGCCGATATCGTGCCATGTCAGGAAGCCGATACCGCCGATGATTATCAGCATCATGATAACACAGTTGAAATAGATATTGCCGTTTAATGTTGTGAGCGATGAGAACTTTTCACGGCAGCCCATAAGGTCGAAGCCTGCGTTACAGAACGCCGATATCGAATGGAAGAACGAATACCATATTCCCTTGCCGATACCGAATTCGCTGCAGAACACCGGCATAAGCAAAAGCGCTCCGATAAGCTCGACAGCGGCGGAACCGGTAAGTATAAATCCCGTAAGCTTTATTATACCTCCAAGCTGAGGAGCGGAGATAGATTCCTGCATCGTGCTTCGCTGCCACATTCCTATACGCTTTCCGGAAAGTCTCATTATCGTAAGACCTATCGTTATAACGCCCATGCCGCCTATCTGTATCAGAGTTATAATAACTACCTGACCGAACAGCGACCAATGCGTTGCAGTATCATGAACTATAAGACCCGTTACGCATGTTGCCGACAATGCCGTAAACAACGTGTCCGCAAACGGAGTAACAGTGCGGTCACGAGACGCTATAGGAAGCATAAGAAGCAGCGCTCCCGCCATTATCATCAAAACAAAACTTACTATTATTATCCTGAACGTCTTTGTACTCTGACCGTTCAGGCGGCTCAATTTTTCTCGCATTTTTGCCCCCTGTGCCCATCCGGATCAAATTTTATAAACATTCGTGCTTTATGATCATTTGTTCTTCCAGCAGCTTTTGTTAAACAGCATCAAAACGGGAAGGATCTCCAAACGACCGGCAAGCATATCGAATATCAGAACATACTTTGACAATATGGAATAGTCATAATAGCTCTGTGTCGGTCCTACCTTTGCAAGACCGGGTCCCATATTGTTGAACGTAGCTATAACAGCCGTAAAGTCCGTCGCAAAATCCATCTTCTCGTCGAGCGAAAGTACAAGCACCGAAATGACCATGATAAAAACATATAGTATAAGATACGTGTTTATCGAGCTTACAACGTCTTCCTTTACCGCTTTGCCGTCCATTTTAACAGTATATACGGAATTGGGGTGCAGCATCTTTCTGAGATCTCTTGCAGTGCTCTTAACAAGGATTATTGCTCTGCTCACTTTAAGTCCGCCGCCCGTACTGCCTGCGCACGCACCTATAAGAGCCACAGTCATCAGTATCGTTTTTGAAAGCTCCGGCCATGTATCGAAATCTGCGCTTGCAAATCCCGTTGACGAAATGTACGTCGAAACCTGGAACGCCGTATGATGTATCCTCTCAAAAACATTTGAGTAGAATCCGTTTATCGTAAGATCTATCGTTATCAATGCGATCGCCGATATAAAGATAACAAAATACCAGCGCAGCTCTTCGAGCTTGAAAGCCTGCCTGATCTTTTTTGTGAGAATCAGATAGTAGACGCTGAAATTAACGGCAAACAAAAACATAAATACAGTGATGACTGCCTGCCAATAAAAATGGCCCTCATAGGCCATAACACTTGCATTTTTTATGGAAAATCCGCCCGTGCCGGCCGTAGAGAACGAAAGCGTTATCGCATCAAAAACAGGCATTCCGCCCAGTGCAAGCAATAGAAACTGCAAGATCGTAAGTCCGCCGTACATGCCGTACAAAACAGCTGCCGTGTCCTTCAGCTTCGGATTGAGCTTTGAAACAACGGGACCGGGGCTTTCGGCTTTCATCAGGTACATATTGGAATGTCCCGACAGCTGCGATATGACCGCAAGCATGAATACGAGAATGCCCATGCCGCCTGCCCAGTTTGTAAAGCTTCGCCAGAACAGCATGCTGTGGCTCAGGTCTTCTATCTGCCTGTCAACGCCGAGTATAGATGCGCCCGTAGTGGTAAAGCCCGAAACGGATTCAAATAAAGCGTCGGTAAAGCTCGGTATCTGACGGCTTATAAAAAACGGCAGACAGCCGATAACGCTGAGCAGCACCCATGTAAGCGCACAGGAGAGATATCCCTCACGGACGTACATCTGCGTGTTTTTAGGCTTGATCTTCGATGAGATCAAGCCTATTGTAAGACACGCAACGGCTATTATGCCGAAATAAATATAATCATTTTCATGATAAATAACTGCAACTATGATCGGAAGTATCAGCATGGCGCCGATTATTATCAGCACCCAGCCGAGCACATATCTGACAAGATTGCTGTTCACAAGATCGCCTCTCTAATAGTTAATTCTTTCAGAACAATATAATCAACATAAGTTCCCTGTATACGATCAACCGAACCGCTGAAAAGCATCGGTCTTTATGTCAAAATGTTCTAATCCAGAATATCGTCTATTTTCTGCAAGCCCTTGTGCGTAGTTACTACGATAACCAGATCATCGGGTTCTATCGTATCTTCGCCTTTAGGGATTATCGCCTTGCCTTTTCTTGTTATGCAGGCGATCTGCAAATTGTTCTTAAATTTCAGAGTTTTGAGCTGCTTGCCGACAACGGGGCTGTCTTTTGAATTGATCTTGAATTCAAGAGCCTCCGCTCTGCCGTCTACGAGCTTGTAGAGCGATTCAACGTTGCTGCCCTCGGAGTTTTTAACGGCACGAACGTAACGAACGATAGATTCTGCCGTAAGCTCTCTCGGACGGATAACGCTGTCAAGCGGCATCGTGTCAACTATATTATCGAAAACGATACGTTCTATCTTTGTTATGCACTTAGCGTCGCTCTTCTGACGTGCATAAAGCGAGAGCATGATATTCTCTTCATCAAGGTGCATAAGCGTTACGATGGCGTCCATCTTGTCAATGCCCTCGGAATCAAGAAGCTCTTCGTTCAGTGCGTCGCCTCTTATGATATTTGCTTCGGGCAGAAGATCGGAAAGCTCTGCACAGCGTTCGGGCAGCTTTTCGATGATCTTAACGTTGATATTGCTCTCGATAAGGATATCGGCAAGATAGTAAGCCGTTCTGCTGCCGCCGATTATAAGCACGTTCTTTGCTTTTGCCGGAGCAGATTTATTGAACTTTTTGAATATCCTGCTTGCCTTTGACGGCGTGCATATAAACGACACCTTATCACCCGGAGCAAACACAAAGTTGCCGCCCGGAATGATTATCTCGTCATCACGCTCAACAAGACAGATGCGTGATTCACCTTTGAAAACGTCGCCTTTAAGCAAACCGATATCTGCGATCTTTTTCCCGACAAGAAAATGATCGCCTGCAAGGCGAAGCGTGTAAAGCTCTACGTTTCCTCTTGCAAAAGAGTCTACCTCTATAGCCGAAGGGAATCTGATAAGGCGGCTCATCTCAAGAGCCGCAATTTTTTCGGGATTTATCATAAGCGACAGACCTATCGCCTTACGCATAGACTGGCTTTCAGTGATATTCTTATGATAAACGGGATTTCTGACTCTTGCGATCGTATTCTTGGCACCGGAGCAATGAGCAAGCAGACAGATGTAAAGATTCAGTTCGTCTGCATCTGCCACTGCAATAACGAGATCGGCATTTTCAACGCCTGCCTCGAAAAGCACCGAACGGCTTGCTCCGTCGCCCTCAACGCCCATAATGTCGAGATGTTCTGTCAATCTGTTGACTGTTCTGGGATTTTTATCTACAACGGTGATGTTATGGCCCTCACCGTCGAGCTGCTCGGCGATAGTCCTTCCAACCTTACCGCAGCCTATAATAATAATTTTCATATAATGATCTCCACTAAAACTCTCGGAACATGCCGCCAAAGCGGCAAAGGTTATCAGCATTATAATACTACAAAATCATGTTCCCGTCAATAAATTATTCGTGTTTTTTCCGTTTGGTGACAAAAATATATCCTGCAAAAAGATGTTTTTCGGCGCATAAATTTATTTCTTCCGAGAAAGAATAAATATATTCAAGTTTAGTGCAGAAAAAATTTTTTCGGTCAGTTTGCTGATAAAGTAAAGAAATGCACAGCCAAAAGTTTTTTGCGCAGCTTTTTTTCAAATTGGTGACAAAAATATATCTTGCAAAAAAATGTTTTTCGGCGCATAAAATTATTTCTTCCGAAAAAGAAAAAATATATTCAAGTTTAGTGCAGAAAAAATTTCTTCGGTCAGTTTGCTGATAAAGTAAAGAAATACACAGCCAAAAGTTTTTTGCGCAGCTTTTTTTCAAAAAAGCTGCCGGAGGTTCGGGGCGAGAAACCCCGAAATGAAAGCCGCAACAATGAACAGTAAAAGCAAAGCAATAATAACAGCGTGCGAAGCACCAAAATGTAAGCTCCCATAAAAAATACAGCAGGCACGAAGCTAAGCCAATGTGACGTACGGAATAATAACGAAGTTCATATTTTAAAAAAGGCGATCTATGTATTGTACTAACAATATATCAAAATATAATTTTAGCGGCAAGCTGTACAGAAAACATTTTCAAATACAAACAAAGGTGGTTTCCGATAATGATCTATTTCAACGCATTCTGGGTAGGCGGAGTTCTTTGCGTGATCGGTCAGATATTGATCGACAAGACGAAGCTCACCCCTGCAAGAATACTGACAAGCTACGTTGTGGTGGGCGTTGTGCTCGGGGCGCTCGGCTTCTATGAGCCTATACTCGATTACGCCGGCGCAGGGGCGAGCGTGCCGCTTCTGGGCTTCGGCAACACTATCGCACAGGGCGTTAAAAGCTCGGTCGCCCTGCACGGCTGGCTCGGAGTATTCACGGGCGCAGTTGCAAGCTCTGCGGCAGGCATAACGGCGGCACTCGTGTTCTCTTTTATAGCCTCTCTCGCCGCTCGATCTGCTGACAAAGCATAAAAAAAGCAGCTAAAATGCCGCACAGAAAAAAATTTAAAAAAATTTTGAAAAAAGTGTTGACAGAGGCAGTAATTCGTGCTATAATAACTCTTGTCGTTGGGGAATTGTGTAACGGTAGCACGACAGACTCTGACTCTGTTTGTTGGGGTTCGAATCCCTATTCCCCAGCCAGAAAGAGCCTCACATAAACGTGAGGCTTATTATTTCGAGGTGTGGCTCAGTTTGGTAGAGCGCTGCGTTCGGGACGCAGAGGTCGCAGGTTCGAATCCTGTCACCTCGACTCATTTTTTACTCCCAAAAGCTTGATCGGATCAGGCTTTTGGGAGTTTTCTTTATATGAGTATATTCACTTGTTCGTTCAGCAGATACGCTTTGTAATCATCTATACAATCGAAAATCTTATGCGACTGCGGATCTCCGAATTTGCGTACAAGCTCGCTTACCGCTGTATTGCGTGCAATATCAAGCGCCGGGATATCCTCTTCAATTATTTTTCCGTAAAGCTCTTTACTGTCATCTGTCAGGATATTGCCTATTTTCCACGCAGGAAACATATGCGTAAAATTGAAATACACATCAAAATTATTGGCAATATTCAGCGTGATCTCGTTATCGTTATGATAAACAAAGCGCTCATCGCTGTTTTTAAGGAGCTCACACAACTCCGCTTCCGTCTTTGTTTCCGAATAATCATTATAATACGGTATCAGCTGTGACGGGATATCTTCTTTATTTATCCTCAAAGAATAAAGCTTTCTGTTTTCGCCGTCACATGAACCTGAATGAACGAAAAATGAAAACTCACCGCCGAAAGACTTACAGCGTTCTGAAAGCTTCATATCTTCAATTATTGACAACAGCCTTACAACGTCGTCTGCATTTTCGGAATTGATAAATGCCTGAAAGCGTGGCGAGATATTATTATCTGTCAATATTTCCGCTGCTTTCATTAGTTCCAGGAATGCTCCTTTTCTTCCGACATACTTATCTGTCATTTCTTCCGTACCGAAAAAAGTAAGCTGCACTTTGCTCACTCCAACTGATCTAAGAAATCTGACATAGTTCTTGTCATGAGCAAGTCTCCGGAAGCTTGCAAGCTCAAAACGCTGCGGCTTTGCGTTTATTGATATCTCATTATCTCGCAGCCAGCGCTGTTCATAATCGCCGCAAAAATCAGGCTCACGCACCCAACTGTAAAACGTTATTGAATCAAAATAAGGCTTGAAATAATTCACGATCATCTTGTCGGCATTATCCGGCATGTTTTTATTCGGCATATGACCGAGCCAGCAATGCCTGCATCTGTTAGGGCAGCCGTACATATCGGCTAAGACTATAAGATCTCTTTTCATTAAAGCACTCTCCTTACACTCAATATTATACATCTTAAATGTGAATGCAGCTTTATAAAACCGTGAAATATAAGACAACGCCGCCGTATCGCTCAGGATACGGCGGCGCCTCTTTAAGGAATCACTGAATAAATCACGCCCTGCGGGCTGAGCACCAAACTTGCTTGCACCCCAAGGGCACTTGTAACACATGCCGATCGGTCTGCGCCTTACGGCTTGCCCTCTCGGTGT
>CACZYP010000031.1 GCA_902785425.1 uncultured Ruminococcus sp. | reverse complement strand
AACTCCCTTGAAATACGTCAGTATTACTGCGGTCGTTTCATGCAATCTGACTAAAAATCTGACTGCGCAATATGGGCACTCGATTTAATCAGTGCTTCCTTAAGTAAGTATAATCCCCAAAAGGAGAGTCCGATATGAAAGAAAAGCTTTATCGAGACGAGATGGTGGAAAAGCTTTCCACGCCTGAATCGCTCAATGAATATATGAAGGTCATACGCTTTCATGTCTGGCCGATCATAACTGTGTTTTTGCTTGTTGTTTCGAGCGCATATCTGTGGATAAGCGCCAGGAACGATCTGCTTTACATCAAAAGTGCGGCCGAAGTAAAAGGCGGAGTTCTTACGTGCTACGTCAAAGAGGAATACTATAACGATATCATAAACAATATCGATGAGATCACGGTAGGCATTCTGGTGGACAACGAGCTTGAAGATGTCTGCGACAACGGTATCGTCATCTCCGAAACTCCCGATGAGCTGCAAGAAGGCGAGATAAATCCTTACGTTATGCACATCGCAGATCTATACTATTTTGAATGGATGTATGAGATAAAGTGCAGTGTGGATATAGACGACGGAGTGTACCCCGTTGTTATTTACCGGCAGAATCACTCACTGTTTGATCGGAGGAGTGATAATGAAGATTAACAAGATCGCAAAGGTGCCCGTTATCATGCAGATGGAGGCGTCGGAGTGCGGCGCCGCAAGCCTCGCTATGATACTCGCTCATCACGGCAAATGGCTGCCTATAGAGAAGATACGAGCGGAATGCGATATCTCTCGTGACGGCTCCACCGCAAGAAATATACTTAAAGCAGCACGAGGCTTCGGCCTTGCGGCTAACGGATATAAGCTCGAACCCGATCAGCTCAAAGAAATAGGCGTTTTTCCGTGCATTATCCACTGGAATATGAACCATTTCGTTGTGCTCAAGGGTTTCAGGGGCAGCAAGGCATACATAAACGACCCCGCTTTCGGAGATATTGTGATACCTTACGAGGAGTTTGACAAGTGCTTTACGGGTATATGCCTTATGTTTGAACCGACAGAGCAGTTCACGCCGGACGGCAGGCGCAGGAGCGTAATTAGCTTTGCTAAAAAGCGCCTGAACAAAACTCTCCGTGAAATGATACTTATGGTGCTCATTTCGGTGACGGGAATGGTCGTCGGGATAACCACGCCGCTTTTTTCGGAGTATTACGTTGACGATGTGGCGGTGGACTCGACAAAAGAATCTATGGCGGTGTTCATGGCGCTGTTTCTGACGGTCGGTGCGGTGTCGTTCGGGCTTGAATGGCTCAAAGCGCACTACCTTATGAAAATAAGCGGTAAAATGGCAGTAACGGGCAGCGCTTCGTATCTGTGGAAGGTGCTTCATCTGCCCATGAGCTTTTTCTCGCAGAGAATGGCAGGCGACATACAAAAAAGGCAGAGCGAAAACGCTTCCGTTGCAATGACAATGATGGAAACTATCGCACCCATTTTCCTGAATACCGTAATGATGGGCTTTTATTTCTGCGTTATGGTGAAATACTCGTTCCGCCTTGCGCTTATCGTGCTGATCTCCGTGATTCTGAATATTGTGATATCGGGTATCGTTGCAAAGAAGCGCATAAACCTTGTTCGTGTGCTCATGATGGAAAAGGGGCAGATGTACTCCGCCTCCGCAACGGGTATCGATATGATCGAAACGCTCAAGGCAAGCTCTGTTGAGAATATATGGCTCGACCGCTGGTCACAGAGCTTAACGGCATACAACAACAGCGACAACAGTCTTAAAAGGCTTGACATCTATCTCGGCGGTCTGCCGCAGCTCGTTACCGACCTCAGCACGGCTCTGATGCTGACCTTCGGTGCGGTGCTGGCTGCAAAGGGCTACTTTACAGTCGGTATGGTATCGGCGTTCATGGGCATCGTTTCCATGTTTTTCCAGCCGGTCAATACGCTTGTGGCTTCGGGGCAGAAAATGCAGGAGATGCGTGCTCAGATGGAGCGCATCGACGACGTAATGGAGTACACCGATGAAGATACCGCCGAAGAAACACACGAAGAGCCCGTAGATGCTCCCGTTGAAAAGGCAGAAAAGCTTCGTGGAAAGATCGAAGTCAAGGGGCTTACGTTCGGCTATTCACGCTTGAAGCCGCCTGTTGTAAACGGGATAGACGTCAGCATAGATATCGGCGGCAGCGTTGCGATAGTAGGCGCTTCGGGCTGCGGAAAATCGTCGGTTGCAAAGCTTCTTGCAGGTCTTTACAAGCCCTGGAGCGGAGAGATATTATACGACGGAAAACCGATAAGCGCAGTGCCGAGAAATGTTTTCACAAGCTCTGTTGCGGTAGTCGATCAGGATATCACGCTGTTTGAGGGCAGTATTGCCGAGAATATCAAGATGTGGGATAAGACGATAGAAGATTTCGAGATGATGCTTTCAGCTAAGGACGCAGGCATACATGAGCTTATCACGGAGCGTGACGGAGGCTACAACAGCAGGCTCACCGTAAGAGGCGACAACCTTTCGGGCGGACAGAGACAGTGCCTTGAGATAGCCCGTGCGCTTGCGCAGGATCCCACGATCATGATACTTGACGAGGCAACGAGCGCACTTGACTCAAAAACGGAATCCGAGGTAGTCGGTGCGATAAAGGCAAGAGGTATTACGACGATAGTTATTGCGCACAGGCTCTCAACTATACGAGACTGCGACGAGATAATAATTCTTGATAACGGAAGTGTTGCGGAGCGTGGAACGCACGATGAGCTGATGAAGCTTGACGGGATCTATAAGACGCTCGTAACGAGCGAATAAGGGGGTGGCGGATTGAACTGGTTTGAAACACAGCTTGAACAAAGGGCAAAAAACGACGGAGAAGAGTTGTCTGATGCCGTCATCGAACTTGCGCAGACCGTCATTTCGTCCGACGATCTACGCCTTATAAACAGCGAGCGTATCTCCGAAATGGCGATAGACGAGATGCTGCACTGTTTTCGGAAAAAGCCCGTGAAATATCCTTACAACGTCAGATCGTTCGGGGAAAAGCTGAGCTACGCCGCAAGCTCTCACGGCATAATGTACAGAACTGTCATTCTCAAAGGCGATTGGTACAAAGACGCATTCGGCGTTATGATCGCTGTTATCGAACGTGATTCCCTGCCCGTTACGCTTATACCGAAAGGCATATCGGGCTACCGCTACTTTGACACACGTCTGAAAAAGTACGTGAAGATCAAGAAAAAGAACTGCGGCATGTTCAAAAAGCAGGCTTATGTTTTCTACAAGCCGCTCCCCGAGGGAACGGTAACGCCGCCGAAGCTCCTGCGCTATATGCTCAATTACGTGTCTTTTCCCGAAACTGCAATGATGCTGTTCGTTACGGTGCTTGCTATCTCAATGGCGCTGCTGATACCCGATCTTACGGCGAATCTTTTCAGCAAAACGATAGCATGGGGCAACAATAAGATAATCTACGCCATAGGCGCTACGATGATCTCCGCAACGCTTGCAGGCCACTTTTTCAAGCAGGCACGCTCGCTTCTGACAAGGCGTTTCACAACACGGCTTTCAACGGGCGTACAGACTGCCTCAATGATGCGTGTGCTTTCGTTTCCGATGAACTTTTTCAAGAAGTACAGCGCCGGCGACCTCGCTTCAAGACTTGATCTTCTGCAGCCGATGTGCGAGATAACCGTATCGTTTGTGCTGTCTACCGTAATATTTCTTGTTTATTCGATACTGAACATACTGCGCTGGATAGGCAGACCGGAGCCGTTCCGTGTCAATCTTGTTCTTACGGTGTTTATCATAATTCTTTACGTATGGTCGCTCCGCAGGCAGGCGAAGTTCAATATCAGAAAGTTTGAAGCCGATACCGAAGTGAACGGCATCACATACGAGATCATCACGGGCATTCAGAAGATAAAGCTCACCGGAACGGAAAAGCGCTTCTTCTCACGCTGGGGCAGAGCATATTCCGAGTCGGCACGGCTCAACTATTCGCCGCCGGAGAGCCTTGTTCTGCTCAAAACTCTGCCCGTTCTGATAACGATAGCGGAAAGCGTTTTCCTTTATCTGTCGCTTTCGGGCTACTTCAAATACGATGAAATAACGACAGCGGAGTTTTTATCGTGCGTTATCTGGCTTTCGATATTCCTGGGAAGCGTTACATCTTGGTTTTCGGAGATACCCGTCACGGCTATGGCAACGCCTATCGCAAACCTCCTCAAGCCGATCTTTGAAACTCTGCCCGAAGGTGAAGCCGGTAAGCTCGCTGTAACGAATTTCAGGGAAGGCATAGATTTTTCGGGCGTCAGCTTCCGCTATGACGAAGGCTCGCCTTACGTTCTCAAAAACTTCGATCTGCACATAAACAACGGTGAGTATATCGCAATTGTCGGCAAGACAGGCAGCGGAAAATCAACGATAATGCGCCTGCTTATCGGTTTTGAAAAGGTCTGCAAGGGCGCTGTTTACATCAACGGCGTTGATATAGATAATATAGACCACAAAGCGCTGCGCAGGCAGATCGGCATAGTTCAGCAGGACGCACGTCTTTTTCAGGGCGATATCCTTTCAAACATCAGGCTGTCTGCACCGAACGCATCATGGAAAGATGTCTGGAAGGCTGCCGAAACAGCTGGCATCGCCGACGAGATACGCAAAATGCCGATGGGAATGCACACGATAATTTCCGAGGGCGGCAAGGGCGTTTCGGGCGGTCAGCGGCAGAGAATAGTTATCGCAAGGTCGATAATCTCGAACCCGAAGATACTTCTTCTTGACGAAGCCACGAGCGCCCTTGACAACATAACGCAAAGCAAGGTTGCAAAAGCTCTCGATTCGCTCAACTGCACAAGAATTGTGATAGCGCACCGCCTTTCGACTATAAAGCGCTGCGACAGGATAATAGTTCTGAAAGACGGCACAATAGCAGAAACAGGATCCTACGATGAGCTTATTGCAAAAAAAGGCTATTTTGCGGAGCTTGTAGAGAAGCAGCAGATAGAGTAATGCCGATGGTGCTGCCTTAAGCAAACGTGCTATATTTTCCCCGCTGACAATGGATAATTGTGGTCAGCCTCGCTTCGCTCGGCCTCTTAATAATTGACAATTGACAATGGACAATTGACAATTGTGGAGTCGCTTCGCTCCTGTTTTTATAATAGTTTATTCAGGCTTAAGGAAACACTGATTAAATCGAGTGCCCATATTTTTGAGGCAAATTGGACGAAAAAGCCGCCGGAATACTGACGTATTTCAAGGCTTTTGAGTTCAATTTGACCAAAAGATGCAAGCAAGATGGGTGCTCAGTCCGCAGGACGTGATTTATTCAGTGGTTCCTTAATAGTTATCGCTCGGCGGCGAGTGAAGTGTGAATTTTGGAAAGCTGATATAATTCAACTCGCCGCAGGCGAGTTCCATAATTGTCCATTACCAATTGTCCATTGTCCATTGATCAGCGGAAGCCTGCGTAAAAGCCAAAGATGAGTCCCCCCTTAAGAGCGTTTTTGCTTACTTTTGCCGCTTAGCAAAAGTAAGTTGCCGCCCGGCAATGGAGGGCAAAGAAAAGCAGGGATCACAGGAAAGCCGACTCGAAGCATCAGGCTGATGTTTTGATGAACCAAAGCAATTTTTCAATTGAAAATTGAAAATGGAAAATTACGTGCAGTTCGGATGCTTGACAGATCGAAAATGGGAAACTGTGTGTTCTGTTCCGTATAAAACGTCGTGCTGTTCCGTGTTTTTTCGGCGTGATGCGCACTGCACATTGCGCAATACACAATACGCATTACACACAAAAGGACAAGTGTTATGATCGAGATTTCGTTTGTATTTATAGAGGCGCTGCTTGCGGTGATATGGGTCATCGTTCGTGCTGCGGTATGGATAAAGAATAAGAAGCTCGACCCGAAGCGTGAGGCGCTTCTGCTTCTGATGTATGTAAATCTTGCGGTGATAATCCGCTTTACGATGTTTCCGATGAAGAAGCTGAACGGCTGCGTTCAGCCGCTTCTGTTCGATCCCGAAAGGCTTTTGCCGTTCAACACGAACCTTATCCCTTTTGTGAATACGTTTGCATATTCGTCAAAGCGTGAAACGATGGTCAATGTTATCGGAAACTCATTGCTGCTCACGCCTACGGGGATAATACTGCCGATACTTTACAAAAAGCTCGACACATTCCCGAAAGTGCTGCTGACGGGTGCGCTCATGTCGCTGTGCATAGAGATAGCACAGCTGCCGTTTTTTACAAGAGTGACCGATACCGACGACCTGATACTCAATACCCTCGGCGTTGCGATAGGGTACGGCATCTATGCGCTCGCTTCGCTTGTCAGAGCGAGGGGCGCAAGCGTTAAGAATGAATGATCAGCCCCACTTCCGGCACTAATCTGTTTTAAGTAAGCATATCGTATTTCCAATATGATTTTTCTTTTAATCATATTGTTTATCCCACCTTTTTGTGGTATAATGTTCAAGCGCATTATAATGAAAATTTACAGTGCTTTGTCAAGGTGGGGGAACAGATGGCGGTAAAACCGAAAAAGATAAGTCATTTGAAAGAGGAAATGTCCAACAAGATCAATAACGATCATACCGTTTTAAAGCTCAAAAACGGGGGAGGCAGTATAGTAATATTTGATCCTCACAAAAGTATGCAGCTTCATTTTTACGATATTGAATCTTCAGATATTCCCGATCTTTGCAGAAAGGCTGACAGCGGAAGATATCTTCGTGTGCTTCTCTGCCGTAAGGGTAAATGCGAGTTTACCGTTAACGGTAAAACAGGCAAGCTTGCAGCAGGTCAGATCATGATGGATTACGGCGTCGGCGACGACGGGTCGTTCTGTTTCAGCTCCGATTCATTTTACGGAATAGAAATAACGATGCAGGTCGATACTCTTGTTGAAGAAAACAATATGCTCAAGATGCTGCGCTTTGTTATCGAATCGATGGGCTTGCCGGAAGAGGAGATATTCGACAGCGACGGATATGTTTATAACTATTCCGACAGTACACGCAACACGCTCGATAAGCTTCTTACCGCAGGCTTTGAGCAGAAAGCGGGTCTTGTTACGGTCGCTCTTATAATAGAGCTTGGCCACGGTCTCGGAAATGACCTGAAAGCGCACCAGCTCAGTGCTCCCGACAAAGCTAAGGTCATAGCGGACGATGTTTACAGGTGCCTTACAGATGACTGCGGTACGAAGTATACGGCATCCTTATTTGCCGAGAAGTACGATGTGAGCGATTCGATGGTGAGAAAGCACTTCAAAACGCACTATGGCATAGGCTTCAAGGAGTATCAGACAAAAGTGCGTATGGAAAAGGCTGTTTCACTGCTTGATGATACCGATATGAATATCGGCGACGTTGCGGAAGAAGTCGGCTATTCATCGCAGACGAAGTTTTCAAATGCGTTCACACGCTATTTCGGACAAACGCCGTTTCAGTACAGGAAAAACAAAAGTGATGCCGACGATGAGTAAAAAAATACAATATCTTTTTTAACCGGTTCTTGATCAAAAGCTCTTAAGCTTTTAGTCAAGAACCACTATTATTATGTGAAAAACTCTGAATCCACTGCAAATTGTCAAAAATGCGGCAAAAGGCAATGTAGAAATTTTCGCAGATCTTTTGCAAAAATAGTGCAAAAAGCCGGATTTTATCAATATTTTTAGCCCTTTCGGGAATGGAGAAACAATCAGGTGTGCGGAAAGGGCTAAAAACAGCTTGTTGCACAAAAAATTACGATTCTTCTGTGCAATTACCCAACTTGACCATGTTTGACGGTATGAATATAATGGTTAATTGAATGGCTTTATGTAACATTGAGTAAATTGAGCCCTGCGTGGTGAGTATCCGAGCTGCCTCTGTTTCTCCATTGTTTTCCGACAGTTCAGCTTACTGCTCGGTTTGCCCGGTGTTGTCTGATAAGCCGAAATATTTATTCAGGGAGTGGAATAGATGAAGAGAAATTTCAACAGATTTTTGTCTGTCGTGTTGGCTCTTGCTATGGCTTCGGCGTCGGCATTGAGCGCTTCATCAACAACTGTCGATACGCCCGATGAACCGTCGGTCATCGAGCAGACAGAAGTTGCAACGACAGACGAGGTCGGACTTAGCTCGACTGTGGCAACAGTCGATGTCCCGGAAGAGACAGAGGTCAAGCCGTCGCTTTTCGGTGCTGCACTCAGCAGGATCATCAAGCCGAGCGGCGCAGCCGGTGAAGAGGACGCATCGGGCACTGTGGGCCATGTTGACTGGACATTCACCGCAAAGACAAAAACGCTGACTATCAGCGGCGAAGGCACGATGAGCAGCTACTATTATACAAGCGACGTGCCGTGGTATAGTTTTCGCAGCTCTATTGAAAAGGTAGTTATCGAAAAAGGCGTTACAAGCATAGGCGATAAAGTTTTTTACTACCTGAACAATATGACTGATCTGACTATTGCCGATTCTGTTCTGAGCATAGGAAACAGTTCGTTCAGATATTGTTCCAAGCTTCAGAAGATAACTATCCCGAATTCGGTAAAGAGTATCGGCGAGTCGGCTTTTCAGAATTGTACAGCTCTTACCGAAATAGAGATCCCGAATTCGGTAACTACAATTTCTTCGAGTGCGTTCGCTTCGTGTGAAGCATTGGAGTCTGTTACTGTACCGGGTTCCGTAAATACTCTCGGTTCGAGCGCTTTTTCGGGCTGTAAGAATCTTAAAAGCGTTTCGCTGCCCGATTCGATAATCAGGATAAGCGCATCTGCTTTCAGCGGCTGCACAAGCCTTAAATCGATCACTATCCCCACAACGGTTTCGTCGATCGATGAATATGCGTTCTCTGATTGTACAGGACTTACATCGGTCAATATCCCGTCCTCTGTTACGAGCATGGGTACCGGTGTTTTCAATGGCTGTACGGGAATGGTAAGCGTTAAGCTTCCCGAAAATATTCCCGTTCTTAGTGCGGGGCTTTTCAATAACTGTAAAAGCCTTACTAAGATAGAATTCCCGTCGTCTGTAAAGAGTATCGGTGATTCTGCATTTGAAGGCTGTACAGTTCTCGGAGAAGTCTCTTTCCCCGATAATATAGTATCTGTCGGCAATTCTGCCTTTAGGAGCTGCACAAGCCTTACGAAGATCACTTTTACCGACAAGATCACAAGCATAGGCGAATCCGCTTTTGCATCTTGTACGAATCTTCCTTCCGTAAGCATACCTTCCGGCATTTCGGCGCTTTCCGATAGTATGTTCAGCGGCTGTTCGAGACTTACAAAGATCGAGATCCCCGACAACATAACAAAGATCGGAAACCACGCATTCAGAAACTGCACAGGCGCTGTGTCTCTTTCTATCTCCGATAAAGTGACGCAGATAGGCGACTGTGCTTTCCAGGGCTGTACAGGTCTTACTTCGATCAATATCCCGACATCGGTAAAGAAGCTCGGAAGCTCTGCATTTGCCGATTGTACCGGCATCAAGGAGATCAATATCCCCAATTCCGTAACATCTGTCGGAAGCAGCGTTTTCTCCGGCTGTACAAATCTTATAAAGGCTGTAATCCCCGATTCGCTTACAAAAGTCGGCGACGGCATGTTTCAGAGTTGTTCCGCTCTTACGGATGTAACTATCCCCGAGTCGGTCACAGTGATCGGCAGCCGTGCGTTCTTAAGCTGCTCTACACTTGCATCGGTCACACTTCCGGGCAAGCTCGAAACGATCGGTTCCGAAGCGTTCGGCAGCTGTTACGCACTCAAAGGAATAGAGATTCCCGAAACGGTAACAACTATAGGTGATTATGCGTTCGGAAGCGCTTCATCTTTTACAGAGTTTGTTTTTCCCGAAAGTGTTACTTCTATCGGCAAAGGCGTTTTCCATAATTGCGGCAATCTTGTAAGCGTTACGCTGCCAAAGAGCCTTACGGTCATTCCGGACGAGCTTTTCAGAAATTGTTCGTCGCTTCCCGCAGCAGAGCTTCCCGCAGGCATCAAATCTATCGGCAGCTATGCATTCTACGGATGCACTTCGCTTAAGAATATAGATATCCCGGAGCTTGTTACATCTATCGGCTATTATGCTTTTGCAAGCTGCACTTCGCTTACAAATGTTGTTATCCCCGATATGGTAACGACTATAGGATCGAATGCTTTCTCGGATTGCACAGCTTTGCAGAATGTTACTATCCCCGAATCGGTAACGGAGATCGGAAACTACGCTTTCTACGGCTGTAAAAAGCTTGCAAAGATCGAGAGCCTCGGCTCGGTAACAACGCTCAATTATTGTACATTCGACGGCTGTACGAGCCTTGTTTCGGTAAATGTTAATGAAGGCGTAACAGCAGTTTATTCCAGTGTTTTTTCCGGCTGTACAGCACTCAAGGAGATAAAGCTCCCGTCTACTCTTAAGACGATATCGAGTACATCTTTCTATAATTCCGGCCTTAAGACCATAACCATCCCTTACGGTGTTGAAAGCATAGGTATGCAGGCGTTTGCCGCATGCGATTCGCTCGTAAGCGTTCGTATCCCGGACACTGTAACGTCTATAGAAAAGTACGCTTTCGCAGGCACGAATGTTGTGATCGGCTGTGCGGCAGGCTCTTATGCTCATCAGTACGCAATGGACAACGGTATTCCTTTCGATACTTCTATTGAGGGTGAATACGATTCAACGCTTACTGTTGTATCGGGCAGCAAGTGCAGAGGCTTCCGCCTTAACATTCAGTCCGATGATTCGCTCGTTGATCTGACAAGGATCATCGATAAAGACAATGTAAACATCTTCGGTCTTGATCCGTTCAAGACTTACACAGCAAAGCTTCTTTCCGATAACGGTTCCGTATTCTCAACGGTTGAGGGTATTGTATTTACCGACGGCAAAGCAAAGATATCGTTCAATGATGTCAAGGATGTAGTTACCGTAACGGCGACTGTATTTGACGAGTTCGGTACAAACGTTACCGATGACTGCACGATCAGATGGTACAGCTCAAAGGGCGAGTACGTAAAGACAGGCAGCTCGCTCGGCAAGGCAGCAGAGGGCGATGTGTTCAGATATACCGTTGAGTTCAACAGTACGCTATATGCAAACATGTACAAGCTTCCCGCACAGCAGGAGGTAACGGTAAGCGCAGACGCACCGAATCATGTTTGCACGCTTGAAAGCTACGTTTCACGCAAGATGACGGGCAAGGTAAAAGCTCCGGACGGCAGCGCCGTAAGCTTTGCTTCCGTAACGCTCGTTCAGAAAGCTTCCGAGAAGATAACGAAAACTCTTACAGCCGAAACAAACGAAAACGGCGAGTTTGAGATCTACTGCAAGGATATCCCTTCGGTACTTACTGTAACAAAAAAAGGCTTCTCGACGTATGAAAAAGAGCTTGCTTCCGTTTCGGAAGAGGCAGTTGAGGTCACGATCGAGGAGTTTGTAACAACAGCAGTTGAGCTTTCTGTAAAAGAGAAAGCTGTAGATTCAGAGTGGGCAGACGCATTGAGTCTGAATGATATCACGATAACAGCATACAACAATACAAAGAGAAAAGAGATCGCTTCGGCTTACATGGCAGGAAATCAGCTCATGATTCCCGTAAGCGAAGCAGAAAACGGCGATGATATCACCGTTAAGGCAGGAAAAGAGGGCTTTATCTCCGATGACGCCGATGTAACTCTCGGCAGCGGCAGCAAAGCGGAGCTTTCACTCGAACAGCTCGGCGAGCTTGTTATTGTTCAGAGTGCGGCTCCCGAAACGGAGAATATGGCTATCGTTTTCGGCGCCAACGGAAAGTATGTTGATACCATCTCTCTGCACAAGAAAAAGGGTGTTTTCAGCGGCCTTACAGCAGGACGTTACTCTGTTGTAATGATGTCAAAAGACCGCAGATGCTATGCGCCTGCCGATCTTACAGCGTTTGACAAGCTCGGTCTTAAAAATAACACGGACTACATAATGAAGTCTGTCAAGATCGAAAACTCGAAAAGAACAACACTCAGCGATATAACTATCCCGAAAACCGATCTTTTCAAGCTTGCATACTTTGCACCCGAAAAGAACGTTCTTACAACAAATAAGGATAAAGTCGCTCTTGGCGAATACCTTGTTCTTATTCTTAATTATGAATACAAGCCCGGTGCGGTCACGAACCCTGTGGTTTCATTTGCGCTCCCCGAAGGATTTGAAGTGAAGCCCAATTGTATGACAGTTAACGGAAACACCGTTGATTTCAAAAAGGACGGCAACAATGTATTCACATCATTAAAGGAAAAGTCCGGTACGATCAGACTTGCTCTTTTTGCCTGCGGAACGTGTGATGCTTCGGTATCGGCAAGCGTTTCATTTACGGCGAACAATGTTGAGCAGACGGAGGCTCTCGGCTGTGTAAACTGCGGAGTCAAGGATCTTGACTTCTACGTTCCCGAAAGAACGAATCAGACTTCGATAAACACAACCGGCAATACATTCCCGAACAGCACCGTTGCTCTTTATGATAACGGAACTCTCGCTGCAAAGACAACATCGAACAAAGCAGGAACGTTCAGCACATCATTTGAGCTTAAAGACGCTTACAGCCGTTCAGATCACGATATCTATGCAGTAGTTACAACGCAGGACGGAACAGAGCTTAAGTCGGCTGTCAGAACGATAGAGTATGCTGTAGACAGTACCGTTGCGGATAAGCTTACCATGTATTTCTGTGACGCTCACAAGAATACTTCGATGGATGTAATGCTCAACGGTCAGGAAAACAAGGATCTTGTTTATACCTTCACGATCTATGACACAAGATTCACCTACGAGCTTCATATTGCAGGCGATCCTACAAAGGTACAAAAGGCAACAGTTCTTACAAAAACACAGAATGATGAGTACATCAGAATACCGCTTACCTATGATGAGGAAACAGGTACGTTTACGGGTTACTATGATTACACTACAGAAACACGCCCGGCGGCAGTATCGGTTGAGCTTTTGACAGAGGCGAACTTTAAGATCGATAGGAAAGCGGTAGAGTCTTCACTTGAAGATCTGAATGCTGCATTTGACGAACTCGAAAAACTTATTAATGATCTTGTAAGAATTAATGAAGAAGAAAAGAGTTATTGGGAAAACTTCACCGTTACAGAAGATGATGTCAGAACAAGCCTTTTGGAATGCGGTTTAACGGACGATATGCTTGAAGATATAGATTTGTTATCAATTGCAAATCAGATTCAAGAAAGCGTTCCCGAAGAGTTCAAGCAATTCAAAAACGAGTTCTATTTACAAAATGCAACTTTAGTAAATGAACAAAAGACTCTAATCGGTCAGTTAGATTCTTATTCTTATCCAATTAAAAAAGTAGACATTCCTGATTCTGTTAATGCTGAATACTTGATTGAGCGAGGTTATTCCCCTGTTGAACAGTATGATGGTGAGCCTTCTATTTTCATTGATTACAGTGATAATACTGAATATGATTTTGTTGATCTTGAAAAAGGAATTGCCGTTAAGTTTAATGAGTCAAATGATAGTTCTTTTGAAGGGAAAACACCTGCTTCTTCAGGAAGAGCAACGTTACAAAGCTCTGGCGACTGTGGTTGCGGTTCATTAGATGACGGCTCGAATCCGTCTGAGCCTAATGAAGTATTAGGTGGGCTTGCTGATGGGTTAGAGAATATTACCAATATAGGTGATCCGCTTGCTGATAAAACTTATGAAATACTTAAAGGATTAATGCAAGAGTATGAATGGGAGCAAAATAAACTTAGCAACGAGATATCCAGTCTTGAATCTCGCATCCCTAAACTTTACACAAACCCACTACGACAAACAGAGCCTAACATTCAGTGGTTATATGACGATGCTGTAGCACAACTTAGTATAAAAAAGAATAGATATAATTTTATTGTTAGAGAGAAAGTCAAACTTGGAGAAAAAATGCAAAAAGTATTAGGAAGTCGAGTGGCATTAAAATCTCTTAGTTTAGCTTTTCTTGCTAAAGATATTTATGATCAGAAGGGTTATTATGATGCGGAAGAAAGAATTGCAAATCTCCAAAAGATCATGAATACTTGTCAGTGTATTAATTATGATGACAGAGAAGCACTGACAACTCTCTTAAATGCAGCCTTTATAAATAACACGATTGGTTCTTGTGCTCATGCTGTAAATACCTTTTTAGGTGTTGTTGCCAAAGGTTGGGGTATAGTGGCACAATTGGGAGGAGAATATGGAGGTTCTATTGCAACCGGGGTTCACGATTTTGGTGATGGTAATCTTATTCTTGAACCAATTGAGTATTCCAAACAACAGTATAATGAGTTTATGGAAGCTGCAGAAAACATAATTAAATCGAAGTGTAAATGCCATCAACCCGATGACCCCAACGATCCTAAAAAACGCAACAACATTCCCCTTAAGAGCGGCGTAGACCCCTCCGGTTTCGTTTGCGAGGCTGTCGGAAGCAACCGCCTTGAAAACGTTACGGCAACGCTCTATTACAGCGACAACGCAGCAGGCGACAATGCTGTTCTGTGGGACGCAGCCGAGTACGATCAGATGAACCCGCTGCTTACCGATGAGCTTGGCCATTATGAGTGGTACGTTCCCGACGGCTGGTGGCAGGTACGCTTTGAAAAGGAAGGCTACGAAACTACAGCGAGCGAGTGGGTACCCGTGCTTCCTATCCAGACGGAAGTAAACGTTTCCATGAAGTCGCTCTATGCTCCGATAGTAAGCCGTATTGCGGCATACTCCGACTGTGCCGATATCACATTCTCGCAGTATATGGAGCTTTCCACTGTAAACACAGATAATGTTAAGATCTCCGTAAACGGTGAGGAGATCACAGGTGAGATCGTTCCTCTCAACACAGAGAAGAGCTTTGCCGATGATTCCGTTGAGTACGCTTCAAAGTTCAGATTCGTTCCCGATACGGCGCTTTCAGGCACAGTTTCGTTTGAGATCGACAATGTAAAGAGCTACAACGGACTTGTTATCGACGCTGCATTCACAGGCACAGCAGACGTAACAGACAGGATCGAAACTCTCGATGTTCCCGAGAAGATCGAGGCAGATAAGGGCGAGCCGACAGAGGTTGAGATCAATATCCTTCCTGCAAAGGCAGACGTTAATATCAGCGTAACACCCGGCAGCGAAAGACTTCTTTCTGTTGATAAGAATTCCGTTAAGACAGACGAAAACGGTACTGCTAAGGTAACTGTAACAGGCCGCCTTGCAGCAGATACAATGCTTTACGTAAGCGTTGACGACACAGAGCTTTCCGCACAGATCCCCGTAAGGATCAATGCGCTCCCCGCTGCGGACGAGCATGATCACTCTATGACCGATACCGATATGGCTACTCCCGATGAGCCGACAGATTCCGATACATCGGGAAGCGATACTGACAGTCATATGCACAGCGATACGGATAACAGTTCGGACAGCAATGTTAACTCCGACAGCGAAACAGCTTCCGATACGGAGAAAGATACAGACGCTTCCGATACCGACAGCACTGTTGAAACGGGCGACACACCGTCCTCCGATACAGATACCGATGCAAACAGCGACTCCGACGATGAGACTGATTCCGATATCGCTTCCGACAGTGATACCGATACCGACAACGGCGGCGAGAACAACGATAAAACAGGAAATCTCGGCGATGTTGACGGCGACGGCGAGATCACGGCAAACGACGCACTGCTGGCACTTCGTGCAAGCGTTGGTGTAGCAGAGCTTACTCCCGGACAGTTTGCACGTGCCGATGTTGACGCAGACGGTTCTATCACTGCGAATGATGCGCTTGAGATCCTGAGATACAGCGTAGGCTTCAACAGCGACAGAATAAACAAACCATTGGCGGCATAAACCGCCGAATAGAAAGACCGCTTCGATCAGGCCTGATCGAAGCGGTCTTGTTCTTTTATTTGTCAAGCATCGTGTCAATGAATTGAAATAACGAATAGGGAAGAGAGCATTATCTGAGACTCACCGTTTTCATTGAGATAAGTGTTGCCCATACATCGCCTTTTGTCTGGAATTCGGGCGATTTTTCTCCGCTATCGTCAACTATGAGCCATTTGAACTCGTCCAGTGTGTGAATGGTGTATTCATACCAGCCGTCGCCGTCGGGGTCGGTCATCTCGCAGCCCGGCCACGGGCAGTTCTCCGATATGCCCCAGTAGTAGAGATACAATGTGCGGTCTTTTCCTGTCGAATTCTTTACGTAGACTGTTGTCGCTATGCGGATCCTTTCCCGAACGATCTCGTTTATCTCGTTTCCGTCGTCAAAGCCAACGCTGTAACGCAGGATAGCAAGAGCGTCTGATGCCATAAGAGAGCGGTCGCCGTCAACGTCGGCAAGCTTTTCAAATGTTTCGTCCGTTTCATCAATGCCAATACTTGCACGCAGTACCAGCATTGCATCCGAAGCGGTGATAAAGGCGTCGTAGTCAACGTCACCGAGAACACCGTATGTTACTATATCATAGAAATCATCTTCGCTGTCGGTATCGGAGTTGGTTTCGGTGTCACTGTTTTCGCCTTCATATGTGCCTATGTATTCGCCGGTGATATCATCGTAACCGTCTTTATCTTCATCAACGTAAGAAGATGGTCTGCTTGATGTATCCTTATCGGTTTTTGTGTCCGTTTCAGTATCGGTTTCGGTATCTGTTTCGATATCTGTTTCAATATGCACTTCCGTGTCTGTGCTTGTTTCTGTATCTGTATCTGTTTCCGTTTCTGTTTCCGTGTTTGTTTCTGTTTCCGTTTCCGGTTCTGTTTCGGTGTCCGTTTCAATATAGCCTTCGGAGTCGGTGGAGCTGTCTGTGGTGATATCGCTGCTTGTATCGGAGTCTTTGTCGGATTCCGTGTCGCCGAATTTAGGAGTGACTTCGCCGTCTAAATCAGGAATCTCCGGTTCGGATTCGCCTGCTTTATATGGAATGCTGTTCGCTTTTGCATATTGCAGGGCATATGAGTTTTCGCCGCAAACTATCGTAACGGAGGGCGAATCGGCGAAGGCGTCTGCTTCTATCTGAGTTACGGAATCGGGTATCGTTACGCTTGTGAGGTTTGAGCAGTTTGAAAACGCACCGGCGCGTATCATGGTGACGGTATCGGGTATAGTTACCTCGACCACACGGGTGTTTGCGAAAGCGCCGTCGTCTATGACCGTTACAGGTCTTTTTTCTATTTCTGACGGTATCTCGGCTTTGCCGAGCACACCGTAATACTTTTCGAGCGAGTATGTGCCGTTTTCGTTTATGTCTATCTTGAAGTCGAGATATTCATACGGTATGCCTCTTTCATCGCAGTTTTCCCTTGAGAACAAAGCCTGACCCGTGTAGTATTTGAGCTTTAGATTCGGTGCGCCGTCGGCAAAGCTTACAGTGTAGCCTGAAAGCTTGTCGCCTATGATGAAGCTTTCCAGCTGATCGCAGCCTTTGAAAAGGTCGCCGCCTACTGATTTCAGGTCGTTGCCGAGGAATACTTCTTTAAGTGAAGTGCAGCCCTTGAAGATCTCGGAATACATCTCGGTAACGCCTTCTCCTGTGCCGCCTGCTATCATTGCACTTTCAAGCGACGTGCAGTTTTTGAAGCAGTACGAGGATATGAACTTTACAGAACGGGGGATAACTACGCTTCTTATCGTTGTTTCTTCAAATGCCCGTGAATAGATCTTCGTCACACCGTCGGGGATAGTTACGTCGATCTCTTCACCGCAGTATTTCATCAGGATATTGTTGCCTGCAATAAGGAAATCGCTCATCGGGTTATCAAGCCACGGAGTATTAAGGAAAGCGTCCGAGTCAATTGTTGTAACGGAGGAAGGAGCGATAACGTATGCAAGTTTCTTGCAGTTTTGGAAAGCATAGGCGCCTATCTTCGTAAGACTGTCCGGAAAAGCCAATTCGGTAAGAGAGGAGCAGTTTTCAAAAGCGCAGCTTCTGATCTCGGTAAGAGCTTTTGAAAAACGTATCGACCCCAGCAGACTGCAGCCGCTGAATGCGTCTTCCTTTACCATAGTGACGGAATCGGACATATCAAGGCTTATCAGCGATCTGTTGGAGCTGAATGCGTAGTCGTTTATTACCTTTACTGTATCGGGAATGAAAACGTTTTCGGACGTGCCCTTATACTTTATAAGTATGCCGTCGCCAGCTGTTACAAGATCACTCGGGAAATTTTTAAGCCACGCAGTTGAGCCGAACGCATTGCGCCCTATAGATGTTACAGATGACGGTATCGAGATAGTTTCAAGAGAAGAACAACCCGCAAAAGCATCGACTTGTATCGACTTTACGGTGTCAGGGATATTGACCTGCGTAAGATTTGTGTGGTTTTGAAACGACTGATACGAAAGACTCGTTACGGGCAGACCTTCGATCTCGCTCGGGATATCGAGCGTTGTGTCGGCGCCGAGGTAGGCTTTTATTGTAACCTCTCCGTTGTAGGAAGAGTATTCGTAGTCTCCGTACATTGAACTTCCGCTTTGTTCAGGGAATGTGATGTCTGCTCCCGATGAAGCATTGAAGTCCGGCTGTGCTGCCGCAGCCGATGATGCCGATACATACATCATAAGCGAAATGCTCAGCACTGCCGACAGAAAACGTACTGAAAAACGTGATGATTTGCTCATAGATAAACGCTCCTCTCATTGTGTATAAATATCCATTCTTATTATAACACACAGATCATTCGGCTACAACCCCGAAATTTACAAACACGTTTTTTGTGTTGACATATTATCGAAGATGAGTATAATATAATCATATTATGACAATAGAAGGAGAGTTGAGCATGGAATTGATACAAAGCTTTTCGGTGGATCATACAAGGATAGTTCCCGGAATATTCGTCAGCAGACAGGACAAGGTCGGCAGTGAGACTGTCACAACATACGACATACGCCTCAAAAGACCGAACAGGGAGCCTGTTATCGATACGGCGGCAATGCACTCGCTTGAACACATCATTGCTACATATCTCAGAAATGATCCCGACTGGAAAGACGACATAATCTACTGGGGACCTATGGGCTGCCTTACGGGTTTTTATCTGATCCTCAAAGGCGATCGTTCTTCCCGTGATATCTATGAACTTATACTGAGCGCTTTCAAGTCGGTGAATGACGCAAATGATGTTCCCGGCGCTACTGCTGTAAACTGCGGCCACTACCTTATGCACAATCTCGCAATGGCAAAATGGTATGCGCAGGAGTTTGCTTCTTATCTTGAAGCAGAAAAAGACAGCGCTGCGACCTATGAGTATCCGAAAACAGAGCGCCTTGTAACGGACGACGGACAGAAGTTCTTCGATTCGTGATCATAACGAAGAATAAAGCAGGCACATACTGTGCCAATAAAAACGACCTTGAAAAATCGCTTTTAACGGCGGTCTTTCAAGGTCTGTTTTTTTGTTATTGAACGAAACAGGGGAGAAGTCCCGTTTCGTCCGCACATCGGGTGCGGATCAAAGCACCCGGTATGCGGCTTATTTGTTCGTTTGCCTATGTTTTGTCTCAGATATTAATACCATCGTAAACGATGAAGTTATCGGAGAATACCCATTCGTCGTTGTCCTTTACGGCAACGAATACGAGTACCTTTGAGTAGTCGCCGCCCTTTTCAACATCAAATACGAACTGAACACGGTTGCGGTTTGTGAGCGTTATCGTGTTGTTGCTGCTTGCTGTCGGGGAAGACGATGAAGTGGGATCGGTCGTCTTAAGGTCGTACAGATAAACAATAGAGTTTGTCTTTGATGTTCCGTATTTGATCGACTTGTAAACGTCGCCTACACGAACGGTTGAAGAGTATGTCTTATTATTTGCGTTGTTCATCTGATCGAACTTAGCTTCAAGTCTTGTCTCGTTCTTGACGTTCTGATTGAACTGCTTTTCAAGGATCTCTTTGTTTAAGTCGGTAGTTTCGATCTCGGAAATGTCGTCCATAACAACGTAAACAAGAGCAAGCTGAGAGTTGTTGAATCCGTTGTAAGGCTCGTCGTAGCCATACGTATTCATGGTCGTAACGTAGCGGTAATTTGTTTCACCTGCTTCATTAACGTATGCTTCCGTGTTGTCCTTTATGAGAGTGATGCCCTTGCTGATCTCGCTGCTGCCCGTGTTTTCGGAAACAAGCTTGTAGCCTGCATAGAGAACGAGATCATTCGTGATTCGGCAGCCGATCTCTTCGTAATCGGAAACCTTAACGTAGCAGCCCTTATCGTCGATGATATACCAGCCGTCAAACTTATAGGATACGTTGTTTTCCGTATCGGTAAATACCTTCTGATCAATGTTAAGGTATCCGTTTGCGTTTGCGATACCGTCTCCGGGTGTGCTTTCAAACGTAAGGCCGTACATTTCAAGGTGGTTGCTTGCGCTGTCACGTCCATCGGCGCTGCTTTCATTGAACTTACCGCCGATACGCTGGTTGTAGTAATAGCTTGCAAATTCTACGGAAGCAGTTTTTTCGCCGTCTGCGAAGTATACTGAATTGCCGTTTGAAGCTGTAAGGTCGTTAATGGTTGTCGGGAGTACAAACGATGCTTTGTATTCCTTCGGAGTGTTGAAGCCCCATACAACTACTTCCGATACACGGTAGATGTTGTCGCCCGAAATATCGTCGATCAGATTACCGTTTTCGTCAAGATAGCTTATCCACTTCTGACCGTCGTTTACTTCACAATTCTCCGAACCCTGCGCTCTGCCGTATCGGTCGGTGTGGTAAGTAAGGTCATCAGCAGCGGTATACTTTCTGAGGAAACTGTCGCTTAAGAGCGCTGTAACAGCGGCGTTCTGCGTGGGATAGAAAATGATTCTGTCCATGCTGTTTCCAAGCTCGCCCATTTCGGCAATTCTGCTTGCGATAAATGCGGTGATCTGCTGAGCATAGTCTGCATTCTCTTCAATTGTGAAGTTCGCATTGTAGCTGATGCTCTTTGCGTTCGGGGAAATGTCTGCAACGGCAAACTTACCCGTTACGTCGTCACGGTCATAGTACTTGAATGTAAGCGTAAATGCGCTTGTTCTGAACTGAGTGTAAAGGTCGATCTCTGTTGCAGCGAGGTTTTCTGTATTGCTTTCATACAGAGAATCAACGCTTACAGAGTATGTCAGAATGTTGTTTTCGCCTATGCTGCTGATAACAGTATCGTAGCCGGTGCCGTTTTGTCTGTACGTTTCAACGTAAGAGTTGTTGTCGGCAGGATCGGCGTACAGGTATGCTGTGAGAGTGTAACCGCTTCCCTTGACTGCGTCAAGAAGAGCCTTGTCAACTGTTGCTGTGTGTTCGCTGTTGTTGTAGGAAACAAGGCCGCTGTTTGTAAGATCGATCTCGTTTCCGCTTCCATCGATAAGTACAACTTTCTGAATGCTTGCTGCGCCCGTGCCGTTGAGAAGTGTGGGGGAGTTTGCATCGCTGCGGTCGGCATTCTTGTAGAGGTCATGCTTGATCGTCAAGCCCTGACCCGATGGTGCGGGCAGGCTGTGCGTGTTTGTGATGTTGACAGTTACCGCTGTGTTTCCGATGAGAACATCTGCCGTCTTGCCCGAAGCGGAAGCTGTGCCGTCTGCAAATGTGTTTCCGGAGACTGTCATTGTTGTTGTGCAGTCGGCTGCACCGTTTTCTGTAACGGTCACAGTCGAATAAGCAGGAACCTGAATAGTTTTAGTCCAGTTTTCGCCCTTTGTGAGAGTTACGTTCTGCGTGGTACTGCCGTAAGAAACAGTCAGATCGATATTGCTGCTGCTGTCAACAAGCTCGCCTGCGAAGGATTTGTTGATCGTAAGGTTAGCGGAAGCGTTATTGGTGTTGTATGTGTTGACGAACTCAATAGCGGTGGCTGTATTGTTGTTTGAATTTCTTACTTTATTATTTCTGATTCCGTAAGTATGGTCATTATGTAAATAGCTGCTTAATTGAGAAGGAACATTTGTATTATAATAATCGTTATCCAACTGTTTGGTCGCACCGTCCATATCTACATATGTTCCGCTTATTGAAGGATCCAAACCATTGATCCTATAGCAGCTTTCGATAACATAATTTTTCGGCATTGATTCATCTCGGTTGAAAACGACTGTTGATTTACCGTCTTCATCGTAATCACGGGCTGTCAGATATACATATTCTTTCGCAGTTGCATTTCCAAAACCCGTACTGTCAGATGTTGCAAAAATCAAGCCTTCAAGCACAGTGCTGTTGTAAACTGCGCCGTCAACATCGTTTGACTGGTTGTAGTTGACTGTTCTCGGGTCAAGACCTACGATCTTGTTTGTAACAACAACGAGGTCTTCCGTGTTTTCAACATAGTACAGGCGCATTACGTTTGTATCGAACTTGCTGTCAACGGGAACGTCTGTTGTGTGTGTAAGACCGAGCTTGTAACGGTCATCGCCGGGAATTACACGGCATGCGTCCGTTCCTGCTGCTGTGTGCAGGTCGTCGTTCGTGCTGCCGCCGAATGTTACTGCGATCGGAGTGTAATCAGAGGACGGATACTGATCCGTATTGTTTGCCGTGATAGTATCGTTCTGAGAACTGATCGTTCCGTTTTCGGTGTTGGCAGTGTCTTTTTCCCATGCACCGTTTCTGTATACCCAATACTCTACAGTATAGTTCTGAGCGGGAGTATAGTACAGGCGGAGAACGTTTGTGTCGTTGTCTGCGCTTACAGTCATAGACGGGGTAGTTGTGCTTGCTGTGGTTCTGTCTGTTCCGGCAGTAACACTTGTACCGTTTATTGTGTCGCTGACATCATCGCCTGCTGTTGCATACGAAAGCGTACCCATTGAGGAATACTTTGAAACGAGATCGGAGCTTGCCGTGATCTGCGAGTTTGCAGCAGCGCTGCCGCCCTCTGTTTCTTTCAGCACATATTCGCCGTTTTCGTTTACATAATACTCAATACGGTATTTCGGTGTGCTTTCGGGTGTGTAGTAGAGGCGCATTACCTGTGTGTCGTACTTGCCGGAGATCGTCATGTCGGACGGGAAATTGTCTGTAACAACGTTTGATGTTGTAACGGTCGAACCGCTGAAAGTATCGTCAGTTTCGCTGCCGCCTACAGTTACGTAAGAAAGCGAATAGCCGCTGTCGGGAGTGTAGGAGGGAACGGAAACTGTGTCGCCCGTAGTTGTTGTGCTGCCGGTTTCGGATGTTTGTTTCTTGACATAAGTATTGCGCTGTTCGTCAAATTCGTAATACTCAAATGCGTAGTTGTAAGTTTTTACGTCGTTGGGAATGTAGTACAAGCGAAGCGTCTGCTTTTCTGTGTCGTCTGCGCTTATCTGCATTGTGATATTGTTTTCAGACGTTATGTAGTCACGTCCTTCGCCTGTTTTAACAGCCTTGTTCGACGTGTCGTCAGAAATAGAGGAATCGCCTGTCGTTGCTTTGAACAGTGTATATCCTGTGAATTTGCTTGTGGTTTCCGTTCCGAGCGTGAATGTCTGCGGAAGATTCTGTGTGAGATAGTATCCCGATTCCGGAGTGATGCTCTGACCGTTTACCGATGTAACAGGCTCGCTCCAACATTCGTTTTCGCTGTCGTAGATGTAATACTCTACGTTGTAGGGAACGAAGTTATCGGGAACGAGGTACACTCTGATCGTGTTGTTTGTGTAATCCTCGCTTGTTGTCATGGAGTAAGCGTCATTGGCTTCGGTAATGAGAGAACGCTTGCCGGAATACGGCGTTACATCGCTTGTTCCGGTGGTCGTATCTTTGTACTCTTCGTACCCGTTGCCGCCTGTGACAGCTTTGACCTTATACACCTTGTCGCCGACTGTAAGGTTGTTATTGATTTGGTCGTTTGTTACGGAGATCGCTCCATTGCTCGGAGTAAGGTTCGATGTTTTGCTGTTGTCCCTGACATAACCGTTTGTTTCGTCATAGTAATAATACTCGACTTTATAATTGTATTCCGGCGCTGTGTTGGGAATGTAGTAGAAGCGCTCCTCGTAATCCTTGTACGGAGTGAACTCATAGATAAACATGGGATAAATATTTATCTGAGTGTCGCTGTTGTACTGGATATTCGTAGCTTCAGTTGCGCTGCGGTATCCTGCTGCGGGAGTTACCTCCTGACCCTCGAAAGAATCGGAAACATCGTTTTTGCCGATCGTTGTGCTCTTGTAAGTATACTCCTGGCTTACCTCATCGAGCATATTGTACGACAATGTGTAGATGTTGTAAGGATCGGAAGTGTCTCTGTGAAGGTCTGCAAGAGACTCAAGGCTCGGCAGGTCGATGCCGTAAACCATCTTAGGCAGGTCTTTGTCGTCAAAGGGACCCATTTCAAAAGCTTTTGAATCGATGAGCGACACTCTGACAAGGTTTGACCACTCGATGCCCTTGCCCGATACGATATCGTCGTGAACTTTTTGTCTGAGTTCGTCGGGAAGCTCGGCTATGAGCTCTGTATTTGCCTGAAGATGGGCGATAACATCAGCGTTTGTGTAATACTGTAATTCGTATTCGCCTGTTTCGTAATTATAGAAATAATACTTCGTGTCGTAATTGTATGTGTTCATATCGACATAATACAAACGAAGCTCGTAAGTATCATACTTATAATCCACGTCAAAGGTGAAGTCGTCGAGGTTTTTAGTCTCTCTCTCGGGATTGTCGGCAACAACTCTTGCGCCGTACTCGTGAGGATCGGTAAAATCGTTCTTGTCCGCTTTCGGATTGCCCTCTTCTGCGGGGCCGCCGATCGTTATACCGATAACTTTATAGCCCTTGTAGTTGGGGTCTGTTTCGGAAATATCGACTGCGGTTATCTTTTCGTCAAGATAAGGCGACTTAACGAAAGTACGGTTTTCATGGTCGAGATTTCTGAGGGCTGTGTTTTCAACGAACTGATTAGTCTCAGCGTCCCAGATAAAGTATTTGATGTCATACTGGATCTCTGTTGTATCAACGAAGTAGAGATTCAGCACGTTTGTTTCATACTGGCTGGTGAGAACCATCTCGGTGCTGTGGCCGTTGTCGTAACGGTCTTCTCCGGGCTTAACGTCCGGCTCGGTGTTTGTGCTGCCTGCGTTGAAGTTCGTTCTCGGCTTTGTGCCAAGCGTATCATCAGCGTCCGTGCCGACTGTCGAATAGAAAAGCGTATGGCCTGCGGGGAACTGACTGCTGTAGTCCTCTGCGTCGATAGTCTGACCCTGTGTTTCCGTACCTGTTGTGATCGGGGTGGGAACTGCGTCCCATGTCAGTGTTTCGGTGTTGAACTTGTAGTACTGGATCTTGTAATTGATATTTGAGCTGAGTGTGCTGCTGTCGGCATAATACAGGCGAAGAACGTTGATCTTATTATTGCCCGAATACTCTTCCTTTATCTCCATGCCGACAGCCGTATCGTCTTTGATTCGGTTGTCACCGGGGTGAACGTACAAGCCGTCAAGTGTATCGTTGTTGACGGGAAGATCGCTGCTGTTAAGATTATCCTGTCCGGGACCGTAAGTTGTTGTAACGTGAGTAAGTCCCTGAACGGCTGCCGGGATATTGTCGGCTGTAAGGTAAGAGCCTACGTCCTTCTGACCGGAAGTGTGAGCTACGTACTCATACGCTGTTCCGTTGTACTTGTAGTACTCTATACGGTAGCTTGTGTGCTTTGAGGTAAATGCTATCTCATCAATGAAGTTACCGTAAGTACGGTCGGAATTATCATCTTTGTCCGGTGCTGCCGCAAACAGGAAACGTGTTACATGCTGACCTTCCGGAACGGTGTAGGAACCGTTGTAGGGGTGCCAGTAGCCGTTAAGTTCATCAACGTACTGCGTAGCTTGTCTTCTTGTCTTGTTATTATCGGAAATATTGTCAGTGAAACGCCATATCTCGGCATTGGCAATTGTAATATTTCCTGTGCTGAGAGTTACGTTCACATTTGATTTGGGCTGCCAGTGCTCGATGATATACATATCCGAGTGAGTACAAGTGTAGTTTACATTTTGATTTTGCTCGGAATTGTAATATGTATAGGAATAATTTGTGCTGTACTCACCCTGCTTAATTGTTGGGGATTCTGTACAAATAGCATTTGCAACAGCATCAACATCGGCATTCGTGAGTATCTTGCTTCCCGAATCATCGTCAATGCAGATCATGTACATTGATGTGCCTCTCTGACGATACGGCTGAACATATTCGCCTCGGCTTGCGTGCCAGAATTCCCAGTACATCTCATCGCCGGGCTGTGTGAGGACTGTCTGATAGATAGTACCTGCGTTCTCTGCATTGATCTCGGCGCACTGTTTGTTATTTTTCGTTATACCGCTTTTTGGCAGAGGATCGACATAATATGTCCTGTTATTGTTGTTGTTAATACCAAGTAATCCCGAAGAATCTCCTTTGTCTACCTTATCGCCGTTTACGATCTCAACGTCAAGGCCTTCACCTTTGAGCTGATCCTGCGAGCCTGTACCTGTTGTTTTCCAGTAAAGACCCTCGGTGCCGTTCGGGAATGCCTCGGTGGAGGGCTGTATCGGAGCTTCAAAGTTACCGTTGTGAATCCTTACATCGTAAGGTACTTGATACTCTGCGGAAGTGAAGCTGATAAGTCCGAGAACGGGGTGTGTGCATGATACCTTCAATTTGTAGAACTTTGCGCCGCCGTCGTCGTTGAAAGCGTTTACAGCCGTACCGCCGTCAAGAATATTTCTGTCTTTATCAAGGTTAGCGTGGTTATTCTTTACAACAACGTAAGCGCCGTTTCGTGTATCGCTCTTGTACCATGTGTACTTAAGCTTAACAGGCGTACCGTTTGCGATACCCGCCTTTTCGGAGTTTATTACTTCTTCTGTCAGAGTGGTTTCATCTTCGATGTACTCACCGTCGGACAGATCATAAGCGCCTGCGACATCACCCTTTAAAAGCATGGGCGGCAGCGATTCAAGGCGGACTGTGCCTGCTTTTGAAATACCGGAGCTCGAGCCGCTGTTAGGAACAGATGTGCCGTTCTTTGCGTTTGTTATAGCATTTCCCAAACGGCCGTCTTCACCTGTGATAGTTACGGAAGCACTGTTAACGAGCTTTAAGTGCAGCCAGAAATACTGGTAATGATATGTGTCGTCACCTTCATATTGGTATTTAACGGTGATCTTTACGTCGCCTGCTCTGTCTACCCAGAGAGTAGCGAACGAACCGTACATTTTTTGCTCCGGTGTGGTGCTGCTTCCATATAATCTTGATTCGCCCATATAGGGGAGCGGAGTAGTTCTTTCGGTCGTTTTGTCAGAGTCATAGTATTTCAGCTCGAAGCTTCCTGATTTATTTCCGACGTTGGAATCGAGCGACCATTCAACCGACTGCAGCGGAGTTCCGCCGTAATCGTTGTTTTCATCGTTTACATCTGCCGAGCGGAAGAAGAGCTGCGCTTCACGCTGAGTATCTCTCGGATACACGTAAACCGTGTGCCAGTCTGCATTTGCTTCGTTATCTTCGCTTGAATCTACCTTCTGCTCGCTTACAAGCAAAGCATAGTTGTTTCTGTACGGAGAAACAACGCCGTAGATCGAAAAGCTGTCCGCTTCAAAAGTAACGCCGTTTTCGGTCTGCGATACTTCTTCTACGGTAGTCTGGTTGCTGTTGTCATCGATATGAATGACCTCAAGCGGAGCGCCGTTCTGCTCGGCAGCCGCAGAGATAGCTTCCGATGAGATAGTTACGGAAACAGGCTCATCGGGTTCAAATGTATCGCCCTTTTTGTTGAAAAGCGAGATATCGTAAGCGGCGCAGATGCCTTCGATATCAAGCTCAACGGGATAAGCCTTTACAGCCGTTCCATCGGGCAACGAACCCTTTACCGTTATAAGGGTATCGTCATCTGACTGTTTGGCGTATGTATCGTCTGTGTAGATCAGAGCAGTAAGCGTCTGAACAAGAGCAGGCTCGTCCATAGTTTCGGCGATCGCCGAAAACGGGAGTATCGCAAAGCAAATTGATACAATTATCAATAACGACAATGCTCTTGTTCCGCTTTGTTTTAAGCTTTTTTTCATTATAGTTATCGTCCCTTCTTGACTCTCGTATTTCGGAGTGTATTAGCCGTTGCTGCCGGTATCGTAATAATCATCATCTTCAAATGATGTATTGGACGGGTTCTGACCCGCATTACCCATTACGCTCTCGGGGCTTGCAGTCAGAATGTCGGCAAAAGATATGCTCTTGACAAGCAATCTCGGCTGTATATACTCTTTTTTGCTTACACCGTTCATGTTGTAGTCACCCTCTTCCTTTTGTGTAATAAAGCCATGATAAACGTCAATGCCGTACAGTGTCGTTGCTTCAAGAGATGAAACTTCTGCTTTTTAATGGACATGACAAGCTAACTGCGCAACATTTTCACACATTTATCATTTTCTTTTGTTGAACACATACAAATCCATTATAATATATTTAAGAATAAAAACACATACACTGCAAGTGTATTTATGATATTTTTTGTTTTTATTACATATTAACTGTGTTCATTATGTCAAAACGTTCCATATATGTTTATCATGTTCGTGGCGCTTGTGCAGAGGTTCAGATTGCAGTGATCTTGCCGAACGATGTGCGTGCTGCGATACGCAATTGAACCCGGCAATGCGGAGATGATTTCTTGGGAACCACTGAATAAATCACGTCCTGCGGACTGAGCACCCATCTTGCTTGCACCCCAAGGGCACTTGTAATCATAAATCAAAGTGTGTAACGCATATCTGTCTGCGGACACTGTCCGCAAATCTGACTGCGCAATATGGGCACTCGATTTAATCAGTGCTTCCCTAACTAATTCTTCTGAAAAAAGTGTTGACAGCAAGTATGAGAAGGCTTCAATTGGGAAAGACTGACAACAAAATCAACAGGAATAGATAATTTATATCCTAATCCCCTTGATGACTTTTCTAACCCTAAGGTAGGACCAAATGAAAGCGCTGTTTCCAATTATCTTAATGAGATACATAAAACCGGTACTATTTCAGAACCTATTGAAGTACAAAAGCTTTCTAATGGTGGATATGAAATCGTAAATGGGCATCATAGGTGGTTAGCGGCAAAAAAAGCAGGACTTGATAATGTGCCAATAAAGATAGTGAATTACGAGAATTAAAATTTGAAAATATGATAGAATATAATTACACACAGATTCAACGTTTTGATAAAACGGGTATACAATTAGATGATGGAACAATCATCAATTTTGAAGAATGCAGGGCAAATTGGGCTAAAAGCAGAGGTGTAAACCTGGAAGATACTTTTTGTGTTGCAGACAGGGGCTTTTTTGAAAAAACACCGTATTTTACTTTTTATACAAATACGAGAGTTAAAATCATATTTAAGAGGTCATTTTTTCCGTGGAATACTCATTATAAAAAGCGTTTTTTAAGGAAACACTGATTAAATCGAGTGCCCATATTGCGCCGTCAGATTTTTAACTGACGTATTTCAAGGGAGTTGAGTGCAATATGACAAAAAGATGCAAGCAAGATGGGTGCTCAGCCCGCAGGGCGTGATTTATTCAGTGGTTCCTTAAGTATTCAACATCAAATAATCCTTTTTGGTTATTCATCATACGATTGTTCCTAAGATAATTGTGTGCCTTGAGCAATACCAAATAGGTTTCGCGTCGAAAGCAGATGGGTTTGATAAATGTTTCAACAAGGTTTTGAGGTGTTATAATGGAAAGATATTGTGACCTGCACGTGCATTCTTCAATGAGTGACGGAGATTTACACGCAGAGAGGTTATAGAGCTTGCGATAGATAATGGCATAACAACATTAGCGATAACAGATCATAATGTTCCATTCCTTGATAGAGACGAGCTTCAGGCTGAATATCCGAATGTAGACCTTATCACAGGTTCAGAAGTATCTTCTTATTGTCGAAGAGTATCAGCGTTTACGGTGTAACGATAGACAGCCTGCTGAACACAGCGACTCCCGATGGAAAGACACTTATGCCGCCTCCGCCAAATGGAAAAAACATCTTGGGCAGTGTTGCAATAAACGAGCGTGGACAGCTTGTAATCCCCAAAGAAGTGCGTGAGCGTTTCGGACTTACCGGTGGTCAGCGGCTAATCGTTCTGACAGATGATAAATAGGGAATAGCACTTGTGCTTCCAAATATGTTTGATGCAAGGCTTAAACAGCTTATGGAATATGCTTCTGTGCAATCAGAGGAATGAAATTTGGAACATTTTTCCGAGCAATAAACGTGTTTTTGTTTTAATAAAAATTATATGAATGTTAAAAAACAAGTTCGTTAACAAAAAGAACTGCAACAAAGAAGACTCCCGACATTGCAGGTATAGACGGTCAGTCTATAAAGGGGATTCGTGTGTATCTGAACGGCGATACACTTGCTGTGCAGACGCATCAGCTTAACAACGGCAACATTGACAAACTGACAGGACCATCCTCTGAAAGGATGGTCCTGTTTGTGTTACTATTCTATTGCTTTGCCGATCTGTTCATTATTCACTATACCTACACTGCAGCGCAGCACAGCAAGCGCATCATTTGCTGTAATATAGCCGTCACCGTCGATATCCGCAAGGGCTGTCTGCTCGGGTGTAAGCTCACCCATTCCGACACTTGCACGAAGTATCATTAGTGCATCGTTTGCGGTGATCTCACCGTCGTTGTCAATATCGCCGGCGAGTTTCTTTTCATTATCGGACGAAGGATCGGTCTTAGTATTACTATCACTATCACTGCTATCGGACGGAGTATCTTTCGTTTCCGACGTGTTGTCGCTGTCTGAAGGAACACTGTCAGTGTCTGACGTGTTATCTTGTTTATCACTGTCAGACGAAGGCTTTACTTCTGAATCAGAGCTTGTGGTCTGATTGTCGGAGTCGGAAGATGTGTCGGAGCTTAAGCCGTTGTCACGATCCGAATTATCGGAGTCAATAGGATCATCGGGTGATTCCTTATCCGTATCGCTCATATCGTGGCTGTCGCTGTCTGTTTCTAAAGCCGGTGCCGGATGTATCCTGACAGGGATCTCAGCCGAAAGCTCTGTACCGTCAACGGTAACGTAAAGCGCCGTATCGGCAGCAAGACGGCCTGTTATGTTAACCTTTGCCACACCGTCTTTGTCTGTCTTAACGGAAGTGTTATCGAGCGTGAGGAATCTTTCACTGCCGGCTCTTACGCTTATATTTACATCGGACTTTGCAGGAAGGATTCTTATCTCAACCTCTGTCGAGCTGCCACTTTCAACGTTAACATTCACGGGAACGTCGAGTGTTTCGATTCTGTCAGTTACTTCGGCGGATGTTACGAACGCTTCATCGATGTAAAGACCGTTGTAGTTTCTTACCTTGTTGATCTCAAACGATACAACACCGGATATGGATTCGTCGGGAATGAATCTGAACTTCGAAGCGTACTCTATAGATTCGTTATTAAAGCTGCGCTCGGAATTCAGCGGAACGATCTTACCCGTGATCTCTTTTCCGTCTGCGCTGAGCTTTAAGTTTTCAGTTGTTACGGAAGAAATGTCCATATACTGCGAGAAAGTGATATCCGCACAGTCGGAGTATGCAGCAACACGGCTGACTGTCGGCGTATAGAGCGACTTCATTGATACATTCACATCAGTCTGAACAGGAAGAACAGGAAGCCATTCTGTCGTTACTGTTTCGTAGCCTTCCTTCTCGAAGCGCACCTGCCACCAGCCTTCGGGAACGTACCACTCATAGTGACCGAGAGCATCTGTCAGGAGCGGGTTCTGCTGGTTATAGTCGCTTGCGTTCCAGAGAACTGCGTTTGTACCTGCGGGGTTGTCACTGTAGAAAACGGTTGCCGTAACGTTTTCAAGTCGGTTGCTTTCAACTGCTTCACAAACAAATCCTGATGGGTCTATGCCGCCTTCTGTTAAAAGGTATTCTGTAGGATAATCACGGCACTTGCACTGATTCATGATCTTTTCTCTCGCTTTGTTAATAGAAGCTGTAGCTGCGTCTTTATTATAATTATAAGGTGCAAGTACTTTTTGCCATTGACTGTAAGAATCGCTGTCGCCATGTATTTTCTTAAGACCGAGAGCAACATCGCTCCAGTTTGTAACAGCGGATTTCGTTGCCGATATAAGAGGATTTTTTATCATGGCATCTGACGCTTTGTCTGCTGCAAATATACTTGCCGCTGCTCCGAGATGCTTTAACGAGTCATACACATCTGATACGGCGCTCGGATCAACACATATACAAATGTCGCCCATAGTAATCTGCGCCTCGGCGCCAAGCAAAGCCATACTCCCCATTTCAAGGAGATTAGTGGCAGCGTCATATAAGCCGAGGCCTTTTCCTATACGTCCGAAAAATTGTGCTTTACAGTTGTTTTTGTGCTCTTTCATAGCTTTATTGATATAATTTTCCCACTTCCTTACTTCATCAGCACTCTGTTCAAGATGAGCGTTCCATGCGCTGCTGTATGCCTTACCGGTTTCTTCTGCAAGCTTTGCTCCTTTTTCAGCATACGCTTCCTCGAAAAGACCGGATACGTTGCTTGCAAGTCCACAGATCTTTCCAAGTGTACCATCTCTCCATCCGGAAATACGCTGAAGAGGTTCAACAATCCCTTTCACAAAATTATGACCGACAGGTACAGACGAATTGAGCGGACAGCCGCAAGACGCTCTTTTGGGACCTTCCTCACCCGGATCGTCATCATTATTATTGTCGGTGCTTGTGCCGCCGTTATCCTTATCCGTACTATGGCCGCCGTTATTGTTGTCTGTGCTTGTGCCGCCGTTATCGTTATCGGTACTATGACCGCCATTGCCGCCGTTATTATTGTCGGTGCTGTCGTTATCTTTATCACTGTCATCGCCGACATTGAAAGGCAGGTAGGTGACATAATAGTAACGCTCTGTGAAGTTGACAAAATGATAAAGGTTCGGATACTCATACTTTTCAAGGAGTATCTCATCTCCATACGTAGGAATTATATGAAATCCTGCACGAAGAAGGTCGTTTATCGAAACTTCGCCAAGACCCTCAATATACACTTTCTCGTCGTAAGAAACGGACGAACCTTTCGAAATAGTTGAAGTTGAAGAATGAATGGAACTTGACGAAACGGAAGAACCGCTTTCAACTTCATTAAGAAGCGCAATAAGCTCCTCTCTCATTGCAGCCACTTCGGGGTTATACCTGCAATATTCTTCCGAAGCATCTTCATCCTGTCCGAAACTTGCTCTGTTGGCAAATTCGCCGCGTGTTAATGCTTTCAGATCAAGCGAATTGATAAGCTCATCAGACGCACCGTCCCTTTTGAGGTATTTGCGAAGCGTTTCGACCGGGAACGGTTCTGTTTCGAGCGCATAAATCTCGTCCATCAACGCATACGCCTCATTCATCGCTTTATCAAACTGCCTGATATATTGCAGAGCACCTTTGACCTCCGGATCCATATGCTGCATATCGAATTTTATTTCCTGATATACAGAATACGAAACGGATACTGCTGCAGGGCGGGTACTTAGAGTATAGTCATAGTAACCGGTGAAAGTATTGCTCTTTTCGTCAAGCGAAAGCGGGATAGTTATGTTATCGCCTTTTTCTGTTTTAGTTATCACACTTACATGGTGAACCTTCGCTGCGTCACCCTGGATATTAAGTTCGAAAGTAAATCTCGACTTACCCGGGATAAAAGGATATGTAAGCTTCTTGAACTGTTTGCCCGTAAGCATAATTTCAAGGCTGTCGTCGCCCAATGTATCGTGATAATACATTGTGAGCTTATCGGCTACTATGTTATCTACAGCGTAGCTGATCGTTTTAACGTCTGACTTGAAAACATCTTTGTTCTGATTAGTTACCTCAAGGTAAACGTCGTGATCGGAACGGCTGGAAACATCTTTAAGGTCAAATCCTACAGCAAATGTTCCTGATGAATTTGAATCGGTGTTTGCTACAACAACATCGTTATCGTAAACAACGACACGGCTGTTCGGGAATGTCGTACCCGTTGTGTAAACTTCGGGAGTGTTTACTCTGCGAGGGAGATAATAATCAAGATTGCTTACAGTATAGCTTACGGTGCCGATCGCTTCTGTCTGCATTACATTATTAAGGGCGAAGGAAACGGACGCTGAAACCTTGCCCTGACCTGAACCGGAAGCAAGCAGAGCAAGAACGATCTTTCCGGAACCGCCCTTCAAATCTGTGAATACGCTGTTGCCTTCTTTTCTGAATTCAACTGTATTTCCGTTCAGTGTCATACAGTTATCCTTTACGGTAAGGCCTTCGGGAACTGTAAACTCAACTTCGGGTGAGCTTACAGCCTGTGATCTGTACTCATAATTGAACTGAATGACAATGTACTCGCCGAGAGCTGCTGTTGTTTTGTTCGAGCCTATGTAGTTATTTTCGGGAGCAAAGTACGAAAGCTTGAAAAGATTTGCCTGCGGGATAATTACATCGCTGAGCCTTGTTGTTTTGGAGTTTTCGATCGTTACAGATCTCAACAGATAATCTTTGTTGCTTTCAAGACCAAGCTCGTTAAACATCGTAAGAGTTGCGGGAGAATAGCATCTGTAGTCTTTTCTCATCAGCACAACTGTGTAGCGCCCTGCGGTGAGTCCGTCGAGAAAGCCCTTCTTTTTGTGGAGAGAAACAGTATCTACATACTTTCCGTTGTCGTCAAATACGATAGCCATATTCGCTTCTTCGGGAACGTTTGTCTGAACGATAAGAAGGTTTCCGAGCTGCTCGAAGGAGAGAACGGCTTTCGTTTCGCTGCCGAGAACAAATGACGCTTCTGCGGGCAGGAAGCCTTCTCTTTCTGCCTTGATGGTGATCTCGTCACCCTTTTGTGTTTCACGGAGAGGGATCTCAAGGGAGCTTCCATCAAAATACCATGATTCTACATTTTTATTCTTTGTTTTGTTGTATACGGTAAGCGTAAGGTCATCGAATGAATACTTATCTTCCCAGTTGTTTTCTATGCGCTTTTCTCTTAGGGAAACAGCTACCGAAGCTGTTATGATCTTTTCGATAGCAACTTCTATCGGTTCTTCCGTAACGGAATTGAATTCGCTTGTATATGAATAGAAGCCTTTCTTGGCAACTGTCAGGGCGGAGGGAGTGTCCTTTGCATAAAGAGTGAATTCACCGTTTCCGTCCGTTTCAGCCGTCAAAGTTTTAAGTACCTTTTCGGAAGCCTTCTGAACGAACGTTATGGAAGCGCCGATAACTGCCTCGCCTTCGGAATCCGTTACCTTACCCTTTACGGTACGAACAACGTATTTTTCGAGCGTGCAAACGTGGTTAGGTGATTCGGGGTCAACCATGATCTCCTGTCGGGAAGGAACTTTATATGTATTGACAAGCCAATCGGAAGCAAACTCAACGGTGTATCTGAAATAGTCACCCTGAGCTGCCTTGCCGAGAGAGCTGCCCGTTTTAACGTATTCACCGGTTTCTTTGTACCATCTGATAATGCACTTATCTGTTACATCGGCACCGGCAGCATCAAAGATTGTTGTTCTGACAGGAACGACATCTCTGATATTGTTGAATGATGCAACTGCTTCGCCGTTTTCAAAAGTTACGTTCTCAACAGTTGACAAAACGGAACCGCCGTCGGAAACGAGATCAGCAGTGTACTTCTTAGCAGGGTTGAGTCCGAAGACCTTCACGCTGTCTTTATCTATAATTCTCGATACATCTACAGATCTGTCGTCGGAATAGATATGAAGGCGAAATCCTTTGCACTTGTTGTTCGATACAACGGTGAGCATGGAATTGAATTCGCCCTCAACGGAGATATCGTAGGGAATGTTGTTGTCTATAGCATACTGATGGGCGAAAGAGCCGGCAGTACAGCAGATAACAAGATTTTCACGTCCTGCGAACGCATACTCGCCGATTGACAGTACCGATTCGGGGATACGGATATATTTAAGATCCGGGCAAACTGCAAACGAGTGTACACCCAGCTTCTCAACACCGGAAGGAATAACCAGTGTCGTAAGACCCGAGCCATAAAACGCTGAGTCTGAAATAATTTTCAGTGTAGACGGAAGCGTAACATTTTTAAGCTGCTTGGTGCTTTGGAACGAACTGGAGTAAATAGCTGTAATACCCTCATGGAATTTTACCGATACAAGGCTTTCACAGCCGGAGAAAGTGCAGTGGTTTATCGTGGAGATCGAACCGAGGCTCTCTACCTTTACAAGATTTTTGCAGTTGACAAAAGTAAAGTTGCCAAGCTCCTCAACGGAATCGGGAAGCGATATTGTTTTAAGGCTTGAACACTCGCAGAATGCGTTCGACTCGATCTTTTTAACATATTTCGGAATAATAATGGATCCGAGCGATGTACAGCCGTCAAAAGCAGAGCTGCCGATAAAAGTTGTAAACTCGGGGATAACAAGTTTGTTAAGCGCAGTACAGCCTTTAAAAGCGTTTGAATTGATTCTCGTTACAGTGTCGGGAAGTTCTACCGTTTTAAGTGAGGAACAGCTGTTGAAAAGATTGTCGGGAACTTCCGGAAGAGTTTTCGGTAAAGTAACATCGGTAAGCTTTGAACACTCCATAAGAGCGCCGCTGCCGAGAGAAGTTACAGTATCGGGGATAACGATAGCTGTGAAAGCTCTGCATCTTGCAAAAGCAGACGATCCTATCTCAGTTACGCTTTCCGGGATCTTTACATTGCCAAGAAGCGAGCAGCCGTAGAAAGATTCTCTGCCGATATACGTTATCTTATCCGGGATCTTCATGTTGGTAAGCGACGTACACTCTTTAAATGCATAATCGCCGATGACCGTATAGTGTTCGGGGATAGGTACATTTGTAAGAGAGGAGCAGCCGGAGAACATTCCGTTGCCTACAGCCGAAAGCGAATTCGGAAGAACGGCTTTGGAAAGGTTTTTACACGATGAGAACACATCGTTTCCAACACTCGTTACGGAATTCGGGATTGTGATCTCGGTGATGCCGCTGCAGCCGTAGAATGCATAACTGCCTAACGTCTTAACAGAAGAAGGGATCGTGATGCTTGTAAGTCCGGAGCATTTTGAAAAAGCACTGTCGCCGATTGTTGTTACACTGTTTGGAATTGTCAGCTTAACAACGCCTGTACATGAGGAAAAAGCACTTGAACCGACCGAAGTAATGTTATCGGGGATCTCTATATCCGTAAGTCTTGTACAATTAGAGAACATTCCGGAAGCGATCGTCGAAATGCCTGCAGGGATCTCCACGGAAGGAAGATTAGTACAGCTTGCGAAAACCTGGCTGCCAAACTGCGTTATATTATCGGTAAAAGTTATCTTTGTAAGGCCCGTGCAATTGGAAAATGCACGAATTCCAACTGAAACTACGCTTTCCGGAAACGTTACCTCGCCGAGAGCCGTACAGTACGTAAAAGCATCAGTTTCAATCTTTGTTACAGATGAAGGAATATCTATCTGCGTAAGGCTTGTGCATCGTGTAAACAAATTGCTTTCTATAACAGTAAGCTTATTTGACAGCTTAACGCTTTTCAGTCCGGTACAACTATAGAACAAACCGTACCCTGTTTCTGTAACGGAGTCCGGGATCGTTATCGAAAGAAGGCCTGTACAGTTGTTGAATGCATAAGTTCCGATATACGATACAGTTTCGGGAATTTTGATCGTTTTCAGGCTCGTACAATTATTGAATGTATATTCATTGATCCTTATGATAGAATCGGGGAGCGACACATTTTTCAGATTCTTGCAGCCTGAAAATGCATTTGAACCGAGAGTATTGACCGAATCCGGCAGCGTGATCGACTCAAGCGAAGTACAAGATTCGAAAGCTTCATTTGAAATGGTAATTACGGAATCTGGTATATTAATATCGGTAAGTGACTTACAGCCTTCAAAAGCAGAAGAACCGATGCTTTTTACAGAGTTCGGAATAACGATCTTTTTAAGGTTATCACAGTATCCGAAAGATGAGCTGCCAATACTAATAACAGAATCGGGGATCGTTACCTCTTCTATGCCGTCCATATAGTAGAAAGCGTACATGCCGATGCTTGTAACGCCTTCTTCTATTACGAGCTTTTCTATATACTTTTTAATATCATTCCAGGGCTGAGTATTTGAATAAGAAGAATCACCCATTGTGCCTTCGCCGCTGATTGTCAGCGTTCTTGTTTTTGCGGTGAAGCTCCAATCAACATGGCCGGTAGTGCCGGACGCATCCTGCGGTTCTTCCTCTTCATCTCCTGCGCCGCTGGGTTGGACGGACTTGTTGAGCGCAGCGCCGTAAACAGCATGATTGTATGTAGGGATACAAGAAGTATCTTTTAAAATAATTGATTCCAGACCTATCTCGTCTGTTGTGGCTGTTTCGATAGACACTTGCGGTTCCGCTTCGATATCTGCCGATGACGTAACGCTTTCCGCAGTTGCCGTCAGAATAGAGTTCGACATTATCGTGAGCGTAACAAACAGAGCGGTCAATCGAATGATCGTTTTGTTCATTTGTAACACCTCTCAAAATACTATTTAAAATTCACCTTCAAATATTAGCAAATAATAATAATGAGGTCAATTAGTCTATTAAACAAAATTAATTTATTTTTTTATCTAAAAAATCAGTATTGCCCCATTTAAAGCAATTTTTGAGCAATCAGGTTCTATTTGGGGTATGATCGTTACAAAAAATGAACATTATAATACATGAACAAACCGTTTTGTATCAATTAATTCATGTGAAAATGTAGGATTATTGACACGATCGGAGAAAGCAATATCACTTGTCACAGGCTTCATTTCTTCCGGAATAATAAGAAACCAATCAATCACGCCCTGCGGATTCAGCCCCCATTTTGCTTGCATGGCAATGTCGTCAACTTAAGGAAGCACTGATTAAATCGAGTGCCCATATTGCGCAGTCAGATTTTGAGGCAAATTGGACGAAAAAGCCGCAGGGTGCGGGTCTCCTGTCGGCAAGCGCCGACAAGCAGTACGCACACAAAGTTTAAAGAAAGCTGTAACTTTGTGCCTGCGTCCAAAATCGTATCCCTGACGGCGCAAGCGTCACCGAGATCAAAGACCCCGGCAATTACACGTTCACGTTCACGGCTGTAAACGGCAGCGGCTACACAGGCGCACAGGCGGTAAGTTTCAGCGTCATACTCACCGCGCCGACAAACGTAAAGCAGACCGACTGCACCCCCACTACAGCCACTGTTTCGTGGGAGCAGACAGGCAGTGTTTCAAGCTGGATCGTTGAGTACGACACCGACAGCAGCTTCAGATACGCCAAAACCGTTACCTCTGCCACCGCAAGCGCTGCGCTGACGAGTATCGAAAAAGAAGCGGCGTGCTATGTCCGCATCAAGGCTGTGTCGGGTTCGCTTGAAAGCGAGTGGAGCAGCACTGCGACGGTTTACACGACCGAAAAGGTGTGGCTTGGCTTCGGCTCAACGGGTCAGGAATGCTTTCTTCCGACAAACCTCAACTGGAACTATTACGTTAATCAGCAGATATACAGAGCAGACGAGCTTAATGCGGGCGCATGTGCGATAACGTCTATTGACTTTATGAACGTATCAGACTATGACCGCACACGTAATATGGATATCTATATCGTGCATACCGATAAAACGACCGTCTCGGATTCATCCGACTGGGTGACCGTAACGGAAAACGACAAGGTATTCAGCGGCTCCGTCACCTTTAAAGCCGGCGCGTGGAGCACGATCAACTTCGACACCAGCTTTATCTACAACGGTACGCAGAATATCGCCGTGATTGTAGCTGACAAAACGGGCAGCTCCCCGGGCACTACGTATTTCCGCACATACTCCGCCACCTACGGCAGCGGTATGTATGAAGGCAGCGACTCCGCTCCCTTAGACCCGACAAACGTCAGCTATACAGGCTCCCGTCTGACCTACAAAAACGCGGTTCGCTTCGGCACCTCCATGAATACGCACACGATAACCGTTGACGGCGCCGTCGCAAACGGCTCGGTAACAGTCAGCCGCGCAGTGGCGGTATCGGGCGACAAAATTATCGTAACGCCCGCACCCGACAGTGGATATCTCACAAAGAGCGTTAAGTACAACGGCACGGCGGCTGCTCCCGAAAACGGCGTTTATACCTTTACAATGCCCGATGAGGACGTGACCGTCACGCTCTGCTGGTCCGACGGCACGAATACTTACGCAGAAAACGAGCTGCCGGCAGTTACCGCCGACGTAACGTACACGGCTGTTATAAAGGCAGTTAAAACGCTCGAAGTCGGCACGGTGTTCACCCTCGACGATGCGGTAATATTCGGTGAGGATAACTATTTCAACAATTGGAACTATGACGGCAGAGTAGGCCTTTACAACGGTATAGGCACTGCGGTATTCGGAGAACCGGAATATAACAGCTATTTACATTTGTATTTGATAGTAGATACAAAAACTCATATCAGCTTAGGCGTAAACTCTCCCAAGCTGAATGAAGCCTTCTCCGTAAAGTGCATCGCCGGAGACGGCACGGAGCAAAAGCCGTTCCTGTTCAGGCTGATCCCCGAAAGCGGCGAGAACAGCTTTAAGGTAGTCTGCGAGAGCAGCGGAAAGTATGTCTATGACATTTACGCTGCAAGCGGCACGGCGATCTCCGCACCCGACGCTCCCAACAGCCCCCCGGCAGCGACTATGTATTCGCAGGCTGGTGTGATGAAAACGGCAGACTGTTCGACTTCTCCACGCCCATCACAAAGGATACGTTCCTCACGGCGAAATGGGTCAAGGGTGCGGCTCTCACGGGCACGAATCTTATCCTCGGCGACGACATCGGCGTGAACTTCTATATGGAGCTTTCCGATGACGTTCGCAGCGACGCAAACTCAAAGGTGATGTTCACGATCCCGAATGGCGATGAAGTCATCACGCAGGAGATACTCGTCTCCGATATCACGAGCGACAGCAGCAATAATGTGGGCGGTAACTGCTGGATATTCCCATGCCATACAGCGGCGAAGGAAATGACAGCTCCGATAACAGTAAAGACGGTCTACACAAACGATGACGGCGAGCAGCAGGGCGAGGAGTTCACCTACTCCGTCAAGCGCTACGCAGACTACATTCTCGACGAGCAGAACAACTTTGACGACGCAGCGAAGGATCTTGTCAGGTCTATGCTTTACTACGGCGGGTGCGCACAGACGCTGTTTGATTACAGAACAAACGAGCTTGCAAGCGCAGACCTCGAAGGATATACGCCGCTGAACGCTCCCGCAGCTTTTGCGGAGTGCGGACTTGCGAACGTAAACTACAGGGCGACGCAGGACGCAGGCTTGCAGCTGACGTATGTATCTCTCGTGCTCGAAAGCAAGACGACGCTCAGGCTCTACTTCAAGAGAACCGAAGCGACCGCTTCCGACCCGCTCCCGACGCTCACCGACGGAACGAGCGTCTATGAGCCGCATCAGAAGGATGGCGAGACCACCGACGGCGAATACTACTACGATATAACGGACTTTGCGCCGGGTGAGATATTCTCGATGAGAAGCGTAAGCTTTGACGGCGGCGAGCAGTTTAACGTCTGCGTCGGCGACTATTGCAACTGGGCGATCGCTTCAAACGATACAAACCTTGCTGACACGGTCACGGCGCTATACAGCTACGACGAATACGGAAAAGCATACAAAACCTTGGGCTACACCCCCGGCGAAGGATAAGGAGGCGCACAGGACTGATGAAAAAGCAATATACACAAGCTGAGCTGGAGATCCTTTCCTTCGACGAAACGGACGTTATCGTGACGTCGGGCGAGGGGAAGAACGAGACACCTAAGATGCCTTGGAGCTCCGGCGGCGCAGACCCGTATCAGGCTGTACAGCCGTAAATATTTCATGCGATAGCAAAACGCCGTTCCCGGCTTTAACAAGTGGGAGCGGCGTTATTTTATAATTCGGTTTTGATAAATAAACGATTACAAAATGAAAAAGTGACACCCTGAAACGATTACAAAATCAGAGGGGCATACGTCAGGCTGGTATGCATCCGCTTGCAGAACGCACTTAAAGAATCATAATTGAAAGCTTTTTTGCGTGCGGAACAAGCTATCATAAATCAAAGTGTGTAAAGCATATTTGTCTGCGGACACTGTCCGCAAATCTGACTGCGCAATATGGGCACTTGATTTAATCAGTTCTTCCATAGATTAATTAACGAAATACAGCATTTATGACTCGCACGGAAAACAGTGCGTAAACAGTAAAGTTAAATATTCAGTTACAGCTTTACAAAGCAGGTTTTGAGCGTGCTTTGTAGGGCTGTTTTCTGCTTGTCACGATATAATTTACGCTGAAACAATTTGATATTTGGGATCCCTCGACAACGATAAAAATGTCTTGGTATTTGCTCCTTCGATAAAAAACATTTCCTCAAATATCGTGATTCCATAACGGTTTTATATTATGCAGATTATTTTAAACTCTTTTTACGTATGCGTTGTCGGAAATACTTGTGCGCCTTTGCGTGTGTATTTTGTTTTACCGGTAATTGACTTTCAGAGAAGAGGAAGCTGTGCTGTCTGCTTCGCTGTATGCGTGGTTTTCAAAGTGCAATACATTTTACAGCTATTTTCACAAAACCTATTGCAAATTTTAGCTTTTTGTGTTAATATAATAAACAAATCGATATCTTTGCGGTCGTTCAAAATTATAATAAATATTCATTAAAGGGATTGACACGGGTATGTTTGTGCGGTACAGTGCGCAAGTATGGCATAACTGCACCCTGTTTACAAACGAATTGTGATTCTTAAGGCGTGCTCTGTGGGATAATTACGTCCCCCAAAGTGCGCTTTGTTGTTTGTTAGGAGGCAACAAGTATGAAAAAAAACTATGCATCGGTTTTAAAAGCAACAGACGTGAAAATGTATCAGGTTTCTACATTGCAGGCATTGGCTATGGGACATACACGTCCCGTGATCGACGTGGCGGAACTGAAAAAGCACGGTAACATAGGGCTTGGAACATTTGAAGGCGTAAACGGAGAGATGATCGTGGTGGACGGTAAGGTCTTTCGTGCGACAGACGACGGCTCCGTTTCAGAGGCGGATGAGAACATGGGCGTTCCCTTTGCGTCTGTCTGCAATTCAAATGGCGGTATCAGCTTTGATATACAGGAAATGAGCCGTATTGAAGACTTGAAAACACTTTTGAACGTCAGAATTGAAGAGTTGTTCGGACTTAACAGTATGCACATGGTGAGGATCGACGGCGAATTTGAGGTAATAGACGCTCGCTCGGAGGAAGCGTATCATGCGATACATGTTTCGCTTAAGGATATGCTAAAGGAAACGCAGAAAGCATTCAAGTTCGATAATGTGAGCGGCACATTGATCTGTGTTTACTATCCCGATTTTATGGACGGAATCAACGCTGCAGGTTGGCATATCCACTTCGTTTCCGATGACCGAAAAAAGGGCGGTCATGTATTCGATCTTAAAATGAAGAGCGGTCACGCCAGGCTCGATAAGATCAGTAAGATCGAGATCCAACTTCCGACCGATCCTGTGTTCGATACATATTCGTTAAAGGAAGCGTCCGGTGATGATATTAAAAAGGTTGAGCAGGGTAAATAACCTATCTTAGACCTGTTAAGAACGTTTTATATTTTGAAAGGAACCTGACACATCGACCTCACCCGAGCTTTCCAAGGAGCCGGAGCCATCTCTCGACGGAGTAACGGAGCTTGTGTTTGATCGTACGCTTTTGGAGTACATTTCATCTTCGGGACTTCGTGTGCTGCTTTCCGCTCAAAAGGCTATGAACGGAAAGGGCACAATGGTCGTCAGGAATGTGCCCGAGCTTGTTACGGAGGTTTTTGAAATTACGGTATCTGCAGATATCCTGACTATTGAATAAGGAAGTGACCCCTTTGGCAAAAAAGGTTTTCCGTGATAAGTACACGGACAATTTGACATCACCCGATCAGTTTGACAGATACATAAAGATCATGAATCCGAAAATATGGGTAATACTCGTTGCTATGATAATTGTTTTGATCAATCTGATGGCGTGGACATATTATCAGAACATAATGGTAAGAATACCGACCGTAGGCGTTGCTCGGGACGGTGAGATAGTTTGTCATATAAAGGAAGACGATAGATCGAGCTTCGACAGCCTCAACGGTGAGAGCGAGCTGTATGTTTACGATGCAGACAAAGCCTTTGACGACTTTGTTTTCATATCCGATGAACCTGTTGAGTATTCGGACAGCGATAACCGCTACGCCGCTCACCTTGCCGATATCAATGCAGGAGAATGGGTATATGAGGTGAAATTCAAAGCCGACCTGCCCGACGGCGTGTACAAGGCTATAATCCGCAATATTGAGGAGAACAGCCAATGAGAAAAACCAATATAAAAAAACCGAAGCTCAAAGGTATCGCCAAAGTCCCCATGATAATGCAGATGGAGATGGTCGAGTGCGGGGCGGCGTCGCTTTCAATGGTGCTGGCATATTACGGAAAATGGATACCGCTCGAAAAGATACGAGAGGACTGTGACATCTCACGAGACGGCTCGACTGCCGTGAATATCCTGAAAGCGCCTATCGTAAATAACGTCAGCTTCAAGCTCGAAGCCGGGAAAAGCGTCGCACTTGTAGGCGCATCGGGGTGCGGAAAATCCACGATTGGCAAGCTGCTTTCGGGTAACATCAGAATGTGGGATCGCTCGATCGAAACCTATGACATGATACTCGCCGCCCGTGACGCTGCCGTTCACGATATGATAATGCGCCGCCCCGGCAGATACAACGCTGAAATATCCCCCGGCGGCAGCAATTTCTCCGGCGGGCAGAAGCAGGGCGTTGAGATCGCCCGGGCGCTTGCAAGCGACCCGACTATCGTTATCTTCGACGAAGCGACCTCCGCACCCGACAATATCACGCAAAAAGTCGTCTCCGACACGCTCGACTCCCTCGACTGCACCCGTATAGTCATAGCGCACAGGCTCTCGACAGTCAAAAACTGCAAGCACATTATCGTCATGAACGAGGGGCAGATAGTCGAGCAGGGAACCTACGGCGAGCTTATCAAAAAGCACGGCTTCTTTGCGGAGCTTGCGGCGAAGCAGACGCTGTAATTATACAAGAAGAATTTTTATATATGATTTGGAGGTGTTAAGAAATGACATTCAATCTTTCATCAGTTGATCTTATCAATATCCTTTTTATTGCGGCAGGCATCGGAATATGCGGTCTTTGCTTTATGCAGATCACATCATCGGTTCACCTTCGCAAAGATGTACGCAGCTACTTTCAGTTCTTTTTTGTGTTGATAATCATCTATATTTCAACGCATCTTGCACGGCAGCTTATGGACGGCCTGCCCGGCGGCGGCGTGCGTACCGCTCTGTACATCGTCACCTTTGCAGAGATGCTTTCGGCAGCCTTTACGGCGTTTCTGATCTCAGTTCTTGTGCTGGCTGTTTCAAAGCTTGAAAAAAATGTGAAACCGATAAACATTGCATTATTTGCGCTTTTCTGCGCTCATGCACTGCTGCTTATCATAGGCGGTTTCAATGATTTTGTTTATTATTTCGACGAAAGCAATGTCTATCACAGAGGAACGGGGTATATTTTTTCCAATCTCAGCCCGTTCCTGATGCTGGTGATCGATATGGTTCTGCTCATGCGCTGCCGGAAGAATATAGATAAGCGTGTCAGGATCGCATTCTGGATATACATGATAGCTCCCGTTGCGGCGATCTTGATACAAAGCTTTTTCTACGGTGTACAGTTTATTATCTTCGCATCGGTCGGATCGGCGGTTGTGATGTTCGCTGTTATAGTTCAGATCCAGAATGAGCAATATCAGACGCAGCAGATAGAAAACTCCAAGATAAAAACGGAGCTTGGTCTTGCTACAAAAATACAAGCAAATATGCTGCCGAATATCTATCCTGCTTTTCCGGAACGTCCCGAGTTTGACATTTATGCGTCAATGGATCCCGCAAAGGAGGTCGGCGGAGATTTCTACGACTTTTTCCTTGTGGACGATGACCATCTCTGCCTTGTGATGGCTGATGTTTCGGGCAAGGGCGTTCCTGCCGCATTGTTTATGATGGCGTCAAAGATTATTCTGTCGAATTTCGCAAAGATGGGTAAAACTCCCGCCGAGATTCTGACAGCCGCAAATACTTCGATATGCTCAAACAACCGTGAGGATATGTTCGTTACCGTATGGCTCGGAATACTGGAGTTATCTACCGGCAGGCTCACTGCCGCAAATGCCGGTCATGAATATCCTGCTCTGATGGAGCCGAACGGAAAATTTGAATTATACAAGGATAAGCATGGCTTTGTGATCGGCGGCATGGCAGGCGTGAAATATAAGGAATATACCATTGACATGAAGCCGGGTTCAAAGATCTTCCTGTACACCGACGGTGTGCCCGAAGCAAGTGACAGCGAAAATCAGCTTTTCGGCAGCGAGCGAATGGTAGTCGCTCTTAACGAAAAAACGGACGGCTCGCCGCAGGATATACTAAAGGCTGTCAGAAGCTCCGTTGACGCATTTGTAAAGGAGGCGGAGCAGTTTGACGATCTGACTATGCTCTGTCTGGAATACAAGGGGTGATATTATGCCGGAAAAAAGAATATTCCGTTTCAGAGTCAACGCTGATGTAAATGAATTACAGCGTGTTCTGGAATTTGTGGAAGAATGTATGCAGGGGATCGAATGTTCACCAAAAGCAATAATGCAGATAAGGATTGCGGTTGAGGAGATATTTGTAAATATCGCTCATTATGCGTACCCCGGCAGAGTAGGAGAGGCTGTCATTGAGGTGGAAATAGCTGATGAAAAGACGGTAACGATAACCTTTATCGACAGCGGCATACAGTATGATCCCCTTGCAAAGCCCGACCCGGATGTAACGCTTTCCGCAAGCGACAGAAATATCGGCGGTCTCGGCATATTTATGACCAAAAAGATCATGGACGATCTGTCATACGAATACCGAGGCGGTCAAAATGTTTTCACAATGAAAAAGAGTTTTTAACCACTGCATAAATAGCTTTTTGGTCAATAACTATTGCCGATAACACCTAAACGCTGCCCAAGCTCCTTTTGTTCCATGCCAAGCTTTTCTCTGTAGTATTTTATGCTTTTGCAAACTACGGAGATGTTTTTCTTTTCGATACTGTCTATTGTTTTTATATCGTCGGTCTTGTGATTTTTATTATTGTTCATAACATCATCTCCTTTATTGCGAATATGTATTTTCCTGTGTCTTAAACTATTATAAATACATCATATGGAAATATTTCCGATAAGCGCAAAATCTTGCGATACAAAAATTTTCTATATTGAATAGCTGTACAATTATAAAACAGGAGCGAAGCGACTCCGAAATTTTCCATTTTCAATTTTCCATTAAAAAAGTGCTTCCACTTTAAAAGCGGAAGCACTTTTTTATCTGATCACATTGCGGTGATCTTGCCGTTTGAATATTTGTATGTGCCCTGTGTGAAACGGTAGTTAGCGCCGTTTCTGCTGTCCCAATTGCCGTGACCGTCGTTGAAGCATACGTTAGCATACGATGCATTGCCAAGGTCGATCGTGTACTTGTGAGTGCAGCCGGAAACTTCGTTTGTAGCTTCCATTGCAACACCGGGAACAGATGTCCAGTGACCATTACCTACCTGATAGTGGATATTCGGGTGAGAATAGCCCTTGTAGTAGATAGTAACAGCGTTTGCAGGCTGAGATCTTACACCAAATGTGCCGAGCGCAGTACCTGCGGTAAAGCCGTCTTCCGTAAGGATCCTTGCGGAAATAGTGTAACCGCCTTCCTCTGTCGGAGTCCAGGTCGCTGTGCCGTCGGAATTTGCGGTAATGCATTCTACCAAAACTTCGTCACTGTAAACGTAGTAATTGTCGGCGTGCAGATTGTAGAGCGGGTATTCGGAATAAAGTGAAAGCTGTACAGTATCGCCGGGAGCGATATTTGTTTTATCAGCCTTTACGGAGATATCCTGACTCCGGCAGGAGATCACTTCGGATGCCTGTGCTACATTTCCTTCGGAGTCCAGGACTGTTACAATAATAGTTTTGTCATACTGGAATGTATGAGGAGGACCTCCGCAGAATTCTTTTGAAGTGTTATCGGAAGAGAATTCATTCAATAAATAGACGTCTGTGCCCTCCTGGCGTTCTTCAAATTTATAGAAATACGGAGCCGTTCCGCCTTCTGCGTTTGCAGAGAATGGCATGGTGTCGAAAAGCTGGAGAACATTTCCGGGAAGAGAGAGGCTTACTTTAAGGCCTGTCTCTAATTTTTTGATCGTGCCGTTTTTGAATGTGTAAGTACCTTTTTCAAAACGGTAGTTGGCGCCGTTTCTGCTGTCCCAGTTGCCGTGACCGTCGTTGAAGCATACCTTTGCGTAAGAAGCATTGCTGCCGAGGTCGATAGTGTAGCTGTGTGTGTAGCCCGAAACGGAAGTGTCGGCATTCATTGCAACGCCCGGAACGGAAGTCCAGTGACCGTTTTCTACACAGTAGTGAATGTTCGGATGGCTGTAGCCCTTGTAGTAGATCGTGATGGAATCAGGATCGGGAGAATTGCCGCCGATAACAAAGAAGTTTTTGGAAACTTCGGCAAGTGTTGCGCCGTTGTACGATACAGTACACTTTATTTCATATAAGCCGCCTGCATCGGGCGTGAAATCAATGGAGAAATCGGTTGTATTCTTTGCTTCGCAGGAGTTTGCTACGCCGTTCTTTGTGATAGTGTAAACAACGTCGGAAGTTTTGAGAAGATTAGCGTTCAGAGTGCCTATAGGCTTAAGAACAACAAGATCACCGATGGAGGCTTCGTTTGAATCTCCTGTATCTATGCCCTCAAGTGTAACGGGAGCAACATAGCAGAGTCTTGACTTTGTTACGGTGTTTCCGTCTGCATCTCTTACTTTGACGATGTATTTATAATTGCCGGATTTGTTTGCAGCTACGGTATGAATAAACGTGGAAGAAGAACACCAGTCGCTGAGAACTGTGATGTTGTCGTCTTCATCTTTAACTTCACAGTAATATTCATAAGGAGCAGTGCCGTTCTTTGCGGCTGCAGAGATCGTCATAAAAGAAGGAGCAGCTGCAGCTTTGGGATTGACAGAAAGGCTGCATCCGAGGTTATTGTTCAGGTTTACGGATTCTTCTGTGTATGTATATGTTGTGTGGTCGATAGTATCCTGAGCGCCGTCAAGAATATCATACTGCGCACCTGTTGAGGAATCTGTAAATTTGAGTTCTTTAACAAGGAGAGGAGAGTTTCCTTCAAAGTCAGTGACGTTGATCTCCCAGTTGTAGCACGACAGATCGCTCGGTGTGATATCGGGGATAATATTGTTGAGATCGTAATACATATATCCGTCACAGGGGCCTACTGTGCCGTTGTAATTTGTATATGTATCCCAGAACCATGCGTAATCCGAGTAGCTTCCGCAGCTGTAAGGGAAAGCAGTGCCGGAATAAACAGCGTTGCCGCCATCTTTTTCTGTTGCGGTAATTCGGAGATATGTGTCATAGCGCTTCTCGGAATTGAAAGTGTATTTGATAAAAGCATTTGATGAATGATCCTTATCTTCAACAATGAGCTTTGCTACGGTGTTCAGAATGCAAAGTCTGCCTTCGCTGCTTGCATAGTTTTCAACAGCGGAAACAGTGTTGAGAGCGTCGTAAGCGACCCAGTAGAAACCTTCGTTCTCATCATCTCTGATACCCCAGGAGTTAGCGACCTTGAATGCGCCCATCTCGCCGCTGTCTACCTGATCGTTGTTGTTTATATCGACCCAGATATTGTCGTTGTAGCCTACAAGAGTCATCTCGTGACCGCCGTAATTGCCGTAGCACTCAATAGCTGCAACTTCATTTACATGAGTGTTGTCAACATTGGGATCATCTGTGCTCTTGATGCTAATGCATTGCCAGTTGCCGATAAAAGTAGTTATCGGAAGTATATCGCCGTTGCAAAGAGCTGTCTTGATAGCATGGAGATCTGAGTCGTCCGGATCTGTGATCGGTGTGCCGAAATCAGGAACGGGAGTAGTAGATTCCTGCATTCTGCCGTCATTGTAATATACCGATGTAAAATAGTAGTAATCGGTAAGACGGTTGTGAGCAGCATGCTCCCAGATATCGTCTTCTGCATGCCATGAGAGATAGTTGGATGCAATCTCCGGATTTGTCTCGGGCGGAACTTCTGTGATCGGTGCGGCGCCCATTTTCATGAGAATGTCAAAAGCCTGATCGTCTGTTGTGCCGCCGTCAACTCCGCAGTTGCAGAGATTGTATGTCCACATAGGGGAGTACGTCGTTTCGGGTGTTGTCGGAATTCCTCTTGCTTTGTTGAGCATGTAGGTGAAAGAATAGTAAGTAGTACCCCATGCCACGCAGGAACCGATGTAACCCTGATCTCCGATCGGCGGGAAGTAGATAGAGTTTTCGTTTGTGGAGTTGTCCACAGCTTCGGGAAGACCCGACGAATTACGAATTCCTCTTTTCAAGATTGCGTCGTTTTGGCTGAACACAATTTCGTCGTTTGCTTCTTCCATGAAGCGGAACTTGTGTTCGTCCGGGATATCGTCGATATCGAGATCCTTAACGCCGGCCGGAATGTCACCCATGTCAATGGTGAAGATGCCGTTTTCATCGGTCTGCCGTGTGTTAATACTGTCATTTGCACTATTGTTTACCAAAGTGCCGGCCGTATCGTTTGTCTCGGCTGCAAGCGCTGCCGTTGAGGCAGACATTACAAGCGCCGAAACAATTGACAAAGATACGACTCTTTTGAACAAATTGTTCATTAAAATTCCTCCTCAAATAGAATATATATATTATACACTAAATATAATGATTATTCTATAATTTGCACAAAAACTTCAAAATTTTTGTTTTGTTGCACAGTTATAGATATTTAGAATTTATATATTTTATATGTATTAAAAATAATGGACAAATATATAAGAGTGGTTATTAATTTTATGCTTAAATGAAAAAAGAAGCAAAGCAGCTACGCAACTTATTTATTTTCTGTTTTTAAAAGTGCCTCCGATTTATTGTGGAGCGTTGTTGTTTAGTAATATATGAAATACAACTGCGGTGAGCCACCCTCGCCGCAGTTTTTATCCCTTACACAACTCCACCAACACCACGCCTTTACAAACCATCGCTCATATGCTACAATAATAATCGACCCGTGCAGCAGGCGAGAGCGACTACAAAGAAGTCGTTCAGACCTTTGAAAACGAAACAAATGAGCTTGTTCGCATCACTGCTGACGGCGAAGAGATAACAACAACTCCGAAGCACCCGTTCCGGGTCGAAAACCAGTGGGTAAGCGCAAAAGACCTGTGTGAGGGCGATGTTCCTACTCTTGCAGACGGCACAACAGCTGTTATCTCTAAAACATACGCAGAACTTCTTGATGAGCCTGTTATTGTCTATAACTTTGAGGTTAAAGATTTCCATACTTATTATGTCACTGATATTGGTGTGTTGGTGCATAATGCGAATTATGGTGGTGAAGGGGGCGTTAATTCCCCACAACAAATTGCAAATGAAATCCCTGATCAATATAAAAAGAATCTAATGTGTGAACAATTTGCGAACAAAATGGAAAACGGCATGAGAATTAACTCTATTAGTGGTGAAAAGCTAATTGTCAAATCCATAAACACTGACTATATTTGGTCGGATATATATGGCGATATTATTACTAAAAATGGTACGCATTATGCTGTATTAATTGACGACATGGTTTATGATAATTTAAACCCTCTTGGTGTAAACTATAGTTCTTGGCTGGCTGATTTGGGTATATTAGAGTATTCATCATTATTTGATATAACTAATATACCAATTCCATAAGGATGTGTTATTATGAATGTATTTGAATTGATTTGTCTAATAGAGCATAGACCAGGTATGTTTGTTGGCAAACCTTCTTTAGAGTCGTTACATCTATTTATTTCTGGATTTCTATTTAATAATTTGATAAATGATAATGCAGATGAGCTGGATTTAAAATTCAAAAAATATTTTCATGATTGGGTTAAAAAGTATATAGAAAGTACACATAAGGTTAGTTTAGAACCAAATAGAAACTATGTTGATTACATTAATTATGTTTTTCCTAATAATGAACAGAGAATACAGGCGTTTTTTTCTTTATGTAGAATTTTTTTTAACGATGAAATATAGAAAGTTATTAATTGGCTGATAAATAGTTGGTGAAATATGAGAACTACTTTTTGGTGTTAACCTTCTATCGGTACGCTGGGAAGCATTATATGATAGCCAAAGCTACGATATAAAGGAAAAATTAGATGCATTGGAACGTGCTACTGTTGCAGAATACCAGTTTAAAGTTTTTAAGAAAACAAGAAAATATCCTGAAATTGGTAATGTTTTCCGAATGGAGCTTCAAGAGGGAATAGTATTATACGGTGTTGTTATCAATAACCATGTTAAAAACAGCTGTGCTGATGATCTATTGGTTGTAGCAGTATTTAAACCGAACATTGAGCCTTTTGATTCTGTAACGTTTAATAATAGTGACAATATTTTACTTCCTCCTTTTATCATTTCTGAAGGTTATTGGACTAAAGGGTATTTTTGTCCTGAATAATCTATTAAAAATCTTGATGTAAAGATTAATTATGGGTTTTATGATATCGGGAAAGCGTGTTTCGTGAACGAATATAGAGATAGGTTAGAGAAAGAACCAGAGTTTTTTAGATTGTACGGGTTGACAACTTTTATAGGTGTAGCTTTTAGTGTTAATCAAAGATTGATTATTGAAGGATTATTGTAATTCTGAGGACTTAACTCTTTAGAGTCATAACAGGGTGTCACATACGGCGTTCTTGTTTATTCAACCGACGTTTCCACAGGCGTAACTGACTACAAACAAGTCGTTCAGACCTTTGAAAACGATACAGACGAGCTTGTTCACATCACTGCTGACGGTGAAGAGATAACAACCACTCCGAAGCACCCGTTCCGGGTCGAAAACCAGTGGGTAAGCGCAAAAGGCCTGTGTGAGGGTGATGTTCTTACTCTTGCCGATGGGACGAGTGCAGCCATTACAAGAACCTACGGCAAACAGCTTGAAGAACCGGTTATTGTTTATAACTTCGAAGTTAAGGACTTCCATACTTATTATGTTACAGATGTATGTATTTTAGTCCATAATGCAAGCAAGTATAACACTGATAATAAGGGTAATAATTCCAGTAATGAAGATACACCTAACAAACACGAATGGCAGAGAATGACATCTAAACAATCTGCTAAGGCGGCTAAGGAATTAGGTTTCGAGAAAACTGGTCAGTTTGCAAAAAATGGAGAACCTATATATTATAATAAAAAAACGAAAACTTATATAAGTCAGGATATCGGAAGTGCGAATGGCACAGGACCTCATAATGGAGGAGTCTGGAAACAAGCAAAGACCATAGAAGGTATAAACAGTAAACAAACTAGAATGGGGACATATGATGCTCAATTGAACAGAATAGGAGATTATTATTGATATATGTATCGTTACGATATTACAAAATATAAAAGCAGATCAATTACTAATTGCACGATAACTACTCCGGAATGGACAGCAATATGTGATATAGGAAATACTTTTAACGGAACTTTGCTTACAGTTGATGATTATAAGACGGTTGAAGATGCATATGTAAGTGCTGTATTGCTCATTCTGAATTATATGAAAATTAAATTGGTTAGAGTTAAAGATGTGTATAAATGGGGAGATATCCTATCACGTATTGAAAACTTAAAATATAAATCCTTGTATACCGAATCTGTTTTAGATACATATTATTGTATTAAAGATAATACTATGATTGATGGTATTATCTTATCCGATTTAATTCGATTGCAGCTCAGAGAGGATATAGGTGCTTCTGTATATTTACCTTATAGATTTAAACTATTTATTGGATATGATTATTTGATGGGAGTGCATACCTCAATGAGTCTTGAACCACTATTTCCTGATATTGAACAGCTGGGACTTAATATTTTTGGTTTTTGATATTAGAGCTTATTTAAAAAATAGCAAAGGGACTGGATATAACATTTATGAGAGGCGTTTCCTATGAAAAAAGCTGAAGATAACTTACGCATTCCGAGTATTTTAACACAGTAACTAGATCGCATTAGTAGAAATAGGCAGTTGTATCGAATTTTCAAACAGCACATAGTATTATGAACTTTTGAACCAACCAAATTGTTAAGAACTAAAAATGAACTTCCTCTTGGCAGTTTGGCGTATCATTTCGTGTCTTTCATTCTATTCAGAATATACAGATTTTTCTCATCCTAAGCCGCTCTGTAAAAAAATGTAAATACTGATGGTGCAAAAGATTCACAATGCTTTGTCGAAGGTACGCTTGTTCTTACGAAAGACGGAAACAAGCCGATCGAAGAGATAAAATCGGGCGATCTTGTTTATTCAACTAACCCCGAAACGGGGGAGAGTGGGTACAAAGAAGTCGCAAGAGTATTCCGCAGAGAATCTGAAGTACTTATCCACATCTTCGTAAACGGCGAAGAGATCGAAACAACACCTAATCATCCGTTCTGGGTAGAAGATGAGTGGGTCAGTGCCAAAGACCTTCGTGAGGGCGATATCCTTACTCTTGCCGACGGCACAACAGCTGTTATCTCTAAAACATACGCAGAACTTCTTGATGAGCCTGTTATTGTTTACAACTTTGAGGTCAAGGATTTCCATACTTATTATGTTACCGATACCGGTGTGTTGGTGCATAATGATAATAATTGTACAGCTGAACTAAGGAACCACTGATTAAATCACGTCCTGCGGACTGAGCACCCATCTTGCTTGCATCTTTTTGTCATATTGCACTCAACTCCCTTGAAATACGTCAGTA
>CACZYP010000030.1:13362-50200 GCA_902785425.1 uncultured Ruminococcus sp. | reverse complement strand
AGAAGAAATCTCGGATTTTGTATTTGCTTTGGAAGATACAGGCTTGCTCTCTACTTTTGATTCGTTTGAAGTAGCCGTTTTAATCCCCATTTCGGACACGGACGACACAACGCTTTTTTCCGGCTCGGCAACAGGAATATTGTTGTTATTTCCAAAAAAGCCCGATTGGAAAACTCCTGCCGCCGCAACGACCGCTGCACAAACGGGAATACTCACGAATGCGGCTTTCCTGATCTTTTGCCGTTTGATCTGCTTTTCTGTCTCGTATTCTTCAATTCTCGTCAGCACGCTTTGTGCCATTTCTTCATAAGTCTTCATAATCAAAGCCCTCCGTTTCAAGTTGTTTTCGTAAACATTTTCGGGCACGGGAGACGAGAGTTTCTATATTGTGAACGCTTTTTTTCATCACAGCGGAGGTTTCTTTATTTGACATTCCCTCGAAGTAAACGAGCCAAAGAACCTGACGGTATTCCGGTTTCAGCTTGTTCATAGCGGTATGAAGAATGATCTTTCTTTCCTCACGAATAAAGCTTTTTTCAAGCTCCGTATCGATCATAGATACAGTCTCATCGAGCGGTACCTCACAATTGCGCCTGCGCTTTTGCCGTCTGAGATGATCTATCGCAATATTTCTGCCGATCGTGTACAGCCACGTTTTGAACGAACTGCCGCCTTTATCCCTTGGCTTTTTCGTACCGAGCAGTACGAAAGTATCTTCCGCAAGCTCTTCGGCTGTTTGAATATCTCCGACGACGCTTAAAAGATATAGAATCAGCCCGTCCTTATAGTCTCTGATGATCTCGATCAGAGCACTGTCATCGCCCGTGTCACGGAAACGGCGGTAGCTACTTGCACCGTTATCCATAGACAAGCTCCTTTCCGAAAGTTTTTTTCTTTCACTTATTACACGAATCTAACGAAGGAAACCTCACAGTCATCTCTATTATTATAGCCGAATTACAGAGAAAAGAATTTCTTTCAAGCGGCTCATCGAAGTTTATGATAAAAAGGTCATGTCGCTTTCCGTGCGACAAAACGACTCGACGCAAGGCTTATCCTTCCCGAAACAATAATGGTACTATAGTAACGCCGGATCATAACTATAAACCCGGTCTATTTATACAGTTTTTAAGTTGTCATAGCAATCTTGCCTACTCTAATGTATTCTGATTACCTTGCGAAAGATTATCAGAATAAACCTGTAAGTTCAGTTTTAAACGATATTTACAATAAACACCGGATAACGATGAATAACGCTCTGCTGTTACTGCGCTTCATCAGTATTTTCAATAGACAGATGATAAGTATGGCTCGGGTGATCTTGTTCTTTATTCTGCAAGTGACAATACTCCCGGCTATGAAAGCGTCAAGCAAGATGGGTGCTCAGCCCGTAGGGCGTGATTGATTCAGTGGTTCCTGAAATAGACCTTGAAAGGAAAAAGAAAAAGCGGCAAGCCATCTGACTTGTCGCTTTCATATTATCTATTGCGGTAGGGAAGCTATGAGCTTTTTTGTGTTTTCATCAAGTTCGGAAACGATCTCTGTTATCTGTTCTTTTGGTTCTGAAAAATCGTTCAGCACCCATCTTTCAATAATTGCAATGCAGCCCTGTGATCGGTAGCAGCTGTAATATGATATTTTGTCATCGTTGAGATTTCTGTTCTGCTGTTCGCTGACAAGCTTTCTGAATAAACCTTCGATCAGTTTGCTGAATCTATCACGCAGACGGTTTGTACCATTTGGACTAAACATCATCCTGAATATGTTTTTATTATCAAAAATATACTCGATAAGGCATGAAAAGAGCTTTTCGGAACCAAGCTCATCAAGCTGTAAAATAATCAGACCGAGTTCAATAAGGTTTTCTTCCTCAATTTTATCATAAAGGTCGTAAACATCAAGATAATGCTTATAGAAAGTCACTCTGTTGATATCGGCTTTGTCAGCTATTTCCTGAACGGTAATTTTGTGAAGAGCCTTTTCGGCAAGTAATTGTGAAAAGGCGTTGCATATAGCTTTTCTTGTCTTAATAGCCCGACGATCGATTTTCTTTTCAATCATTTTTTTCACCTTGTGTGTAATAATTTTGAAATTGTAATAAAACTCTATATATTAATATTTTTAAGGCAGCACTGTAAAAAATGCTTCTATATGTAAGTGTATTCTTTTATTATTATACCACTGTTACGCTCGGATTTCAACGATGTATTCAATTCATTGTCTATACAGATAACTGCAACGCTGTAATGATCTATTACAAGGGCTTTTCAGCACCGATCATTCACTACTGCCCTGAGAATGGCATTTGGACCGGGTTTCCCGGTGTTGCTATGATCCCCGATACTTCCCGTGCAGGCTTTACTAACAGCTATTCTGATTCCGCTTACGCTAACGTCTGCTTCAACGACGGTCACGGCAGCTGGGACAGCCGCAACGGCGCAAATTACAGATTCACACAGGGAACATACAAGTTCTCTAACGGCAATATCACAGCTATGTGATGACAATACAATAAATGATCAATGCAATGCGGAGATGATGAATAGTCATCTCCGTGTTGCTTTTTATGGTTTAAAAGATTAGGGAAGCACGGATTAAATCGAGTGCAGGACGTGATTTATTCAGTGGTTCCTTAAAGCTAAATCACCGTCTGCGATGAAAACACGGAAGAAATACCCGGAACTTACTCGCTCAAAAGAGGAAATCTACATGACAAACAGTATAATTGATTCGGGCGGTCATGCGACCGCAGGCAGTACCGTTGAAGCTTTGTTTTGCATAACAGCTTTACTGCCGCATATCAAATTTATTCTTCCCATAGACAACTGATCTGTGCGGTCAATATTCCGAAAGAGTTCGAGCTGAAGATTCGTTGCGTCAAGCAGTAATCTTACGGCTGCATCGGGAAGAGCAGTAATTATGACGGGTTCATATGCTTGCACCGATATTTTAAGCACAGTCGGTGTAACGGGCACAATTTCTGCTTGCAGAATGCGGTCGATTATAGTATAATGGAATTATCTTAATTATTGTCAATAAAATATACTTAACAAGCAGCGTATTATTATGAAAAAGTTAAGGAAGCACTGATTAAATCGAGTGCCCATATTGCGCAACTGACGTATTTCAAGGGAGTTGAGTGCAATATGACAAAAAGATGCAAGCAAGATGGGTGCTCAGCCCGTAGGGCGTGATTTATTCAGTGGTTCCTTAACAATGACTTTATGTGCTGCCGCATCTTTGGCACTGCATTTGTGCGGATTAAGTTATATAAAGACAGAGAAAAAACATTATACGAGGTGGTTTCAAAATGAAAGCAACAAAAAAAGGCAGGATCCTGAGCGTTATTCTTGCGTTGACATTGATAGTCTCAACAGGTGTATTGTCTGCCGAGGCTCAAACAGATCAAAAGATTCTTTGCGGCGATGCAGACAACGACGGGATCATTACATCAAGCGATGCACTTGTAATTCTAAGGTATACAGTTGAAGCTCAATTATCAGAGTATATAAAAGAATACGATGTTGATAAAGACGGGTCAATATCCTCAAATGATGCTTTAGCTGTGCTTCGTTCAAGCGTAGGCTATGATGACGGGTACGGCATCGGCAAACCTGCAGATGATATTCCCGCTGTTGATGGACTTCATTCCTATGATGGCTATACGCTCGATCAGGTAGTCGTTCTCAGCCGTCACAATATACGCTCACCGTTGAGCGGTGCAGGATCAGCTCTCGATTCGATAACGCCGCATGAGTGGTTCACATGGTCTTCGGGCACGAGCGAGCTTTCGCTCAGAGGCGGCGTGTTGGAAACGAATATGGGGCAGTATTTCAAAAGATGGCTTGAAAGAGAGGGATTCTTCCCGAAGAATTATCACCCTGATGAAAACGAAGTCCGTTTCTATTCAAACTCGAAACAGAGAACTATCGCAACGGCAAGATTCTTTTCTTCGGGGCTTCTTCCGACGTCGAATACAGATGTTGAATACCATATGAATTTTGATGAGATGGATCCTGTATTCACGCCGCAGTTTACATTCATGAACGACGAGTACAGAGAGCATATTGAAAAACAGATCAGAGAGATGTTTACAGACGAGATAGAACAGCTTGCAGATAATTACACGCTGCTTGAGGATACTATCGACGTCAAGGATTCCTCGGATTGGAAAGAGGGTAAATTCAGCGGCTTTAAAACGGACGATACCACATTTGTACTCAATGAATATGCCGAGCCTGGTATGAAAGGCTCCTTGAAAACGGCTTGCTCCGTTAGTGACGCACTTGTTTTGCAGTACTATGAGGAGAGCGACCCGATCAAGGCAGGGTTCGGTCATGAGCTTACTGTTGAGCAGTGGGAACAGATCTCCGAGATCAAGGATGTATACGGTGATGTTCTGTTCACAGCTCCCGATGTAGCCGTTAACGTGGCACACCCGCTTTTGCAGGAGATCGAAAGTGAGATGCAGACAGACGGCAGAAGATTTACATTCCTCTGCGGTCACGATTCCAATATCGGCAGCGTTCTTGCAGCGCTTGGTGCAGACGACTACGAGCTTCCGTATGCTATTGAAAAGAAAACTCCCATCGGCTGCAAGCTTGTTTTCTGTAAATGGAAAAATGAGAATAACGAGGAATTCGTCTCCGTTGACCTTGTATATCAGACGACCGATCAGCTTCGAGGCGCAGCGATTCTTGACATCTCGAATCCGCCGATGGCAGTAACACTTTCATTTACAGGATTGCAGAAAAACAGCGACGGACTTTACAGAATAAGCGATATATACAGCCGTTTTGATGATTCTATCGGCAGATATTACGCTGTTGCAGAAGAGTACAATATACAGACAGCGGCTTGAGAAATGGTGATACGGCGGGTTTGAGTTTTTTCTCATAAGCCGAAACGATTCTTGAATGACCTTATCTATTGTGATATGATTTGCGTTAGTGTATTATAATAGGCAGTATTAATAGAGGCGATAACCTAATGACCTGCAAAAAGAAACACCGGAGCTTGCCGCCGGGCGCCTGCCCGGATTTGCCGAAGTGCTGTTATTTGCATTTCCGATATGATATTATAAAAAAGAAATGACCTGCATATACGGTTTTGAAAACACCGTATATGCAAACTGATTTTTGTACTTTAGGGGGATATAGTATGAGAAAAAGCTCAATCGTTATTTTATCGTCATTGTATATTGTTTCAGTTTTTTCCGGTTGTGCCGATAATAATAAAGACAGCATTTTGCTTAAAGACCCCGAGGTCGTAGCAAGCGACAGCCTGCCGGGCGGTATTGAAACTACCTGGAGCTGTGTGTATTTCGGCTCATATCCTACCTGTGAGATCGTGAGCGATGAATTCTCGGCTGTTGACGATTATGCTGTTTCGGACGGAGATGTGATCTGCGATCCCGAGCTTTATTCGGAGCTGAATACTGCCAACTGGGAGGACGACGAAGCAGCAGTCAAGGGAGAAAAATACCGACGGATCCGAAGTGAAAACGAACAGGATGATCATCGTGAACAGCACTACAATTGGAATGATGACAGTTACCATTATTTCAGGTATGAACCGATCAAATGGCGAGTGATCGAGACGGAGTCAAACGAAGCGGTTCTGATGGCGGATCGTCAGCTTGACTGTGCCGCTTATAACGAGACCGCAAAGGGCGTGTATTGGGAGGATTGTACGCTTCGCAGCTTTCTGAACGGTTATGACGGGAGCTTCAATTCCGACGGAGTAAGTTTTGCCGAAAAAACGCAGGACAGCTTTTTCAAAACAGCTTTTTCCGAGAGCGAGCAAAAGAGTATTGTCAAGAGTACGGTCAACAATAAGGATAATTACTATTTTGGCACGCACTGCGGCGAGGCGACCGAAGATTACGTCTATATCTTTGATGAGGCGGAGGTCTTTGCTTCCGAAGATGCCGGGCATTACGGCTTTACAAACAGCGACGGATATGCCGACGCCGCACGCCGTTTTAAACCGACTCTTTACGCAATGGCTAAGGGTGCATGGTACAGCCCCGTTGCCGGCAACGAGGGCAACGGTTTCTGGTTCCTCAGAACAAACGGTTATACCACTGCGAATGTAGATTATATCTGCGATTTCGGCTCGGTCTATAATCGTGGTACATATGTTACCGTGAGCGACGCAGGCGTTATTCCCGTGATTCGGGTAAACACCGTCAGTGCTCGTCTCAGATCGGCAGGAACAGTCTGCTCAGCCGATATTTTCAAAGAGACCGAAGACGGAGAAGCTGATGATATTTCCACTTATGATACGCCGCAAAGCATAGAAGCAGGCGGCGAGGTGCTTTCGGAGCCTGTGGTTGTAAAAGATGATTCTCTTTCAAGCGGCCTGAAAACAACGTGGAGCTGCGTATCCTTCGGTTCGTATCCGTTCAGTGAGATCACAGACGGAGCTTTCGGCGCAGTTGCCGATTATGCGGTCGATGAGGGAGATGTTATAACAGACTCCGAGCTTTATAAAAAGCTTGGCTCTGCCGAGTGGTCAGGCAATGAGACAGAGATAGACGGGGTAAAGTACCGCCGTATCAGCGCAAAGGATTCTTTCAACCCGTCGTTTGAGTCGGGGCAGTATTACAAATGGAACGATGAGAACGAGTATCGTTATTTCAGATACGATCCGATAAAATGGCGTATAATTGAGATAAACGGCAATGAAGTTATGCTTGTGGCTGACCGTCAGCTTGACTGCGCACCATATAATACGGAATCCTGTGATGTTCAGTGGGAAAGCTGTACACTCAGAAGCTTTCTTAACGGGTACTCCGCAGGTCAAAACATATCGGGCGAAGATCATAGCAGCGATCCGATGCTGAGTTTTTACGGTACGGCATTTTCACAATCCGAACAAGAGTGTATCATCAACGGTGAAGTGGAAAATCCCAAGAACCTGAATTATTACACCGACTGCGGCGGCACCGTTAACGATAAGGTGTTTATCCTGAGTACGGACGAGGTGTTCGGATCGTCGGCTGCACGTCACGGATTCTACCCCGGCGGCGGTGTGGACGACCCTGCCCGCCGATTCAGACCGTCTATGTACGCAAAGGCGAGAGGTACATGGTACAGCCCTGTCGAAGGATATAAAGGCAACTCGTTCTGGTATATGAGGACGAACGGCTATACTCTTTCAAATGCGTCTTATATTTGTGATTTCGGCTATATCTACAGCCGTGGCACCGATGTTTCCTGCAATGATTCGGGCGTTCTGCCTGCAATCAGGGTCGATATTTCTAAGGCAGATCTTATTCCCGCAGGAAAAGTAAGCAGCAAATAACCTGTTGAACGGTGAAGAGATAGTAAAGCCATAATTGATATAAAGCCCTGCAAAGCATTCGCACGTGTTGCTTTGCAGGGCTTTTGAAAAAGCGAAAGGTTTTTCACGTAATACTTTTCGGCAAGCAAAAAGCCGCACCAAGCTTAGTGACACTTGGTGCGGCTTTTTAAAATGATCTTGTATTAACAGCAGAAGCAAGTTTTAAGGAAGCACTGATTAAATTGAGTGCCCATATGTTACAAGTGCCCTTGGGGTGCAAGCAAGATGGGTGCTCAGCCCGTAGGGCGTGATTTATTCAGTGGTTTCTTAACATTTACCTGTAACTGCCGCATTTTTCTTTATAGGCTTTTTTCTCCTCATACATCGAAGAGTCGGCACGCTTGAAAACAAGCTCGTAAGAATTATCATCTGCAGCATACTCGGCTATACCGACTGACGCCGAGTATTTTTCCCATGGCTCTGCGTCGGTTTTCTCAAAGCTGTTTTTAAATGCCGTTCTCAATTCATCAACAGATGTGTTTCGTTTCGGAAAATCTTCTCCTCTTACTAAAACAACAAACTCATCTCCGCCGATACGGAAAACAGATGAATGCTTGAATGATTCACAGATCATATGGCAGCACCCTCTGATATAGAGATCACCTGCCTTGTGTCCGTATTCGTCATTGATCCTTTTCAAGTCATTCATATCGACCATTACAACAGCAAAGGCTGTAAACCCTTCGGCGATCTCTTCATTCAGTTTTTTCACAACGATGTTATATGACGCTTTGTTTCCTACTCCCGTCAAGGCATCCTTGTATGCTTCCTTGCTGATCTGTCCGATCTGTTCGTCACGGATCTGCAGTGCACGTTCCTCAGCTGTAACGTCATGGATCTTAAGATACGAACCTGTCAGACTGCCTCTTTCATCAACGACCTGATTCTCCTCAAGCTCAAAGTACAGGATATCGTCTCCTCTGCGCATGCTGCGTTTAAGTACAGCGTGCGTTCCGTGTTCACTTCTTTGTCCGTCATCAAACATATCTTTGAGTTTGGAAGAAACATTTTCATAGCTGGCGTCGGTTTCGTTTACAAGCTTTAATCCCTGTTCGTTTGCCCATATACAGCTTCCGTTCGGGTCAAAGATATAGAATGCTTCCGAAAGATCAGATACTATGTTTGAAAGCATCCGGTCAAGCAGCCGCAGGGGCCGATATTTGATCGAGAAGAAATAAATGATAATACCGAAAATGCCATATCCTATCATTGAACGGTCAATTGGACTTTGTGAGAAAATAAAATACGTCTGAAGAAGACCGATCGTTGCCATTGAGAACAGTATGATCGTATATTTCTCACGGTAGATCTTTACCGTATTAACTACTGCAAGGATATAGATCAGTATAACACAGACAAAAATAAAGTAGTCAATAATCCTGTGGACAGTCTGTCCTAACAGCGGAACAACTTTGTAATAAGGTGCTCCATCCACATTTACCGCTTCTATTGTAAAAGCGTGCCCGAAAAAAGGATTAAGCAGCATCTGCACTGCATCAAAAGCAATAAACGAGTACATTGCTGTAGGTTTATGATGTTTTTTCCCCTTTCCGATACCTTTACAGTATGTATTGGTAAAGGATACAAGAGCAAATATCACAAGATCCATACCTAAATAATATATGTAATGTCCGATAAGGGCAACCGTTCTGTTGCTGAAATAGACAATAAGCAGATTACCTACAATAGGAGGGATCAAGGCGGCTTCCAGCAAGCCCACTGCATGTCTGATAGGCTTGCCTGAGCGCTTTGCCCGTATCAGACATGCGATCAATGCGGCGATAAGAATAAGAAAAATAGCAGAATAACGTATTCTCATTATAATTCAAAACCCTTCCGTAGCTTCTTATCATTCAATAATACAATTATATATTATTGAATGATATGGTGTAGTTTCAGCTCTTCTTTATTCTTCGATCAGAAGCAATTATTTTACTTATCATTATAACATAATAGTAAAGAATTTTCAAATACTTTATAAATATAATTTATTATTTGTACGTTTCTCACCCGGCATTGAAGTTCTATCACCGTTTAAAAAATGTTACCCCGTCAAAGACACAGCCTGTCTTTGACGGGGTTATGATCAGATAATATACACATCAGCTATACCTGATGAGTCTTTCTGTTTCAGGCGTATATTATGCCTGCTTTTCTTTCGGAGCATTGTTATTCTCATCGACTACAAGGGTCGCTGAACCGTAAGCTTTCAGCGGCTTGCCGGTCTCGTCATGTTCGAGTGTATATCGTACATGGAACGGAACTCTGTCGGGGGTAAGAGGAATGAGCGCTTCTGCGCCGATCATTCTTCCCGTACTGTGGTTGATCTTTGGCTGATATGTAACAAAAATATGTCCGTCTTTTACAGCTTCATCAAAACTGTCGATCAGCTCTTGTTCGGTCATTTGTCCGGTCATATTCTTCACACTCCTTTACACAAGCTTACAAATTGATCCGATGATGTCAAGGCATTTGTGTGTTCAGTCTTCTTGGCATCATATGAATGTTTATTATAAATTGTACACCATTTGTTGAAAAGAGTCCAGTTAAATAATATAAAAAATCATTAACACAGTGAAAAAATTTACACTTCAATTAGTGTCCTTTACACAAAAACGTTCTTGCAAATAATTGAAAAGCAGGTTATAATAATTATAACAGTATATCTGTAAAGGCGGTGTTTCAAATGAGGAAACTATCTGTATTCATTGGGATAATTGCACTGATGATTTTTATAGGCTGCGGTGAAGAAAGTGAGATAATGACAGGTTCTACATCAACACAAAGCAAAGCAGAGAGTCAAACAGTAAGTGAGCAGACACGAAAGACGGCGCCCGAGCTTTATTATTTCGGCCATGCAAGTATGTGCATCGTTACGGAGGATGATAAGGTAATCTATATTGACCCGTATGCAAACGGGGATTATTCCCGTGCAGCCGATCTGATACTTGTAACTCACGGCCATTTCGATCACAATCAGATCGACAAGGTAGAAAACAGGAACGATAACTGTGAGATAATCACGCAGAACGAGGCGCTCAGAGATGGGAAGCATCAGACGTTTGAGTATCCTTTTGTGAAAGCAGAGGCAGTTGAAGCCGGAAACAATCCGAACCACAGCATAAACGAATGCGTAGGATACTTACTGACGTTCAACAACGGAAAAACACTGTACATTTCGGGCGATACATCAACGACAGACCGGATGAGCGAGCTTTCGGAAAGAAATATAGACTACGCATTTTTCTGCTGCGACGGTGTATACAATATGGATATCACCGAAGCTGCAAGCTGCGCCGAAACAGTGGGGGCAAAGCACAATATACCGTACCATAATTTGACAAGCCACACGGGAGAAATGTTTGACAGAGAGCTTGCCGATGAATTTGATGCTCCGAACAAAATGATAGTTTATCCCGGCAGTTCGTTTGCGATCGAGTAGATCTACCGAACGGGCTGAGCACCCGTTTTGCTTTTGGAAGCATTGAAACTACAATGGTGTTGATCTTTCTGCAAAGAATCGGATTTTTAGAAGGAGGCTATATCTGTGATCGTCAATAAACATAATTCCGCAGAGACAGTAAAGCTCAGACGTTATCGTGCGTCTCTTGTGACAGACGGGATAGGCATAATCACGTTTGGATTATGGAGTATTATAAAATCATTATTGTCATTTTTAATGCAGCCGTCAGACTTTGAGCTTCCCAACAATGAGAGGATCCCGGATCCGGCTGAGATACTTATTATCATTGTTGTTGCGGTTATTATTGTACTTATTTTCGTGGCAATAATTCTCGGGATACACCTGTACGTCGGTCTTTCGTCATACAAAGAAGGACGTAACGGCAAAAAAGGCTCGTTTTATCTTGTTGCAGCAGGCTTAATGGCGTTTTTGAACTGCCTTGGCATGACGCTCTATTTTGTTTCTCCGAACGGCAGTAAAACGATAACCATTACAAGTATTGCCGCATTCATCATTGATCTTACAACAGATATAATTCTTCTTGATATGATATACGCTGCGTTTATGTCAAGAAAGCTTGCGGCAAAGCTTGAAAGCGAGGCGATATAATGCAGGAGGATTTTCATTATTATGCAACGTACTGCGCAGCGTATCTTTCAGGCTGTACTCACGAGGAAAGCCTGGATATCTGCTACAGTGCGCAGCTCGTCGATCTGTGCAGCAGAACATTTCTATCAAAGCTCAGAGCACCGCTTTCGGCAGCGACTACTCAGCTTCAGCTCGAAATGATGGACGCACGCACCGATCCGATCGGGCTTCAGGATATAACGAGGATTTGGGCGTCGTTCCATTTTTTGCCGTACGATCTTTATGCCGACGTAAAAAAGAGGGCAGGGAAGCAGTATAAAAACAAGTACCGCCTTATCTGCAACACAAACAGCGATCTGCTTGTTGATACCGTTACGCTTGCCAAGGATAAAGGTGCTCAGGCGGCAGGGATCGCAATGCACATTCTCGCCGATACGTGGGCGCACCGCTACTTTGCCGGAACACCCTCGCTCGTTATCAATAACACGAACTACTATTTTTATGAGATAATGCCCGACGCAACGGAATTTCCCGTAGCTTTCGGTCACAATCCGTCAGCTAAGGATGATCTTGAAAATCACAAGTATACGAACAGTTTGTTTCAGAGCAGTGAAAACACGATCATGAATTTAGGTCACGGACGAGCAGGACATCTGCCCGATTACAGCTTTATCCGCTATAGATATCTTCCTGCATGGGGTGAATACAATGAGATCGTAAAGGACAACCCCTCAGATTTCTACCACGCCTTTTGCCAGATGATCTATGCTTTGGAATATCTGCACGGCGAGGTTGACGGATTTGAAAAAGACACCTACGCTTGGGATATTGCAGAGCCGTATAAAGACGAGATCATGGCGATCATAGAAAAACGGCAGCTAAATGCCTGCGACGACTGGAAAGCATTCGGCGAGAAGCTTTCGGGCGAAGAGATACCGCCGTTTGAGCTGTCAAAATACGAATCGGAATACATAGGAGCTGAGAAGCCCGAAAAGAACGATACTTTTCTCGGTAAATTCATATTGGCGGCTATGGCACAGAAAAGCATGGTCACAAATAAGATATTCAGATCGGGGAATCTTCTTGCCGGATTCTCGATAGATTTTGCCGAGAAAGGCTTTTCCGGGATCAAGGACTATAAACTGCTCGCAGAATACTTGAAGGAGGGGTTGACGCATGACTAAATGGCAGCGAATCGAAAATTTTATTATCGGTATCGTCATTTTGCTTGGCGGCGTTTTACTGGCTCTTGCAGGGGCGGAATCCATTCCGCTGATCGTACTGCTGCTTGCATTGTCCTTGACGATAACCGGGTTAAAAATGCTTATCTATTACTTTTCGTTGGCAAGACATATGGTAGACGGAGATCAGATCCTTATTCGTGGCTTGATCCTGTTTGACCTCGGAGCGTTTACCTGTACGCTTTCGAGTTTTTCAACTATCTATGTTATGGGATATCTTATAGCGGTTCATGCATTCAGCGGTTTTGTCGATGTGATGCGTGCGCTGGAAGCTAAAAGGCTATCTGCGCCCTCGTGGAAAATGGTTTTCGCAACGGGAGCAGTAAACATCATTCTTGCCATGATGTGCATTGTTTTTCTGCGTCGTGACAGCATTGCCGTATATATCTACAGCGCAGGTCTTATCTGGTCGGCTTTATCACGGATAATAACGTCATTCAGAAAAACGGCTGTCGTTTACATTACGCCATCGTAAACGGGCATGTAAAATCTTTTTAACGGATCGGACTTAAGCGCAGCAAAACAATCGAAAACGCAGAAATACTAATTATAATTCCTGCAAAATCGAACCGATAAATACAGCCCACAGAACAGCTGAGGTTGCTCTGTGGGCTGCTTATGTTAAAGCAATTGTTGTTAAGAAAAAATACAAAACACGTTGTTTGTATGGATAGATTGTGCTAAAATGTATTAATGTACACAGTAAAGCAATGAGCCAAGACTTATTGATACTAATTACTATCTTGCAAAAAGGAACATAATCAATGAAAAGAATAATTGCATTATTGACGGCAGTTCTGATTTTTTCGGCGGTCTTTATGCTTCCGTCAAACGCCGCAGAGGAACAAAACAAGCCGAAGCCCGAGTTCAAAAGCTTTGATGAGCTAAACGGTAAAACCATTTCCATGTTAACGGGCGCACCGTTTGAGGACCTGATAAGCTCGAAGGTGCCCGATCTAAAGGAGTTTTCGTACTACGCAAACGCTTCCGAATTAGTAATGGCGCTGAAAACAAAAAAGACAGACGCAGGTCTGCTGAACACAATGATCGTGGATATGTTTGTGAATAAAGACTCCGACCTTGCCATGTTCCCCGAACCGTTAAAGGAAGCGCAGTTCGGAATCGGCTTTTCAAAAAGCTATGACGATATAGACATCTGGCAAAACGCATTTGACAGCATAGACCCGAATGTCATTGACGAAGTATGGGATAAGTGGACAGGCGCCGATGACAGTGTAAAAATAATGCCCGAAGTCGATTGGGAGGGAAAAAACGGAACTGTTCGTGTTGCGGTAGGCGACAGTATGCAGCCTGCCTGTTACGTTGGTTCAGATGGTCAGGTCCTCGGATTGGAAGCCGAGATAATCCTGCTTATGGCAAGGCAGCTCGATTATAAGGTCGAGTTTTTGCCGATGGAGTTTTCTTCTCTTATCGCATCGGTCGAATCGGGTAAGGCTGATATGTGCGCCGGTTCTCTGATAATCACCGATGAGCGCAAAAAAGCATTGAATTTTGTTGCGTATTACGATACGGCGTTCGTTTTTATTGTGCGCTCCGAGGAGGGCTCAGCAAACGGCTACGGCATTTTCGGAGATTTTACCGATAAGCTCAAGGACGCTCTTATCACCGACGGACGATATAAGCTCATTCTTTCAGGTTTGGGTACTACCATAGTTATTTCTGTTGTGTCGGGAATGATCGGTCTGCTCATGGCGTTTGGAATGGAAGCGCTAAAGCGAAAAAACAAAAAGCCGATAGATGTATTCCTGTCCTTCTACTGTCGGCTTGTTGCCGGGCTTCCTGTAGTCGTTATCCTTATGATCCTCTACTACGTAGTGTTTGCGTCGTCGGAGCTTCCGGGTACATTTGTGGCTATAGTCGGCTTCTCGATAATATTTGCGCCTAAAGCGTATGCGCTGATAACGAATGCGGTCGATGCGATAGACAAGGAACAGCTCGAAGGCGCACTCGCCCTCGGCTACACAGAAAAAATGGCATACCGCAGAGTTATCCTTCCACAGGCGAGAAGGATCTATTTTCCGCTGCTCAAAACACAGTTTGCGCTGCTTGTAAAGGAGACCTCTGTTGTCGGCTACATAGCTGTTGTTGATCTCACAAGGTCGGGCGATATCATAAGAGGACATACGCTTGAAGCATTCTTTCCGCTGCTTATCGTTGCGGTCATATATTTCCTGCTCACATGGCTTATCACTGTTGTGATCGACGCAGGGAACACTATTATTACAGGTAAAAGGAGGAAGGTATCATGAGCTTTATTGAGATCAGAGGATTAAGAAAAGAGTTCGCAGATATTACGCCTCTCGCCGGCGTCGATTTTTCCGTGGAAAAGGGCGATGTTGTATGTCTTATAGGCCCGTCCGGCACCGGTAAATCAACACTTATCCGCTGCATAAACCGCCTTGAAACACCTACCTCAGGCGAGATATTCATTGACGGAGAAAACGTGTGTGAAAAGGACGCTGACATTCCCGCACTCAGAAAAAAGGTCGGAATGGTATTTCAGTCGTTCAATCTTTTCGGGCATAAAAGCATAATCGACAATATCATGATGCCGCAGATCGATCTGCTCGGCAAAACGGAGCAGGAAGCTGAGAGCGAAGCGCTGAAGCAGCTTAAAAGAGTTGGACTTGAAAGCAAGGCAAACAGTATGCCCGACGAGCTTTCCGGAGGACAAAAGCAGCGTGCGGCGATCGCACGAGCACTCGCTATGCATCCGCAGGTGATGCTTTTTGACGAGCCTACAAGCGCACTTGATCCTACAATGGTCACGGAGGTTAAGAATGTTATAAGAAAGCTTGCCGATGACGGAATGACAATGGTGATCGTAACTCATGAAATGCAGCTTGCACGAGACATTGCCACAAGAGTTTTATTTATGGACGACGGGATCATTTATGAACAAGGCACGCCCTTCGATATCTTTGAAAACCCCAAAAAAGAAAAGACCCGCAGCTTTGTGTTAAAGATCACTCGCTGGAACTGGGACTGCACCGAAAACTGTTATGACTATATCGGAATGAGCGCTTCTATGGAGGAATTCTGCCGCAGCAGATTTATGAGCCGAAAACAACTCAACTCCTGTCTGCTTGTGCTTGATGAGATCTTTACAAGCTATATCGTTCCGGCATATCACGATCACGATTTCTCTTTTGAACTTGAGGTGTCCGGTGATAACGATAAGATAAAGCTTACTGTTAATTATTCGGGAGATACAGATCCGTTTGAAAGGGAGATAGACCCGACCTCGGAGGCTATTATACAAAAGAAAACAAAGACTGTTCTATCTGATGAGATGGGCAAAAGAGTATTTGAGATCGTTATTTGATATCGTTGAAAAGCTTTTGAAGATTTTCAGAGTATTGATATTTGCAGGATCAAATTGATTTACAGCCCTACAAGGCAGGCACTCGCTTGCTTTGCAGGGCTGTTTTGCTTTAGGGATCAAATATGACTGCCATCTGTCACTTCTCATCGAAAAGATAAAACGCAGGGTACATTTTACGCTGCGGATATTCTGATCTTATGTGGTTTATATAGTCCAGCACTTCACTCAAAGTTTTGTTTTCAAAACCGGTTTCATATATCGGTGTTTCTGCCCACATATATTCGGGATTCTGTCTGTCGATCCAACCGCCGCCGCCGAGAGAATCTCTTTGTTCTGCGGTCTTGCAGTATTCAAACCACACTATCATTTCAACTCTGCCTTGGTTGGAGTACAATACATTCAGGAATTCTCTTTCATCTTTGAAAATATAATCTCCGCAAACTTTATATTTCTCGATATATTTGTCGATATTCTGTTTACTCTTTGGCGTATACATCAACGTCGGATCTGCGCCGAACCATGTCTGTATCTCATTTTCATCATTGCAGTTCTCTAACCATGCAATACCAAACACAAATAGCTTTGTTTTTGTTTGCGGATAAATTTTGAACTGAACACCGTTTTTCAAGTGAATTGCATCATAATCGTATTTGCTGCCATGATCCGCTTCCGCTCCGACAGAAAGCTTTGTGCTGCCGCTGAAAAAGCTCATAAGCAGCAAGTTTTCTCCGTCTTCCGGTCCGTCTTTTTCATTTGGCGTGTGTTCGCTTATAAAGCATGTTATCGTATGCGGCTTGCCGTCATTATTATGCTCTGTGCAAATATAAAACCGCCCGTCAAGCCTATCGCACCTGTGGTCAGTCGCATGGCAGACGGCAGTGTATTCTGTTTTCTTATCATCTAATAAAACAATGATCTCTCCGAGCGGTGTAGTAAGCATGGCGCTTCTCCTGTTTTATAAAATCGCTTTTTGTTTGCATAAATTATACCACCATCAGATGTTGTTTTCAATATTTCCGGTAGAGTAATATTCACTTTTAGGGAAGCACTGATTAAATCGAGTGTCCATATTGCGCAGTCAGATTTGCGGACAGTGTCCGCAGACAGATATGCTTTACACACTTTGATTTATGATAGCTTGCTCCGACGAAAAAAGCTTTCAATTATGATTCTTTAAGTGCGTTCTGCAAGCGGGGGCATACCCGCCTGACGTATTTCCCTAATAATAATTACAGCCCTCCAAGGCATGCGCACTGCTTGCTTTGAGGGGCATTTTTGTAAAAAAACTCTGAAAAGTATATAAAGAAGTATGACTGATCCAATCATAAGTAGTAAGTGTTCCGACAAAGTGTTATTAAGATGATTCAGGCGGCGGTTATGAAGTTGAAAATTTTTGTTGAAATTTGCCATGCGATTATGGTACAATAATACCATAGTATTGCGATTGGGCAGGAACACTGTCGATCTCACAAACACATGAGCGGTGCTTATGATTAATGATATATGATACGGAGGTAGTTTTATGAAGAAAACGATTCACGCACTATTATCGATCATACTTACTGTAACATTGCTTTCGGTGATCTGTGGCGTTGCTGCATATGCCGAAGATACTGTTTATACCGAAAACGGTGTGCACTACAAATTGCTTGCAGACAAGACAGCTTCGGTTATCGGCAGCGATGAGAATATTTCGGAGATCACTATTCCCGATAAGCTCAAAAACGGATATAATGTCGAGAGCATAGAAAGCGAAGCGTTTCAGGGTAATCTCGACCTTAAAACTGTTGTTTGCAGCGCCGATATCCGGTCTATAGGTGACTACGCTTTCGAGAGCTGCGCTCAGCTGAAAACAGCGTCATTCACCGGAAATGCTGCAAGTGTCGGAAAGTGTGCTTTTTCGTTTTGTTCATCTCTTACAAAGATAGAATTGCCCGATTCTGTGACCAAAATTGGCGACGGCGCATTTTTGCTTGACAGGGAACTTCGCTCCTTCAGATTCCCTGCAAGCCTTGTGATTGCAGGAGAATTTGCTTTCGCTCAAAGCGGCTTGCAGAAAGCCGAAATGAATTGTCATCTTACGACTATTCCCGACAGAATGTTTTTCATGTGTGAAAGCCTGTCACAGGTAAAGCTGCCCGTCTCGCTCAAAACAATAGATGATTACGCTTTTTACGGCTGTGAATCGCTTTCGCTTTCCTCCATTCCAAAGACTGTAGACGTGATCGGAAGATCTGCATTTTACGGCTGCCTTGTATCAAATCTGCATCTGAACTGCTCACAGATCAAAGAAAAGGCTTTTGCAGGCTGTTATGAGATGCAAAGCGTGACCTTTTCCGATAATGTAAAAAAGATCGAAGCCGAAGCGTTTGTCAATGCAGCTGTAGGGACTTTTGATATCCCCGAAAAAGCAGAGCTTGAATCGGGCGCACTGACAGCGGTGAACACGAGTGCTTTTGCCGTTTCAAAAACAGACGACAGATTCACGGTAAAAGACGGCGTATTGTTTTCAGAGGATATGAAAACGCTGATCGCATATCCAAACGGAAGAACTGCCGGGAACGGAGTTTATACTGTTCCCGACGGTGTACAGGTGATTGCACCGCACGCTTTCGATTCGGCGTGGATGCTCACCGAGGTGAAGCTCCCTGATACAGTTTCGGAAATAGGCAACTATGCCTTTTGTCAGAGCGGGATCGAAAAGATGACGATCCCAGATAAAGTGAAAGCGATAGGGGACGGTACGTTCAGATACTGCTCGTCACTTGAAAAGATAGACTTGGGTAAAATAGAAAAGATCGGCGAGCTTGCTTTCCGTCAATGCTCCGAGATCACACTGGAGCTGCCCGAAACACTCACGGAAATTGATCCTCTTGCATTTGCGGATTCCGATGTGAAGCTGAAAGCCGACGGCAATTACAAGATCATCGACGGAGTGCTTTATACCGCCGACGGAAAAACGCTCGTCTGTTATCCGAAACAGCTTGAAGCCGAGAACTATACTATCCCTGATGGAGTGGAAACCATATCGGAAATGGCGTTTGCTTCAAACGGTAATATCAAGAGCGTCAATATTCCCGAAAGCCTTGTTTCTATCGGCAATAAGGGTATCGGATATACAGTGAACTTTGACAGCGGCTTTGAGAAGACGCCTCTTACAGATGGTTTTGTGATCATCGGCAAAGCGAGTGAGAACGTCAGAAAATATGCTAAAGATAACAATATCGGCGTATTTCTGAGCAGCGATCATTCTCAGAACATCAAGGAAGCCGTTCTCTCGGGAAACGAAACGGCGCAGTTTTTGATAAACAATGCCGATCCTTCCGATGTGATATACACATCAAACGACGACCGTATCGCTTCTGTTTCAAAAAACGGCACGATAACGGGGCTTTCAAAAGGAACTACATATATCACTGCCGCAGTAGGAATGACATACTTCAAATGCAAAGTGACCGTTACATCCGACAGCGGTGCTGAATACAAAGGCTTTGACGAAAGCAAGTATGTGAAGATAACTCAGGATTCCTACAAATCATGGGAGAGCGAATATCGAGCTGCAAACCCGTATCTCACTGAAAAGCTCGTCAGCCCGAACAGCTCTCCTGCGGTGAGCGCATATCAGTCACAGTCGTATTTTGAGGCGATGTTCGGTGCAGACGCTCCGGAAAGTCATTATCACAACACAGGTATCGCAATGTTCGGAGATGGCTTTGAAATGATGATAGAAGCCGTAAGCCACGCCTGTGATGCCGAGCTTAAACGTTATCACAATACAGACGATATGCTTCTTTACAGCGGCGCTGATAATTACACAACGAGTCTCGCAGCGCAGGGAAAGCCTGCAACTGTTGAGAACATGCGCTCGGCAGTCGGCACGACGTTTACTTATCCTCTGTTTACAAGCACCACGCTTGACGAGATAGTGTCGCACCGCTTCTACAGCGGAAGAGACGGCGTGCTTATGATAATATACGCCGACAAGGACGCTCTCGACAAGCAGCACGCAGGATACATCGGTACTTATCACGGAGATATCGAATATGAGCTGCTGATCTCGCACGGAGCAAAATTCGAGGTCATAGACGCAGGCGTGCGGTACGTTTCAAGAGAGGGCTTCCGTGAAGACGACGAAAAACTCGATACATTTGAACGCTATGTAAAACTGAAGCTTGTGTCGGGTGAAGCTGAACCCGTTTCCGACACGGACACTTCCGAAAAATCAAACAGCTCTGTTCAATCAAAAAGCACCGACTCCGATAGATCTATCAGCTCTGCCCAGTCAAAAAGCACCGATTCCGATAAATCGAGTACGTCTGCTCAATCGAAAAATACCGTCTCCAACAAAAAGAACAGCGCCGTTTCCTCAAAGAAAACGGCTTCGCAGAAATCAAACAGCTCGGGACGGATAAACAATTCAAAACTTGTTTCATCAAACAGGAGCATCAGGAATATCTTTACGGGTGATCAGACATCACATATCGTTTTTGCTGTCTTTATTATCCTTGCCGTTTCATTTGCGGCTGTTGCAGTTACAGCGAAAAAAGATAAAGATATTTAAGGAAGCACTGATTAAATCGAGTGCTTTCTTAAAAAAATCGCTAAAAAATCGCCGTACTCAGGATGATCGCTGTAAGCATTCCTGCATACTATTTCAGCATATCTCCGGTGTCCGATAAGGTAGTTTTCGTACATTGTGCGTTCTTCAACTCTCCCCGGAATCATATCTCCTCGAAGAATATCGATTGCTATCAGTATTTTATCACGCTGACTCAGACGTATCGTTTCATATTTTCTTTTGACGTAACATTTGACAAAAGCATCGTCAATTATATTTTGATTATAAAAAACACCATTTACACATCTGAAAGCTTTCATAAGCTCTTTGTGTATAATTATACCTCGATGATTCTTGCCAATAAGCGATGACGGCGGAATATGCTTTTCAATGTGATAACCTTCGCAGGCAAAATCCATATATGCACAAACATCCTGAAGCTCATGACAGGTAGGCACAATAATCTCATCGATCCCGTTAAACTTTCCGAGATCGATTCGTCTGAGATTCTTTTCAGCTATTGCATGCCTGGTTATAGTAAAGGGCTTATCAGCACCCGAAGCGACAAGCTTTATACTTTGTGCACCGGTATGAAGACTGAGCGGCATGAGCGTATCGTTGACCGAGCTGACAAGCAGAACTGATCTTTCTTCATCAGTCTCAAATCTGAGAGGATCGTCTCTGAGGCTTCCGTCCGGGTATTCTACATGAACGAAATTCGGGAACGAAAGATACTCCTGACTTCGGCTAATGACTGCAACAGTTGTGGGTAAAATCGTGCCGAAATCATTTGTATTATCTATAAACACACCCGGCATGAACACAACGGACGAGCACTCGGAAAAATCGAGTGTGCAGCTAACGTCGACCGAACCTTTGCACATCAAAACACTGTTTCCTTTCGGGAATTTAATATCTGCACGTATTCCGACTGCAAGAACACAAAGCATATTCGATTCCTTTACCGGAAGTGCAACAAGCTTATGATTTGAAAGCATTGGTGTGGATTGAAACCAGCTTCCGTCTCTTAGCGTGACAGAGTCTGAGTAGTATTTGAAGTATTTTTTTGCATTAAAGGAAAAGCTTTCAATGGCGCTGCGTTCAAAAACCTTTTCACCGCAGCGATCATATGAGATATGATCGGGCAGCTCTATATGTTTAAGCTTGCGACATGCATAAAATGCACGCTCCCCGATCACGCTGAGCATAAGCGGAAGGTGCACCTCTTCAAGTGAATAGCTGCCTTCACAGAGCCCTTTCGGGATAACCCGGATATTATCAGAGAAAATGATCCGCCTGACAGTGCGGCTGTTAAACAGATCAGCGCCGATCTTCACAACAGTATCGGGCATTTCTACGCTTGTAATATTTGTATTTATAAAGCATTCGTTTCCAAGCTCATTTACTTTTCTGCCGCCTATAGCAGCAGGAACCATTATTTCTGTCTTACTGCCGTGATAATTTGTTATGCGGATATGCTTTGATTTTTTTCTGAACGACCACCCAAGCCGAACAGCTTCCTTTTCGGTAAGCTCTATATGGTCAACGTCAGCAGGCTTCGGAGTATATTCTTCCGGATAGTATATATTTTCCGTAACAAAAACATCATTTTCCGGTTCCCGGTCGATATGTTTATGCTGTAATAATCTATCAAATAATGACACTGCCTATCTCCTCAATAATCTATTATTTTGTAGTCCTTATAAAATGAGCCGCTGTCTCTGACGTTCTGTTCATTGATGTTTCTGACGATCGGATAAAGTATACGAGCTGCACCGTCATCAAAAGTAAGGTATGGCTCAAAGTTTTTGCTGATATCATATCCCGGGGGGAACTGATTAGATACCCAACCGGGATCGCATGAATAGACAAATATGCCGTCTCTTGCAAAATCGGAAGCTATGGAATGTGTCATCATATTAAGAGAGGCTTTTGCCATATTTGTATGAACGTGTCGGGCAAGCTTTTGCTTCATGTTAAAGCGGCCCTCCACCGAACTGACATTTATCACAAATTTGTTGCCGCCGCTGTGCTGCATAAACTGCCGAAGTCCGTTTGTAAGCAGAAACGGTGCAGTAACGTTGATAAGCTGGACTTCCAAAAGCTCCTTAGCGCTTATCGCTTCGGGCTTTCTGACCCATGAATTCTCATTTTCGGTTTCACCGTAGTCGGAAAGTGACCCGAAGGGGATAAGACTGTTTTCGATATCACTTACGGGAACAAGCATACAGTTATCACCCTCCGGCAGCAGCTCACGCTCATGAGCTTGAAGAGCCAGATAATACTCGTTCGATTTCTTGACTGTCTGCGCTGCATTATTGACAAGAATATCTATTTTTCCATGCGAAAGCGTTTTTATATTTGAGATAAGTTCGCCGATCATATCGGCACGTAAAAGATCGAAACCGATAATAGACAGTTTATGCTTGAATTTCTCGTAATCAGGCTCTCTGCGATAATTCTCCAGTGCAGTTTTCGGATATCTTGTTACTGCGATAACCGATGCGCCAGAGCGAAGCAGACGAAGACATACAGCATAGCCTATTTTGATCCTTCCGCCTGTCACAACTGCCGTTTTCCCGGTAAGGTCGCAGCTCTGTCCGCTCATCATATTGTTATACGCAGAGCAGTCCGGGCACAAGCCGTAATAGTCTATATTCTTTTGTCGGCACATGAGACAGCATTTCATTACGGACTCCTTTGATTATAAAAAGTGTTTTGCGAGTAACCCGATAATTGAGCCGAACCGCCTTTGAATTCCCTAACCCATAGTGGAATATTTCTGCACGAGTACCCGGCTTGACTAAAATGTATTTTTGAAGTATAATATGGCTGTCGGTAGTTCATATTTCAGAATATCCCTCCGCATGGGAAGAAGCGGCTTGCCGCCCGGCAAAAAGGCATAGCTCAACGTGAGAGCACTCCGCCCGCCAAGCGGAAAGACGGCGGTTAAACTCCGCTGCCTTTTTTATTATAACGCAATATCGCAGCATATGCAATATCTGTAAAAAGGACTTGCAAAATAAGCAGGTTCTTTTTTGTTTTATATATCGGTTATTGACAGCAATAAACATTTGTGATAGAATACAACAAATACAAGGCAGCACTGTACAAATGACCGCCTGACGGTTCGGTTATCTGCATCGGTGCAGATGCAAAGGAGAAAGTGCAATGAGCGAAAAGAAAGACGAAATACTATATACGTACGCTTCAAACGTATATCTCAATATAACTAATGCATGTCCGTGCAACTGCGAATTCTGCATCAGAAAAACGACAGATAAGGTGGGGGAGTCGGGCAGTCTGTGGCTTTCGCATAATCCCACATTTGAGGAGGTCAAAGCCGCTGTTGACAGTTTTGACTTTACAGACCACGATGAAGCCGTTTTCTGCGGTTACGGCGAACCTACAATGTCATTTGATGTTCTGATCGCAGCGGCAAAGTATCTGCGCCAGAAGGGGATCAGGACAAGGCTCAACACAAACGGTCTCGGAAGTCTTATTAATAAGCGTGATATCTCAAAAGAGATATGCGACAATATCGACACCATCTCGATCAGCATGAATGCCTCAGATGCGGAAAAATACGAGGCGATCGTTCACCCTGTTTTCGGTATAAAGTCGTTTGACGCTATGCTCGAATTCGGCAAAGAATGCAGAAAATACACTGAAAACGTTGCTTTTACAGTTGTTGATGTGATCTCTGACGACGATATAGCGCAGTGCAAAAGAATAGCTGACTCGCTGAATGTTCCGTTGAGGGTAAGAAAGTATTCGACGGAATACTGATGCGGCAAAACGCACAAAATACATAAGTCTTCTTTGTAAAATCTGTCGCAAAGACAGATTTTATTTTTTTCTGTTGACATATTGTAGTATACGTTGTATTATAGTAATCAATCAATAGCCCACCAAACAGATAGGATTAGTAAACGAGAATTGGAGTGCATTTATATGCTGAGGATCTTCCAGTCTCTTTTAAGAAGCAATTATCGTTTCGGCCGAATGTGATCTTTGCGGCATCATTTTAATCGAAATAACATAATTGTTTTTAAGGAGAGTTTTATCATGAAAAAATTAATATCTGTTCTTGCAGCATCCGCACTTCTTGTATCGAGCGCAGCACTTTTTTCAGGCTGCTCGTCAAGCTCGAAGAATATCGAGATAGCCATTCCGAACGACACAACTAACGAGGCGAGAGCGCTTCTGCTGCTCGATGACCTCGGTTACATCAAGCTCGACCCGAACGCAGGCATTACGGCAACTCCTGCCGACATTACCGAGAATCCCAAGAACATCTCGTTTAAAGAGGTTGAGGCGGCACAGGTACCGAACGTTCGTCAGGACGTGGATTATGCGATCATCAACTCAAACTACGCTATCGAGGCAGGCCTCAATCCCGTTCAGGAATCGCTTGGCATTGAAGGTTCGGCTTCCGCTTACGGCAACGTGCTTGTAGTAAAAGAGGGCAACGAAAACGAGCCTAAGATTCTTGCACTCAAGGCTGCACTTGAAAGTCAGCAGGTAGTTGATTACATCAATTCAAATTACGACGGTGCAGTTGTAAGCGTTGTTGAGAATCCGACAGACGGTTACTCCGCAGACATCGACTACAGCAAGCTCAAGGGTGAAAAGATCACTGTAGCGGCTTCTCCCACGCCTCACGCCGAGATACTTTCTATCGTTGCCGATATCCTCAAAGCAAAGGATATCACCGTTGATATAAAGGAATACACCGATTACGTACAGCCGAACAACGTTGTTGACTCCGGCGAGATCGACGCAAACTATTTCCAGCATGTTCCTTATCTCGATGATTTCAACGCAGAGAACGGCACTAAGCTTACAGCTATATCTACTATCCATGTTGAGCCGCTCGGACTTTACGGCGGCAAGCAGACGACGCTTGACGCATTAAAATAATAATCACACCATTTTTGAAACTCCGGACAGTACGTCGGCATACAATACAGTTGCCGGCGTACACCTATATACGGAGCTGTTTTATACTTATGCGGAGGAAAACAATGATAGAAATAAAAGAGCTCTCAAAAACTTTCAGCTCGCATAACGGCGATTTTGAAGCGCTTAAAAACATAAATATAACTATAAACGACGGAGAGATATTCGGCATTATCGGCATGAGCGGAGCGGGCAAAAGTACGCTCGTGCGATGTATAAATATGCTTGAACGCCCGACAGGCGGCAGTGTTCTCATAGACGGAGTAGACATAGGCGCCCTTTCGGCAGGCGAACTGCGCAAAATGCGCCGTAATGTTACGATGATATTCCAGGGCTTCAACCTGCTTATGCAGAGGAATGTGCTCGGAAATGTCTGCTTTCCGCTGGAGCTTTCGGGCGTGCCGAAAAAAGAAGCCGAAAAGCGTGCGCTTGAGCTGCTTGAAACGGTAGGCTTAAAGGATAAGGCGAAGTCTTACCCTGCGCAGCTTTCGGGCGGTCAGCAGCAGAGAGTTGCCATAGCCCGTGCGCTTGCAACTTCGCCCAAGGTCCTTTTGTGCGATGAGGCAACGTCTGCGCTCGATCCGAAAACGACACGCTCTATCCTGTCGCTCATCAAGGATATAAACAAAAAGCTCGGCATCACCGTGATAATCATAACTCACGCCATGAGTGTCATAGAGGAAATATGCGATAAGGTAGCAATTATAGACAACGGCGAGATCGCAGAAACGGGAGCGGTCTCGGATGTTTTCAGCTCACCAAAATCAAGAGCGGCAAGGAATCTTGTTTATCCCGAGGAACGTGACTATCTTGAAAGATCAAGCGGACAAAGGCTTCTCCGCCTTGTTTTCGGCGGCGAGTATTCTGCCGATGTTCCGCTTATAGCCAAGCTTGCAATGGATAAGGGTATTGCCGCAAATATTATTATGGCTTCAACAAAAACGATAGGCGGCAATGCTTACGGAAATATGCTGCTGAGTTTTAAAAGCGACTCCGATTTTGTGAGCGCAAAAGAATATTTCGGCAGTATAGAAAAGCTCGCAGCAGAGGAGGTGCAGTGATGGACAGGCTCTTTTCACAAGAGGTGATCGAGGAAACATTAAAGATAGTTCAGCGTGAGATACCGCTTGCAGTGTGGGAGACATTTTACGTTACTTTGCTTTCTACGCTTTTTGCTGTGATCATCGGGCTTCCGCTCGGCGTGCTGCTCGTAGTAGGAGAGAAGGACGGTATACGTCCGCTCCCGAAAGCTTTAATGAGCTTTCTCAATGTTCTTATAAATATCCTGCGCTCCGTTCCGTTTCTTATCCTAATGATACTTGTCTTTCCTCTGACAAGGCTGATCGTAGGCACAACGGTAGGCACAGCAGCTTCAATCGTACCTCTCGTAATAGCGGCATTTCCCTTTGTGGCAAGGCTTGTTGAGAGCAGCCTTCGGGAGATAGACCCGAACATTATAGAAGCGGCGCAGAGTATGGGTGCATCTGAATTTGAGATAGTTACAAAGGTAATGATACCCGAAAGCGTGCCTTCGCTCATTTCAAATTTCACGATAGCTGTCACAACAGTTTTAAGCTACACTGCAATGAGCGGAATAATCGGCGGCGGCGGTCTCGGTAAGATCGCCATAAACTACGGTTATTATCGCTACAAATATCGTGTAATGCTGATAGCTGTTATCCTGCTCATACTGCTCGTTCAGGTGTTCCAGACAGTAGGCTCAAAGCTTGTGGTGAAGCTTGACAAACGGCTCAAAAAATAACGGCGGAGGGATATATGCTTAATCAGTTTTCAAGAACACAGCTTCTTCTTGGCGGCGACGCAATACAAAAACTTGCAGATTCAAGGGTCGCAGTGTTCGGTGTAGGCGGCGTGGGCGGTTACGTATGTGAGGCACTCGTAAGGAGCGGCGTCGGTCATTTTGATCTTATTGACGATGACAAGGTCTGTCTTACCAATCTTAACCGTCAGATCATAGCAACAAGGAAAACGGTCGGAAAATATAAAGCGGAAGTCATGAGCGAAAGAATGCACGAGATAAACCCCGATGTGGATGTGCGCATTCATAAATGCTTTTTTCTGCCGGAAAACGCCGACGATTTTCCTTTCGATGAATACGATTATATTGTTGACGCTGTAGATACGGTCACTGCAAAGATAGAGCTTATCATGCGTGCGAAAGCTCTCGGTGTCCCCGTTATCAGTGCAATGGGAGCAGGAAATAAGCTCGATGCCGACAGGCTGAAAATCGCAGATATATACGAAACTAAGGTTTGTCCGCTTGCACGTGTAATGCGTTATGAGCTTCGCAAAAGAGGCGTAAAAAAACTGAAGGTGGTATACTCCGACGAAACGCCTGTAAGACCTCTCGAAGATATGTCCATAAGCTGCCGAAGCCACTGTATATGTCCTCCCGGCGCACAGCATAAATGCACCGAAAGAAGAGATATCCCGGGCAGCGTTGCCTTTGTGCCTGCCGTTGCGGGATTGTTGATCGCAGGAGAGATCACAAAGGATATTGCCGCACAGTTATAAATGTACGGCAACTATACAGAGATAAATAAACACTCCCCGGTTCTGAATAAACCGGGGAGATTCACGTTTTTTTGAAATTTTTTTAGTGATCGCTGCAGCTGTTCGGTTTACCGAGGCTCACCTATTCGTATTGGGAATAAGTGTACGCCGGGTAATACATCATTGACATAGTGTCGCCAATGAAGTAAGAATCATTGTAATGAACTCTTCGCAGCTTAAACTCATAATAGTACTCACCGCCGATATTATAAAAGAATGTTTTGTTATACAGGTCGTCCGCAGTAGTTATCTTATCCGGTTCGCCGAGAATAGTGATTATATCTTTTTCCGTGTATTCGTGTTTGGCTCCTTCAAGAGAAAAATCATTGCCTGTTGCAATGCCCAATCTGTTTTCTTTGATGCCTGTAACGGAACAATCATTTATTCCAAGCTCATGATCTGTAAGATTGGTAATATAAACTATGATATATATATCATCTTTCTCGTACATTCTGTACGTAGTCTGATTGGCAGCAAGAGTTTCGTCGCCTGTTCTAAAAAGCCGGGAAAGAAACCAGCCGTTTTCCGTAAACTGACTTACCTTAAACGGGAGCAAATAATACTCGCCGTCGATCACACATTCATGATCACTGAGTTTTGAGGCTATTATCACGTAGTCCTGTATTGCGCCATTGTAAGTAATGCCGCTGTAATCTTTGTACCCATTCGACCTGCTTTTGTTCGGATCATTATAAATACCTTCCGATTCAAATAATTCCGCCGAAGGCGTACCTGCGTCTGTTTCAAAATCCGATTCATCTTTCTTTGACTCACTGTTGTCAGAAGAGCTTGATCCGCTGTTTTCGGAAGAGTCCGATTCACTCTCTGATGTTGTTATATCGGAATATGTATTGTCGTAATGAAATGTTGTCTTTGAACGCTGTGCATAACTCTCATCGAGAGAAAGATCATCAAGCGCCCACTCGCCGTCATTGATCTTGTATGAGATATTGAATCTGTCGGTATATTGTGCCTTGCTGTCGGAATACTCGGCAATATATGCCGCTTCGTACCTTTCATCGACAATGGAATCACTGTCAGGTTCAATGTTATCAATGCATGCGGCATTATCCACATGTTCGTTTATGTAAAGCTGTATATCGTTTTTTATTATGCTGTTTGAAGGCTTTATCAGGGTCGTTTCAAGAGCACAGCCTGCCGTAACGAGCATCAATGAAGCTGCCAATACAGCACTCATAGCTTTTTTCATGATCAGATCATTCCTTCCGTTTAGTAATTGATCGCTGTGTTGCCTTAAGGAACCACTGATTAAATCACGTCCTGCGGACTGAGCACCCATCTTGCTTGCATCTTTTTGTCATATTGCACTCAACTCCCTTGAAATATATCATAAATCAAAGTGTGTAACGCATATCCGTCTGCGGACACTGTCCGCAAATCTGACTGCGCAATATGGGCACTCGATTTAATCAGTGCTTCCTTAATAATCGTAATCAATCGTCTGATTATATCGATAAACTTACGTTTTAAACCTGTAAACAATTATAGCTAATTGTATCACATTCTCAATCAAAAATCAATACAATTTATGAAAACTGCTTGACATTGTGCTGCGGTTTGGCTATTATATAATAAAAAACAAAGAAAGGATCGTATTTATGAAAAAAGAATTGCTGTCCTTGCTGCTTGTTCTTGTCCTTGCCGTAATGGTGCCCGTCTCTGCGGCAGCTGCGGGAGGATATGACTATGCATCGGGGGAAAGCTTCGGAGATTACGAGTATGAGGTGCTTTCAAACGGAACAGCCTCTGTAAAGAGTTATAAAGGCAGCGCTGCAACTGTGAATATCCCGTCAAGCATCAACGGAAAAAAGGTCACAGAGATAGGCTACGGCGCTTTTGCCGGCAGCTCAACGCTTAAAAGCGTTTCTATTCCCGATACTGTAACAAAGATCGGAAGCAGTGCGTTTGCTGTCTGCGACGCTCTCAAAATCATAAATATACCGAACAGTGTTACGTATATCGGCAGCGACGCATTTTATCTTACGCCCTGGATCGAGAATTACCCGAACGACTTTGTGATAGTCGGCAACGGCGTGCTTGTGAAGTACAAGGGCAGCAGCCAAAGCGTTGCTATCCCTGCAACCGTCACTGCTATCGGCTACGGTGCATTTTCCGATACGCCGCAGATAAAAAGTGTAACTATCCCGAATTCCGTTACGCTCATAGACGGGCTTGCATTTTTCTATACCGATCTTGAGCAGGCGGTGATCCCGACTTCTGTAACGAAGATAGGGGAAATGGCGTTCCAGGGGTGCTCAAAGCTTACGAGCATTACAATCCCGTCAACGGTGAAGCAGATAGATGCCGATGTGTTCTACAGATGCGACAACGTAACCGTAAAATGCAGAAAGAATTCGGTTGCAGAACAATACTGCAAGAATAACAATATCCGTTACGAAGCAAGCAACGGCACCGACACTCCGCCTGCCGATAAGGATAATATCCCGAAGCGCAAGGGCGATATAGACGGCGATGGCGAGATCACAGCAAACGATGCGCTGATGATACTTCGTGCAAGCGTAGGGCTTACAGAGCTTAATGAAAAGCAAAAAGCCGCCGCAGATATTGACGGCGACGGCAGCATCACCTCTGCCGATGCGCTTATAGTTCTGAGATACAGCGTGGGAGCAGAAAAAACGTTTTCTTAATTCGCTTTGTGAATAAAGAATAGATAATAATATCGCAGCCGCATCGCTACCATTTGTTAAGTGTGGAATTATAGTAAACATTTCTTTCCTAAAAACCGATCCCGCCTCCAAAATGAGGCGGGATCGTCTTATTTTCTTTTAGATTGACATAGCCGGTGTAAGTGTGCGTTAAAGGAGGCAGCCCCGTGTTTGAAAAGTCAACGTTATCGGTATCAGTGCTTTCTTAATCAGTGCTTTCCTATTGTACGATATACCAATGCTTAACGGGATTCTTTTCCTTTTTCACTATTATATACATTATTTATAATAAATTTTACTCAACGTATTGAAAAATATAGTGAATTATTGTATAATGATTATGAGTATATAGTGAAATCGGGGAGAGCGCTTTTTTTATCTGCTGCAAATAGACTTTCCGGTTTCCGCATTCCACATTGAACACCGAGGTGATCTTATGAAAATGAAAAAAATCGTAAGCCTTTTTTGTACCGCCGCACTTGTTGTAAGTGCTGCGTCAGTGCCTGTGGGGACAGCATATGCGCTTGATGTTGCAGCCGATGCGCCGATTGCCGTTTCAGGCGAGCCGGAGAACGAAAAGATCAATGTGTCAACGCTTGACGTGCTGCTTTCTTATCTGAAAAGCGACGGCGACTGCGATCTTCGTCTTGCTGCCGACTTGAATGTGATGCTTTCCCATCAGACAGGCGTTATTATAAACGTAGGCAAGGGCAAGAAGGTGCTTGATCTTTCAGGTCACTTCATTGAAGTGCGTGACGACAGCGATGAAAGCGACAGTGCAGCGCTTTTCAATATCGGCGAGGGCGCTTCTCTTGTGCTCAATGATTCAAGTGTTACGTACCCCGACGGAAGCCCGTATATTGAAGCGGGATATATCAGGTTTTACAATTACTCCGCAGGCGGCCAGTCGAACTACTTCTCGCAGAGAGATCTGTTCATTCTCGACGGCGGCTCGCTTACCGTCAACAGCGGCACTTACGTTGCAGGACACGCCGAGGAGATCAGAAGCTACTATATGGACGAGTATCTCGGCATGGCGGTAACACACGGAACGGCGTTAACGTACAACGGCGGTAAGTTTACGATGAATGGCGGCACTATCGTCGGCTACGGCGGCAAGGGCGAGCTTGGCGATTCGTTCCTTTCCACGCACACTTTAAAAAGTTACACACGCAACTCCGTAATACAGCTTAAAGCGTTTGAAAAATACGCAATAAACATAAACGGCGGCAATATTATAGCAATGGCAGGTGCAAATGCGTTTGATCTCTGTCTGCCGAACCCCGGCTATAATGCCGGTGAAGATGAGTTCTGGGATTCGGATTTCTTCACTGTGCGAGGCTGCACCATAGATCTTGATTACTTCGACAGGATCACGGTTTTGCAGGAAGGCCCGAGACTTGACGCCACGTTCCATTATATCAGCCCCGGCCCCGGCAGAGTGTGCCTTTCCGCCGAGCTGCCCGAGAATACCGAAGTGTATATGGGCATTGATAATGTGACGGAACAGAAGAGCACTCGCTTTTACTCGACTTCGGATCTTGCAATAATGCCGAAGGAAGAGATCGGCAAGATCATAGTTTACGGCATTGACGGATCAGGCGGTATGTGGGATAAGCTTTCGAGCCACACGTACCAACTGCATGTACCCGATAATTACTTCCCTGCTCTTACAAAGGACGATATAGTAAGAAGTGATTCGGTTATACTCAAATGCTCCCTTCTGAACAGCGAAGGAAAATCTTTAAAGGACTTTAACCTTAGTCCTGCTGCGCTTGAAGGGGCAGGGTGGACCGTTGATCTCAATGCTGTTCTTCCGAAAGAGGTAAAGGATAAGCTTGAAGTAGGCGAAACATATTACTTTGCGATCGAGAAGATCGAACAGCGTATTACGGGAACAAATAATTATGTAATACATTCCAAAAACGCATCCGAACCCGGTACGCCTATACTTATCACGGAGCCCGATCCGATCAAGGAAGCGGAATGTACCGTTCAGATACCGCAGCCCGGCGATTATCCTGTCGGGGATCCATCGATCCCGATGGGCGTAAAATACTTCATTGGAATAGACGGCTGGTTTACCGACGAAGCGTGCGAGAACATGCTGTACGGTTCTGTTCCCTTTGAGGCAGATAAGGATTACTGTTTAAAAGTAAGGTTCTACGCAAAAGAGGGTTACGATTTCGATGATTCGGCGCAGTTCAGAGTAAACGGCGTAAAGGCGGCTGTAGTTGATAAGGGAGAAGAGACCATAAATGAAAGGCCGTATAAGTACGTCGATTGCAAAGCAAAGTTCAGCACAAAGCGTGATGCGGTCTATGTTGCAGGCTGCACCGTAACGCCGCCGTCAGTCGGCGCTCATCCGAAGCTTACTGCAAAGTCCGACGACGAGAGCGAATACACCGTTGAGAGCGTTACTGTTTTTGAAAAAGAATATCCGTATACGGAGCTTGATGAAACGTCGATTTACGAACCTGATAAGGAATACGTTGTTCGTGTGAAGCTGAAAGCCGCTAAAGACTTGCGCTTTACTTCCGACACTGTGTTCAATATCAACAATGTATCGGCTGTTAAATCGGGCGGTTCCGCCGATGTTGCAGTCATTGACAGGACGTTCAAAACCGGTAAGGAGCATCTCGATACGGCTTACGTTACAACCGACAAGAAAGTTATTCAGGAGGGCGACAAGGCGTATGCTCCCGAATTTATTTCAAACGAGCCTGCCGATTACGAGGTAACGTTCAGGAACTGGCTCGATTACACAACGTCCGAAAAAGAAAGCGACATGTACTTTATGTTTGACGGCGCAAGCTTTACAACGGGCAGCGTATATTATCTGAACGTAACGCTTAAGCCCAAGTCCGATAAATACGTTATCGATACGCACACCGCTTTGAATATCAACGGTGAAGAAGCAAAGTTTGCATATTACGACAGCGCAAAGCAGGAATATTACTACTCGCTGCCTATGACATGCAAAAAGCCGATCTATCACGCATACTGCACGATCACAGAGCCGGCTGACGGCGCTTATCCCGTATTCTCCGGCGAAACGGCAGAGCCTGAGCTTTACTCTGTTTCTAATGTGAGATATGTTCTTCGAAGCGGCAGTAAAGATATAAGCTTAGGTGCCGATTCTCAGTTCAAAACAGGCAATAAGTATATCGTTTATGTAGAGTTTGCGCCAACGGACGGCTGCATGTTTACCGACGACACGATCTATTATATTAACGGCGTTGAAGCGAAAAAGTATTACGATCAGTGCTACCGTCAGTTTTTTGTAGGCGACTGCGAGCACAGCACAACGCACTGGGAAAGACTTGAACCCACCTGTTCGCACGAGGGTCACATCGAATACTGGTCATGCAATAACTGCGGTAAACTTTATGAAGACGAGGCATGCACGAAAGAGGTCAAAGGCTCTGTAGTGCTTGCGAAAAAGGCGCACACACCGGCAGCGCCCGTCAAGGAGAACGAAACGCAGTTCACGTATGAATCGGTCATCTACTGCGCTGTATGCGGCGAAGAACTGAGCCGTGAGTGGGTAGCAACGAGCGGACACGATCACGTACACACTCCGGGCGAGCAGCACAAGGAAAACGAAACAGCTCCGACATGTGCGCTCGAAGGCGGCTACGACCTTATTATTCGCTGCACCGAGTGTGAAGACATCGTGTCGATCAAGCACGTTGTAACCGAAAAGATCCCGCATACTCCCGGCAAGGTGAAGAAGGAAAACGAGACTACGGAAGGCTACGACAAGGCAGTTTACTGTGACGTCTGCGGTGAAGAGCTGAGCCGTGAGTATGTTGACAAGTCAACGCTGCCGACAGACGCAATTTACGGCGACGTTGACAAGGACGGAGTAATATCAGCGACAGACGCATTGATGATACTTCGTGTAAGCGCAGGCCTTGACACGTTTGACGATGAGCAGAAGAAGATCGCCGATGTTGACCTTGATGGTGAGATCATGTCGTCGGACTCACTTGCAGTGCTTCGTTACAGCGTAGGGCTTGTTGATAAAGGCAGCAGAGTGGGAACAAAAATTGAATAGTACGTTGTTATCAGAGAATGCCGAAAAAGCATAAATGATTTACAAAAAACACCCGGCGGCCGTTTTTGCGGCTGCCGGGTGTTCGTTAATTATTCGCCAGGAGCTTGTCGATATCCATCATCGTAAGGTTTTCATTGTACACCGCTCTGCCTCCGATAACTTCATCAAGAAGATCATCCTCAACAGCACCGTCGGGGAGAGTATTATCAATTTCCCGGTTATTGATTTCCCGGCTGTAGTTTTTTTCTTCATCCATAATGATCATCTCCTTTATCGCAATGATCTCTTTACAGTTTTCAAAGCAATTATCATTTTTTCAGGTAATCGGACGACACGGGAAACTCAAAGTACGTTTCGGGGTACGGTTCGTTTTCAAGAGCAAAGTGCCACCACTCGCAGTCGATCGGCTTGAAGCCGTTTCGGATCATGACCTTTTGAAGCATCATTCTGTTTTCGTACTGCTCATCTGTAATGCCTTTGTAGTCGGGGTGAGAAGCCTCACTGAAAAGATCGAACGGACTGCCCATGTCAAGCTCTTTGCCTGTTTTCATGTCGAACAGCGTAAGATCGACTGCACTGCCTCTGCTGTGGCTCGACTGCTTTGCTATATAGCCTTTCAAAAAAAGCTCCTGCTTTTCAAGCTCGGGGTAAAAATACTGCTTCATGCGTATATCCTGATCTTCAATGCCCCATAAAACAAACTGTTTTACGGCGCACGCAGGGCGGTAAGCGTCAAAGACCTTGAGCCTGTAACCCTGCACTATCATCTCGCTGCTTACCGACTTGAGCGCTCTTGCCGCCTCTTTTGTGAGCAGTGCGCAAGGCTCTTCGTATCCGTCTATACGGTCTCCGATGAAATTATACGTTGAAAAATATCGTATCTCCTGAATGATCTGCGGAACATAATCCGACAAAAGCACAAATCCCGAAGGATCCATCGTAACTTCTTTCTTGTAATTTACAGCCACAGCCAACACGTCCTTTCTCTATTAAATATAATATTGTGTTTTCAGGTCATCTGATAAAGCTCGTTGCTGTCCACGGCTCTTTTTCGGGAACACCGTACTGTTCTTTGCCGAGCGCAATCGACTTCATAAGGAAAGTCATGTTTCGTGCGAGTGTACGCATCGTCTGAAGACCCTCTTCGTCCTTTTCGGCGTCGCCTGCAAATCTGCCGTGAACACTGTTCCAATACTGGCTTGAAGCTATCGGCATACCGCTGATAGTGAAGTATTTATTAAGCTCGTCAAATGTAGCGGAGCAGCCGCCTCTTCTTGCAACGGCAACGCTTGCGCCTACCTTCATCGTCTTGTCAAACTTGGCACTGTAGAAAAGTCTGTCAAGACAGGCTATAAGAGTAGCGTTTGCCGAAGCGTAGTAAACGGGCGTTGCTGCGATAAGTCCGTCGGCGGTTTTGAATTCCTCGGCGATCTCGTTTACAACATCGTCCACAACGCATTTGCCTTTTTCGCCGCAGCCGCCGCAGGCAACGCATCCACGAACCGCATTGCTTCCTATCTGAAACACCTTTGCTTCAACACCCTCGGCTTCAAAAGTCTTGACAAGCTCGTTTACCGCAATGCTCGTGTTGCCGCCTTTTCGGGGGCTGCCATTGATAATTACGACCTTCATTTATATGCACCTCTTTAATATAGTGTGTATAGTGTATTGTGTATACATAATAATAACATAGTTCTGTCTACGCTGTTATTATACCATAGTTTTAAACATCGCACAATATTTTTTTATAGTTCTTGTCCGGGGATTTTTTTATCTGTACCAAAGAACAGTCTGAAAGGCAGTTTTTGCATATCAGAAACATAAAAGTCAAAGATGCTTAAAGCTGCACTTCTAAAAGGGTTTCATTTTTTGTCATACTATGGTATAATCTGTAAGTACGTATAAATCTAAGGAAGCACTGATTAAATCGAGTGCCCATATTGCGCAGTCAGATTTTGAGGCAAATTGGACGAAAAAGCCGCAGGGTGCGGTCTGCCGGTCGGCAAGCGCCG
>CACZYP010000030.1:0-13353 GCA_902785425.1 uncultured Ruminococcus sp. | reverse complement strand
AAAATCGTATCCCTAAGGACGGTCAGAGGTGCAGACGTTGCCGCAAGGCAACAGCACCGACCGAGGCGGCAGCCGAGACTATACTGACGTATTTCAAGGCAGTTGAGTGCAAAATGACAAAAAGATGCAAGCAAGATGGGTGCTCAGTCCGCAGGACGGGATTTATTCAGTGGTTCCTTAGATTCTATACTTATCGCTCGTCAGCAAATAAAGTTTGGCTTTGTATGAACTAATATAAATCCAACTCGCCGCAGGCGAGTTCATTCATTCCACTTTCCACTTTCCACATTCCACATTGAATCTTAAGTATTAACTAAAAACATAAAATTTCTCCCTTCTTCACAGGCTTTTACTGCGAATTGCTGAAAATGTTTTCACGATTGTTATTTAATTGAAAAGAGCCGAAAAATGTGATATAATCTTACAGTTAAAACATTTTTTGTAAAAGAGGTAAGAACTGTGGGAATAAGAGAAGATCTCAGAAATGTGGCAATCATCGCTCATGTCGATCACGGTAAGACAACGCTTGTCGATCAGCTGCTCATGCAGAGCGGTACTTTCCGTGAAAACGAGAACGTTGAAGAAAGAGTTATGGACAGCAACGATCTCGAACGTGAAAGAGGAATCACTATCCTCTCGAAGAATACTTCCGTAATGTATAAGGGTACAAAGATCAACATCGTTGACACTCCCGGTCACGCCGATTTCGGCGGCGAGGTAGAGCGTATACTCATGATGGTAGACGGCGTTCTTCTCCTTGTAGACGCATTCGAGGGCTGTATGCCCCAGACTCGCTTCGTGCTTAAAAAGGCATTGAGCCTCGGCAAGAAGCCGCTCGTTGTTATCAACAAGATCGACCGTCCCGGCGCACGCCCCGAGGAGATCGTTGACGAAGTGCTTGACCTGTTCATCGAGCTTGGCGCAGATGACGACCAGCTTGAGTTCCCCGTTGTTTACGCTTCGGGCAGAGACGGCTACGCAACGCTTGATCCCGACGTTCCGGGCGAGAACATGCAGCCCCTTTTTGAAAAGATCCTTGAAGAGATCCCCGCTCCGCAGGGCGACATTGACGGTCCTCTCCAGCTTCTTTTCTCCAACATAGACTACGATGATTACGTAGGCAGAATAGGTATCGGCAGAGTTGAAAGAGGCTCCGTAAAGGCAGGCCAGCAGATCGTACTTTGCCACCGTGACGGCTCCGTTACAAACGCAAAGATCGTTAAGCTCTATCAGTTCGAGGGTCTTAAGCGTGTGGAAGCAGATTCCGCAAAGCTCGGAGATATCGTTTCGGTCAGCGGCATCAGTGAGCTTAACATCGGTGAAACGGCGTGCGCACCCGACTGCGTTGAGCCGCTTCCGTTCATCAAGATCGACGAGCCTACCGTTTCGATGAACTTCCTTGTAAACAACAGCCCGTTTGCAGGCAGAGAGGGCAAGTTCGTTACATCGAGAAATCTTCGTGACCGCCTTTTCAAAGAGGTAGAAACGAACGTTGCAATGAGAGTTGAGGAGACAGAATCCGCCGACACGTTCAGAGTATCGGGCAGAGGCGAGCTTCACCTTTCCATTCTTATCGAGCAGATGCGCAGACAGGGTTACGAGTTTCAGGTTTCCCGTCCGACCGTTATCTACAAGAAGATCGACGGCGTTATGTGCGAGCCGATCGAGTACCTCATCATCGAGGTCCCCGAGGATTATGTCGGCGCAGTTATGGAAAAGCTCGGCTCACGTAAAGCAGAGCTTGTTGACATGGGCACCCGTGACGGCGGCACGACTCACATTGAGTACAGGATCCCCGCAAGAGGACTTATGGGCTATCGTTCGGAGTTCCTTACAGACACGAACGGCAACGGCATCATGAACCACGTATTCGACAGCTATGAGCCGTACAAGGGCGATATCGTTTCCCGTCATCAGGGTTCGCTCGTTGCGCATGAAACAGGCGAGTCCACAGGCTACGGTTTGTTCAACGTTCAGGACAGAGGCAGAATGTTCATTGGACCCGGCACTCCCGTTTATGAGGGAATGATCGTCGGCGCATGTCCCAAGAATGAGGATATCGTTGTAAACGTATGCAAGAAGAAGCATGCGACAAACACCCGTGCATCGGGCAGCGACGAAGCGCTCAAGCTCGTTCCGCACACAGTTCTCAGCCTCGATCAGAGCCTCGAATTCATCGCCGAAGATGAGCTTGTAGAGGTAACACCGAAGAACATCAGACTCAGAAAAATGATCCTCAGCAAAGAGCAGAGAATGAAGAAAATGTTTAAGAAATAAAATGACGAGGCGCCTCATTTTGTTTCTTGTGGAAAGTGGAATGACGAATGGCGGAACTCGCCCTCAAAGACATTATCTAATTGAAAATGGAAAATGGAAAATTTCGGAGTCGTTTCGCTCCTGTTTTATAATGCTTTGTCTGAAAATACAATAATAAAAAACCATTATTGATGATTAACGAGCAATGTACCGCTTACAAAATGCTAATATAATCAAGCACGAAGTGCTTCCTTAATTGTCAATTGTCAATTGTCCATTTTCAATTTAAAAGGCTGGTGAGATAGTGAATTTTGTGATCCTCGATCTGGAGTGGAACAGCTCCTACAGTAAAAAGTACAAGGGCTTTATGAGTGAGATCATCGAGTTCGGCGCTGTGCGCTTTAATGAGGACTTTGAGGTGATCGATACTTTCTCGATGCTTGTAGCTCCGCAGGTGTCCAAAAAACTTACGGGCAAGGTCAAGGAGCTTACGAATATTTCAAACGAAGAGCTTGCAAAGGGCGGCGCTACTTACACAAGGGTGCTCAGCAAGTTCAAGAAGTATCTCGGCAGCGATGTACTTCTTACATGGGGAACGTGCGATATTTTAGCGCTCATGGAGAACACACGCTACTACGAAAAGACCGACAGGGTCGATTTTATCTCACAGTACTGCGATCTTCAGGTGTACTGTGCGGAGATGCTCGGCGTGTACAATGCGGGAAAGCAGCTCGGGCTTGCGCCTGCGGCGGAGCTTATAGGGATCGACCCCGCCGAGTATGTTGCTCACCGTGCTCTTCAGGATAGTATGCTCTCAATGACGATCTTCAAGAATCTGTACAATCCCGAAAAGTTCCCGAAATATCTTGAAACGGCGGAGGAACTCCACTACCGCCTTACTTTTAAGTCTTACTATCTTACCGACCTTGAAAATCCCCTTGTCAACAAGAGCGAATTCACTATGTACTGCGGCAAATGCGGCAGCAAGCTCACGCCGCTCACCGATTGGGTGGTAAAGAGCAAGGGCTTCAATGCGGTGCTTCTCTGTGAGCAGTGCGGTCAGAAGATGAGCGGCAAGATAAAGTTCAAGATAAACTACAACGGCATGTCGATAAAAAAGAAGCTCACGCCGATCATTGACGATGATGCAGGCGAGGCACCGAACGAGGAAGGCGGCGAGGAATGAAGTACCGATACGTGATATGGGACTACAACGGAACTATCATTGACGACGCATGGGTAGCCGTAAAAGCCGAGAACATTGTGCTCAAAGAGCATGATCTTCCCGAGATAGACATGGAGTTCTATCTTCGTGAGTGCGAGATGCCGATAGAGAATTTTTATAACAAGATATATGATTTCTCTGTATGCGATTTTTCGGAAGTTGCAGCAAGCTTCATGAAAAACTACGACATGATCGCACCGCAGGCTAAACCTTTCAAAGAAGTAGTTGGTGCGATAAAGCGTTTTTCCGATATGGGCATACGTCAGGGCGTTATCTCCGGCTTTGAAACGAGCCGCCTGACATCAAGCCTGAAAGCGTTCGGGCTTGACGGATATTTTGACTTTATGTCCGGCTCGGACGACACGAGCTGCGGCAGCAAAAGCGAGCGTGCGGCTGCTGTAGTGAAGCGCTGCGGCTATGACCCGAAGCAGACGCTTTTTATCGGCGACATGTACCACGACTACGAAACGGCACAGCGTGTCGGAGCCGACTGCGTGCTTATTGCAAAAGGCCATCAGGGCGGCGATGTGCTCAGGGCTTACAATACGGTGCCTGTTTATGACAGCGCCGATAAGCTTTTGGAGAAACTTACTCTTTAAGTGTGGAGCGCCGATTCAATTGAAAATTGAAAATGGAAAATGGAAAATTGCGGAGTCGCTTCGCTCCTGATCATATTGCTGTATGGGTTATTAGGCTGTTTTGGAAGCCGTTACATTTTAACTAACGAAGCGGAATAATACAAAAAAAGTGAGGACAGCTGTTTTGTTGTCCTCACTTTTTTATGATATCGGGGAAAATCGGTTCATTCACATAGAAAATAAAAAGAGCGAAGCGAATTTCCGAAATTATTAATTTTTTTAGTCTTCAATAATCGAGCAAAGCGAGCGCTTAAAGGCTGCACACTGTGCCGATAAATACCGGAATGTTGCTGTCTATGTCGTAGATGAAGAAAACGAACGGGCGGTCAAACAGTATCCGGTTTGGGCTTTCAAAACAAACAGAGCTTTGAACCGTAAAAGCGCCTGTCACTGCTGCCGCTTTTGTTCCGTTTTCCGTTACTTCAATGAACGTTTTCTGCATGACTTTTGAAAAATAAATATTATTATCCGATACGGCAAGCTCGGAAAGATCGGCTCTCCCGGGGTCGAATGCGGAGATCATTCCCATGCTTTGTAGAGGTGTGTTCAGCATGTACTGTCCGTCAAATGTAAATTTCGGGATCATAACGACCGCTTCGGTGTACGATGTGTTTTTTACCATATCTATGATATGGTCGCATGAGAGAGACGATACGTAATCCGTTACAGCTATTCCCTCATCGGGGAGAAGTGCGCCGAAGCAGAAATTACCCTCATTCTCTTCGTTTTTGTAAGGCTTTAAAAATCCTGTGGCTTTGTTGTCGGTTATTATGTAGTATTCGATGTCTCCCATGAAATCAGCGGTGCTTACAGAGCCGTCTGCATTGTGGAAATCTTTCTGTGTTGTCGTCCGTTCATCGAATTCAGTCTGCCATTTCGCATCGAATGCGGCTGTGTTAAGGAGTATCAATGTGGTGTCATCGTTTATGTCTTCTATTGAGACAATGCCCGGTATCATGCCTTTTGTGTTGTCGCTTACCCATGAGTTGATCTTGCTGACAGTCTCTTCGGAAGCGCTTTCATGGAATATCTCGGAAAAATATGTGTTTCGTGCAGTTTCCTCGAACGAGGGAACAAGCGTCGGCACATTGTCCTTTATCACGAATACGGAGTTTGCTGTTTGCAGAACGCTTTCTTCACGCTGTGTTTTTGTGACATAGGCATTTATATCGCTGTTAAGTGCTTCGATATCAGCGCCGAGGGCGTTTGTCATTTCCGTCTTTGTGTCGCCGACAGCTCCGTTTGCAGTCATGGAAAGCACTATGTAAGCCGAAAGCGGAGATATGACCATGTTCTGCGGCTCGCCGTTATTATCGCTCAGAACGCTATCAAAGCACTCTTTAAAAAGCTGTGTCGAGAATTCCGAAAGACCGGCAGGTGCGCTGCTGTCGGTGATCTGAAAGAAGGGGAAAAGATTTTTGTAAGGTTTTTTGGCAGCTTTCTGGCGCAAAACGTCAGGGTCGTACAGATACTCGTCGATGTCGGTAGAAGGTTCTTCTATTAACGAAAAAATTGAGGAGCTTATACTGCTCGTTTTTTGGGAAGCTGTATCGGTATCGCTTGCTTTCTTTGAAGAAGCGTCCGTATCGCTCTGCTTGGCGCTCGAAACGCTTGATGCCGCTTTGCTTGATGCGGATACAGTGTCGTGCGTTTCCGGCGTCAATAATGAAGGGGCGGTCGGTTCTGTCGTGTTTTTTGCGCCGCACGCCGTCAGAAGAGCCGAAGCGGTCAGGCAGCATATTACTGCGGTCAGTTTATTATATATCGTTTTCATGGCGAACCTCCTTTTTTGTTGATTATATCACAGCTTAATTTATTTTACAAGAATAATTGTAATTGCGAATAAATTACAAAAAGATTACAAATTGACATATTTATCGAATTTGCGACAAAACCTCTTGCAATATTACCGTATTTTTCATATAATAAACCTAAGCGGTTTTTTGAAAGGGGTTACAAAAATGCCGGGCGATATGACTTTTTTTAAACGCAACGCTGTGAACTACTACGGCGTTTTTCTCAAAGGCTTCGATATCGAGAATCCTTTTAAAGACAGACTGACCAATGTCAGAAAGAATTACTACGAAAACGGACTCCAGGCGCAGAAGCGCAGGTTCACCGATATGGGCGCAGACGGCAAGATCTGCAAATACAACTACTCGCTCAATGAAGATACGGTGCTCAAATGGCGTGTTGTCAACAGCTCCGGCAGAGTGATCGAGCGTGTTCCCACTCAGCGTGAGGGCGACGATTACCGTGTTGAGATCAGAGATAATTTCGGCAAGATCGTAAAGTGCATCTACTTCGGCCCGTACCACAACTGGATAAAGACGAAATATTACGGCAAATCAGGCTCGGAGCCTGCCGCAGAGCTTGTTTACTGGGACAAAAAGGGCATGGCGACGATCCTCAAATACACATCGGGCGGCGACGATAAACACCCCGAAGTGCTCTACCCGTGCCGTCCCGTTGAAGACCAGCAGCTTTTGCAGAAGCTTACAGACAGGCTCGGTGTTCCCGAAGTATGCACGCTTTGCTCGAACGGCCTTGTTTACTTCGCAAACGACAGGTTTTCAAAGCAGTGGGAGCATTACTGCGACGATCCCTCTCTGCTCGAAGAAGCGGAGTACGATCCTTTCCCGAGCAAGAGCGCAGAGCCTGCAAAAAAGATCGACCTTACCCAGACCGACGATGTTATTGTTCCCGAAAAGGCTGCAAACGACAGCCTGATCTTCGATCTCGGAAACAATGACGAAAAGCTTCCGCCGTCAAGAGCGTGGGGCACACATACTATAGATATAGAGCTTCCGAAGCTTCATTCCGATGTTCTCAAAGAGGACGACGGCGAGAAAAAGAAAAACGTCTTTGATCTTCTCTATGACAATGATGACGAAGATGATGACGAGAACGAAGAGAACATGGCTTCCGCTCCCGAAAACAAGCCCGATGTTCATGACCTTACAAACGACGATATTTCCGACGATGAGCCTCTTGAAGAGGATACGAAGAACACCATCGAGGATATCACCCGTGAGTTTGATATAGTTGAGGCAAAAGAACCCGAGCATTCTTACGGCTACAAGCGTGCAAGACCTGCCAGAAAAGAGGAGAAAACTGCGCTTGAGAAACGTGCAGATCAGAAGACCGTCGAGTTTATGAGGCAGTCGCTTTCCGAGGCGCTCAACAGCTCGAACGATATCCCGTCGCCGCCGACACTTAAAAAGAAGCCGGAGCCGCTTCGGGAGATCAAGACAGAAGAACCTGTCGATACACAGAGCGTTATTCACCCCGAACATACGCCCGACGGCGTGCTTGAACCGAACAAGGTGATCCGCACCGAAAAAGGCGACAAATACTACTACTACGGCGACCTCAATGAGAGCGGTCAGCGCCACGGCATGGGCAGAACGCTGATGAACAACGACCGCACTGCTTACTACGGCGAATATGCAAATGATATGCGTGACGGTTTCGGCGCATACTATTACAGCAACGGTCAGATATGCTATATCGGCGACTGGGCAAAGAACCGCAGAAACGGTATCGGTATCTCGTTCAAGCCGAAGGATCGCTCCATGTATGCCGGCAAATGGGAGAATGACTGCCCCGTCGGAATGGGCGCAAAGTTTGACGAAAACGGCGACCTTAAATTTGTAGGAAGATGGGAAAGCGGCAGCCGTGAGGGCGTCGGCATGCTCTATAATCCCGATGACGAGAGCGTATTTATCTCACGCTGGGACGACGACAAGCTTTCCGATAAGGGTACACTTTTCGATTCAAACGGAAATCTCATCTACAACGGCGAGTGGAAAAACGGCAAGCGAAACGGAATAGGCACCCAGTACGACGCAAGCGGCCAGGTGAGCTATCACGGCGGCTGGAAAGACGGCAAATTTCACGGCGAGGGAGTGCTTACGCTTTCAAACGGCTGCCGTGTTTCGGGTACGTTTGTAATGGGTACTATCGACGGCTACGCAGTTTTTACAACGAACAGAGGAAAGAAGCTCTACGAGGGCGAGTGGGTAAAGAACCACTTCCACGGCGAGGGCAGAAAGTTTGACATAAAGACAGGCTCCTGGTATAAGGGCACATTTGCCGACGGCAAGCCCGTAGGCGTGCTCAACTGCTACGACCGTGACGGCAATCTTGTCTACAAGGGCGAGCTTCGCAGCGAACAGTATCACGGCAGCGGTATCGGCTACAAAAACAGCGAGAAGATATACGAGGGCGAATGGAAAAACGGCGTTCGCTCCGGTCAGGGCAGCGAATATTCCGACGGCAGACTTGTGTATAAAGGCAAGTTCAAGGACGACGTAAGAAAAGGCCTTGGAACAAGCTATACAGCCGACGGCAAGCCCGAATACAGCGGCCACTGGAGCAACGACAGAAAAGACGGCGAGGGTCTGCTTTATAAGGACGGCAAGCCGTATCTTGCAGGCTGCTTCGTTCTCGGCGTACCCGAGGGCAGGATAAACGAGATCAAAAACGGAGTAGTCGTAAAGCAGTGTATCTACAGCGAGGGCAAATGCGTTTACATGCGTGAATACTCCGACGACGGCTTATACTTAAAGTACGAGGGCTACGTAAAGGACGGCATCTATGAGGGCATGGGCTGCGGTTTTTCGGAGTATGGTGAAAAGTTCTTCGAGGGTATCTTCAAGGACGGCAAGCCCGTCAAGGCTATGAAAGTCAAGTTCCACCGACTTGATGATCTGCCCGTAAGAACGAAGCTTATCGGCAGCGAGTACAGCCGCTACGTCAAGGGTCCGGGCTACGTTGTCGAGCGTGAGTACGGCACAGGCTCATATTCGGGGCTTCTCGTCAACGGACGTCCTTCCGGCAAGGGCACGATCATATATACCGACCACGGCTACACAGGTTCGTTTGAAGACGGCTGCGCAAGCGGTCTCGGCGTGATCTACGAATGGAACGGCAGCGAGGTAAAAGGCACCTTTATGAAAGAAGCTTCACGAGACACAACGGAATTCACCTTCGCCGACGGCGTTACGTATCACCTTGTGAAAGAAAACCTTGCAGAGAATTAACGCTTTAGAATATTGTTATTAATACTAAATGTGGAAAGTGGAATGAAGGAAGAATAAAACAAGCACGAAGTGTTTCCGAAATTCCACTCTCAACTTTCCACATTCCACATTAAAAAAGGGGGGCAGCAGAAACGGCAAAACTGCTGCTCTTTTCATTAAACTAAAGGGAGAGATCCGCATGAATACTCAACAGGCAGCTTCGGCTGCGCAGAAGTTTATTGATTCTGCACTTGAATGGCTCGGAGAATTTTTGCCTCATCTTATCGGGGCGATATTTATTATTATCATCGGCATGTGGCTTGCCGGCGTAGTTGCAAATTTCGTTTCAAAAACGATGAAAGGCGCAAAGGTGAGTGCGGAGGTCGTTACGTTCGTTCATTCGTTTGTAAAGATCGGGCTGAGGATAATCGTTATAATAGCGGCTGTTGCAAAGCTTGGCTTCAACATCGCTTCGCTTGTGACGGCGCTCGGTGCTGCAACGGTGGCGATCGGTCTTGCGCTGCAGGATACGCTTAAAAATGTTGCAAGCGGCATGATGGTGCTTGTAAACAAGCCGTTCAAGGTCGGCGACTATATATCCGTCAGCGGATTTGAGGGAACGGTCACGAAGATAGATATATCAAGCACGCATCTTCTGACTATCGATAACAAAGAGGTAATAATCCCGAACTCAAACATCACGGTGAACAATATCACAAACTATTCGTCACAAGAAAGCCGCCTTATCGATCTGCGCTACAATGTAGCTTACGGAAGCGATATGGAAAAGGTGCGCTCCGTTCTGAACAAGATCATTTCCGAAAACGACAAGATAAAAGAAACGCCGAAAAAGCCGTTCGTTGCGATCGGTGAACACTGCGACAGCAGTGTGAAGATAGTTGTAAGAGTGTGCGTAGATACAGCGGACTATTGGCCTGTTTATTACTACATGCAGGAAGAGGTACTGAAACGCTTTGCACAAAACGGCATAGAGATCCCGTTTGCTCAGGTAGATGTGCATACGAAGTGATTTTTTGATTATTTTTCAATTTTCGGGGTAAAATACTGATGAAAGCATTTGAACGTGTTTTCAGAAGTTTTATTAACGGAGTTGAAATTTATGAATAATATCAAGAAAGCGTCGGCGCTTTTTGCCTGTGCTCTGCTGATGGCGTCGGCTCTTTGCGCATGTGACGCAAAGGACGGCAAGATAGACGACAACAGTTCGGTAATTATGAAAACCGAAAGCAGAGCCGACATGACTTCACGAAAAACTGCAAGCAGAAAGACTGCCTCTGAAACTGCGTCGGTAACGACAGACAGAGACAACAGCGGAGACGGCGTACTTCATGACACAGCAAGCATGGTGGGCGAGGTAGGCGAGGACATTGCACAGGGAGCAGACAACATCGGCTCCTCGGTAACGTCAAATCTCGATGAAGCCTTTGATGGGGCGGACGATACGATGTGATCTTCCGTGATGCTTTTTAGCTGAGACTTTCTGGTTTCATAAGCCTTAAATAGATTTAGAGAGCGTGAATGCGTTCGCCTTTTTAATTGACAATGGACAATTGATAATGGACAATTAATGAAGCACTTCGTGCTTGCAGATTGTCGAAAAAGCTAAGGAACACACATCCGAAAGTTTTTGCCCCGCTTTTTTCAAAAAGCGGGCAGGTTGCAAGGGGTGCGGTCTGCCGGTGGCAGACGTTGCCGCAAGGCAACAGCACCGACCGAGGCGGCAGCCGAGACTCAGCGCCCTTGCCCGCCGGAGGCATGCTCATGCCCTTTTAGGGGTGAATTTCCAAAACAGTCCGGTGGACTGTTTTGGAAAGAGGGGCATTTTGGCAGAAAATGCCCCTAAATTCCGGTTCGTAAAAAAGATTCCTCGCCGCTCCAAGGCGATATAAGAACTTTATCGACAGACTGGAAGCACTTCGTGCTTGATCTTGTTAGTTTATTCAAACTTGATAGTTATCTGTTTTCAGCGAGTAAAGTTAAGCTTTGTGAGGACTAATACAAATCAACTCGGCGAAGCCGAGTCCCGTAATTGTCAATTATCCATTGTCAATTGTCAATTCGATGCATTCCACTTTTCACATTCGACGTGCGGGGTTTTATAATGAACAGACAACAGGAAAAATTGAAGATCTTGAAGGATATTTTCGGTCATGATTCGTTTCGTGACGGACAGGATCGGATCATTGACGCCGTGCTTAACGGTAATGACGTTGTAGGCATCATGCCCACAGGCGCCGGGAAATCGGTGTGTTATCAGGTGCCGGCGCTCATGTTTTCAGGTGTTACGCTTGTTATCTCGCCGCTCATTTCGCTTATGCACGATCAGGTCATTTCACTTGTTCAGGCAGGCGTTCGTGCAGCATACATAAACAGCTCGCTTACATTTCGTCAGTGTGAAAAGGTCATTGAAAACATGCGCCGTGGCGTGTATAAGCTGATCTACGTTGCCCCCGAAAGACTGGAAACGGAGAGCTTTATAGATGCGTGCAGGTCGATGGATATCTCGATGGTCGCTATAGACGAGGCACACTGCGTTTCCCATTGGGGGCAGGATTTCCGCCCGAGCTATCTGAAAATAGAAAGCTTTATAGCCCTGCTGCCGAAGCGCCCTGTTGTAGGCGCATTTACGGCAACGGCGACAGAAAATGTCAGGAACGATATAATCAAGCTCCTTTCGCTTCATGATCCTGTTTGTGTTACGACAGGCTTTGACAGGCCTAATCTGTTTTTTTCGGTGATAAAGCCGAACAACAAGAGCGTGAAGCTGCTTTCGCTCGCTGCCGAAAGGCGTGAGCAGTGCGGCATAGTTTATTGCTCAACGAGAGCAAATGTTGAAAAAATATGTGATCTCCTCAACGAGAACGGGTTCAGCGCCGCACGGTACCACGCAGGGCTTGAAGAGAGCGAACGAACAAAGAATCAGGACGATTTCGTGCATGATCGTGTGAACATCATGGTCGCAACGAATGCTTTCGGTATGGGTATCGACAAATCGAATGTATCGTTCATTATTCACTACAATATGCCGAAAAATCTTGAAAGCTACTATCAGGAGGCAGGCCGAGCGGGGCGTGACGGAAGCGAAGCGGAGTGTATTCTGATGTACGGCGCCAAAGATGTCCGGACTGCAAGATTTTTTATAGAAAATTCAGAGCCGAACGAAAACCTGACAGAGGAAGAGGCAAAAGAACTGCGCCTTCGTGACGAGATTCGGCTGAAATATATGACGTATTACTGCACTACAAACGACTGTCTGCGCTCATTTATGCTCGGCTATTTCGGCGAAAAGCACACGGGTTCGTGCGGAAAATGTTCTAACTGTCTGACTAACTACGAGCTTGCAGACATAACGACCGACACGCAGAAGATACTGTCATGTATCGTTCGGACGAAGCAGCGTTTCGGTGCGAAGATGATCTGTGACATACTGCGAGGCTCGGAGGACAAGCGTGTAAAGTCGTTCGGTTTCGATAAGCTGTCTACATACGGCATCATGAAAGAATGCAGCGAAACGAGGCTGAGGACGATCATCGATTCGCTCGTGCTGCAGGGGTATATCGGCCGCAGCGACGGCGATTATCCGGTATTGCAGCTTACGGAAAAGAGTGCGCAAGCGCTCAGAGGCAAAGAAAAGCTGACGGCACGCATACCTAAGAGCGTTCGTGAAAAAGCCGCTGATACACGCAGCGAACCGATCGACACAGAGCTTTACAACGTGCTGAAAGCTCTGCGGAAAACGCTCGCCGACAGGGCAGGCGTGCCGGCATATGTTATCTTCACCGACGCCACGCTTCGTGATATCTGCCTCAAAAAGCCGATGACCCGACAGGAGTTTTCGGCTGTGAACGGAGTAGGACACGTAAAGCTTGAGAAGTACGGGGACGCTTTTATTGAGGTCATTAAACAGAACGTGAATTGATTTTAATTGACAATTGACAATGGATAATTGACAATTATGGAACTCGGCTTTGCCGAGTTGGATTTGTATTAGTTTTTACAAAGCCAAACTTTTGTTTGCTGCCGAGAGAGATAACTGTAAGTCTGAATAACTAATATAAAACAAGCGGCGCAGCCGCTTCCGCAATTGTCCATTGTCAATTATCAATTGGGCACCTCTAAAAACCCTACCCTAAAACAGGAAAAAGTGATATAATGGATATAACAAGCAAAGGGAGAGGAAAAAAGATGC
>CACZYP010000029.1:23862-54033 GCA_902785425.1 uncultured Ruminococcus sp. | reverse complement strand
GAGCAAGCCATCATAAATCAAAGTGTGTAACGCATATCTGTCTGCGGACACTGTCCGCAAATCTGACTGCGCAATATGGGCACTCGATTTAATCAGTGCCTCCTTAAACTTTATCGACAAACTAAAGCCTCCGCAAAAGCGGAGGCTTTGTGATTGATTATTTCGGATAGCTTCTGAATTTACCCTTATTGTTGTCTGTGATAGAGTAAGCATTTTTTCCTTCGGGGATAGTTCCGCACTGCCATACAGCATAAGATGAATCTTCCTTCGACTCTTCAACGGTCATGTTCCACTGTGTTCTGTGGAGCGATATATTTGTCCAGCCGGAGGGGAGATCTACATAAGCGTACGGTGCTTTGTCGCTGGACGGGTCTGATTTTGTCATCTCAAGAGCTTCGTTCGTGTCGTTGTTTACGATCCAGAGTTTGCAGCCGTAGTCAAAGATCCAGCCTGCGCTGTTTAAGGCGTAGAATGTGTTGCCGGACGGTGCGGGAGGGTTATCGGGCTGAGTGTTGCCGCTGCTGCCGCCGAATGTGAACAATGTGCCCGTAAGGCCGTTCGTGTCGATAAGACCTACCGAGTGTCTCAGAACGAGAAGTGCGTCGCCCGAAGTAACGGCCTTGTCGCCGTCAACGTCTGCCTGTGCATTCTGAGCATCGGTGAATACCGACAGTCCTGCGGAGTTGCGCAGGATATCAAGTGCGTCACTCGATGTGATCAGGTTGTCGCCGTTTGTATCGCCGTACATTAGCGTTACGCCGTTGGGATCAACAAGCTTCTTCTGAGTAGCGTCATAGATCGAAACTTCTGCCGGGATAGTCATGCCGGCTGTTTCCCATTTTTTTGAAATATTGGAGTTTGTGAGGATAACGCTGCCCGTGCCTACGGGGATATCTGCCGGAACTTCGTAAACGTACAGTCCTGTTTCCTCGTCGTATTCCATCTTTGTTCCGGGCCACTGACCGTCTTTAGCAGCAGTTATTTTTCTGCCTTTATCGTCAAAGTACTCATAGTAGCCGTAAGCGAAAACGGTGTTGTAATTCGTTTCGGAATTGTCGTAGTATACGTAAACGCCCGAATGAGCAAAGTCTTCCTTTGTATAAACGTGAGTTTCGCTGATCTCAGTGTCGCCGTTTATTGCCGTTGCAGTAAGTGTAACGCTCTCGCCTGCGGAAACTGCTGCGCCGACGTCAACTTTTGCTTCGCCTTCAAACTCTACAGCCTCGCCGTCGTTTATGCTGTACGTGCCTTTTTCGGCATTTTCAAGCGTGAGCACAACGGGGAAAGTATCTCTTCTGAAAGTTGTATCTTCCTGAGAGAAATATACCTTCGGAGTAATCTTTGCGTCTTTGTAAATGACTGCTACGCCGCTTTCGCCTATAGTACCGCTTACGGTTCCGTCAGCTGCGGTGAATGTGTTTCCTGTGATCGCATCTGTGTATTCGCCGTCCTTGAGAGATGCCGCTATTGAAACGTCTGCGCTGTCGCCGAGGTTAACGAGCACAATGCCGCTGTCGCCTCTCTGAACAGCTATGATATCGCCGTCTGCAAAGATCTCGTCGTCGGTGCCGATAAACTTGTTGTGGAACTTATTTACCTCGGAAACTACAGTCGATTTCCATGCGGTGTCTCCTGCAAGACCCATAAGCTCGTTGGGGCGTGCAAAATAGAGCGAATGAGATTTTGCTCTTGCTGCGATGATCGCCCATGCTTTTGCGATATCCTCATTGGATACGGAAGCTGTGTTCGAGAAGCCGCCCGAACCCGATTTGCCCATGTACGTGTCGTGAGACTCTGCCCAGAGAACAAAGTTGGACGGATCGTCGTCTTTGTATGTGTACTGCTGGCCGATAAGCACCTTGTCGGGCTTTTTCTTAGCCACATTGTAAAGTGTGATATCGCCTGCCTTATTGTCGGTAAGGTTGATATACTTTGTGTAGTCGAGCGTACTTCTGCCCTTGCCGGCGGAGTTGAGCATCTCACCGTAGATAAACAGCTCGCTGCCTTTTTCTTCGGCATAGCTGTTTGCGGCGCCTACAACGTTCGGCCAGAAATCGGAAGCCCACTCGCCGTCGGCAGGTGTTTCGATATGCTTTGCTGCGTCAAAACGGAAGCCGTCTACGCCGCAGTCGATGCACTCTTTGAGCAGTGAGATAACTCGTTCCTGTACAAACGGATCTCCCGTGTTGAGGTCGGGGAGATAGTCAAGCTCACCCTGAACGAGCCATTGAAGATTTCCGTCGTCAACGCCTTTTTTGAGCTGATGGAAGCATGTGGAAGAATTTTTGAAAAGCTCTGGCTCATATTTCTTGATATCGTGAGAATATGTGAGGTAAACATTGCCTGTCTGATTCGCCATATGGTTCGATACGATATCGCAGATGATCTTGATGCCGTATTTGTCGGCTTCCTCACAAAGCGCCGTAAGCTCGTCCTTTGTGCCGATCCAGCTGTTTTCCGTTGCAACGGTGAACGAAAGCGGCTGATAGAGCTTCCACCACTGCCCCTCGCCGTTGAGCCACTCGCCGTAATCTTTCGGCTGCTGAACGGGTGATGTCTGAACCGTGGTATAGCCTGCGGCGGCTATTTCGGGAAGATTTTCTCTGATCGCATTGAAAGACCAGTCGTAGCAGTGAAGAATTACGCCGTCAGCCGTATGCTCGGCAAGGCCGTAATCCTGTTCGGCAGCCTGCGCATTGACTGAAGCTCCCGAAACCACAGCTGTGGAAAGGAGCAGTGCAGCGGCAAGCGATGCGCTGATGATTCTTTTTTTCATAATTATCCTCCTTGTACTCTTTGCTCGTCACAAAATACTAAACGGTGCATTGTATTTGAAAAATATGTAATATACACAGAATAGGCGCAGAGCAGAAAAGAATTTCATCTTATATTATACAACTTTTTCTGCAATTATTGCATTGATATTTATCATAAAATTTTTATCGATTTTTTGGTATAAGTAAATAAACGAGCTTGATTCAAATTGCAAACATAATTTCGTGAGCCGCAGTAACTCTGCAATTCACCATTCAGCTTTCCGCATTATAAAAAGGCGAACGAAGTGAGCCTGACCGAAATTTTCCATTTTCAATTTTCAATTAAAAAAATCCCCGTGAACGGAGCTGTGTCCGGTTCACGGGTAAGGTTCAAAAGCCAACAGACCGCATCCTGCCGCTTTTGCGGCGGTGCATTATCTTCTTGCTTCGATATATTCAACGATATCTCCGACAGTTTTGATGCTCTCGATGTCCTCGTCAAGCACCTCCACCTCGAACTCGTCCTCGATAGCCATAAGAACGTCAGCCAGATCAAGTGAATCTGCGCCGAGATCCTCTGTAAGGTTTGTGGAAAGAGTGATGGACTTTTCGTCCTCACTGAACTGCTCAGCCAAGATAGTTCTGATCTTCTCGAATACCATTTAGAAATTCCCTCCTTGCAAGTGTTTTTCAAACATCTGCCTGCCGTGCGGCAATCAGAAGCGCTCGAAAACAATTAGCGCTATACAAATAATATTTACAAAAGGCGTTTTTGTCAATACAATTTTTGAATTTTTTTATAAAAATAAGAATTTTTTTTGCAAGGGTCAATTCAGAGCTGTTTTAGAGCCGTCAGACAGCCGTTCGCCTTGACATAAATTTCCTGTTTGTGTATAATAAAGAAAATGAGCTTTTATGCGCTCCGGGCGTTTGGGCTGTTTTTATTGGGGATATGTTCCGCAAATATGCAATGATACGCCCTTTATTTTGACAAGGAGATGAAATACATGGAGGAATTATTAGAACTTACGACAGATACCATGTTTGATGCGGCTCAGCAGAGCCAGATAGCCGAGATCGCTCACAGGACCAACGTCGTGACGATCGTTCTTATGACGGCAGTGATCATAATAAATGTAACTGCCATAACGCTGCTGGTAATAATGCACAAGAATTCAAAACGGCCGAGAGAGTTCGCCGAGCGTTACAAGGATTATGTTCAGACGGTAGGCAACGTTGTTTCTGTGGAAAAGGTAGCGTATTACATCAAGCGCTACGTCAAGAAAGAAGAACCGCTTGAAGGCGACGGCAAAAAGTCGGGCAAGACCGGCGATATCCCGAAGCTTATTTTCGACAAAAAAACACCGTCGCCCGTTGAAAAGTCTACGGGCAGCGAGGTCGTTATGAAATCGCCCGAAGAACTTGCCAAAGAGCAGGAAGAAGCGGCGATAGAGATAAGGAAGTTCCGCTACCGTGTATTCTATGAGTTTACCGTTGCAGAAACGGGCAGCCTTTACACGGGCGAGTGCTATATTTACGATCCGAACGCTGTAAATCCCGGAGATATCATCGAGATCATGTATAAACCGGACGACCCGATGATAAACTTTACCGATTACAGCATGCCTGCGGGTTATCTGAAGAAATAATGGTGGTACGATTATGAGTAAAAAACAATACGGCGTTATCGGTCATCCGATAGGTCACACGCTTTCACCCTTTATCCATACAAGACTTATGCAGCTTTCCGGCATCGACGGAGAGTACGGCGTTTTCGATATCGCTCCCGATGAGCTTTCCGAAAAGTTTAAAAGCGAGCTTTCAAAGCTTGACGGCTTCAATGCGACTATACCTCACAAGCAGGCTGTTATGCGTCTTGCAGATCATCTTGACGAAACTGCGGAGCTTTACGGCTCTGTAAACACCGTTGCATTTGTTACAGATGGCTGCGGCAGAAGAGTTTCAACAGGCTACACGACCGACGGTATCGGCTTTGTTAAGGCTTTGGAGAATGCAGGCATACCGCTCGGCAGCAATGTTACTATAGCAGGCTGCGGCGGAGTCGGCAGAGTTTTTGCGAACACATGTGCAAAACAGGGCTGCAAAATGACAATACTTGAATGTGAGGCGGCTATCGAGGGTACAAGATCGTTTGCCGCAGAGCTTAACGAGCGCTTCGGCGAGGGTACGGCAAAGGCTATGCTCACAAGCGATTTCTGCGGTGAGAGCGATCTTCTTGTAAATGCAACGCCTGTGGGAATGTTCCCGAAGTGCGATGCCTGCGTTGTGGGCGACAGCGTTATAAACAAGGCTGCTGCCGTGTTTGACGCAGTTTACAATCCGAGCGAGACGCTTATCGTAAAAAAAGCCCGTGCAAACGGCAGCAAGGCTATTACGGGAATGACTATGCTCGTTTATCAGGCTGCGGCTGCTCAGACTATCTGGAACGGCTCGGAGTTTGACGCCAAGGATATCGATATTCTTGCAGCAGACTGCTTTAAGGAGCTTGAAAAACGATGAAAAAGAATCTGATACTCTGCGGCTTTATGGGCAGCGGAAAAAGTACGATAGGCAAGCTTCTTGCCGAAAAGCTCGGCGCACGCTTTATCGACACCGATCTTTATATAGAACAGAAGGAGGGAATGACGATCTCCGAGATGTTTGAAAAATACGGCGAGGAGTATTTCCGTGCCCGTGAACGTGAGGTCTGCGAGGAGCTTTCGCAGCTTCAGAAAACCGTTATCTCAACAGGCGGCGGCACGCTGCTCAACGATGACAATCTCAAAGCTCTCAAAAAGAGCGGCGTGATCTTTCTTTTGAATGTTTCATCACGCACGGTGCTTACAAGACTGCGCAACGACACTACACGTCCGCTCTTGCAGCAGGAGGACAAGGAGAAAGCCGTAAAGATGATGCTTTCAAACAGAACGCCTCTTTACAACAGAGCTGCGGACTACGTTATCGACGCTGAGGAAACACCGAGAAAGGTGTGCCTTAAAATAATTTCGATCTATAACGCTGCAGTATAAAAGCGTGCTCCAACAGCTTGATTTGAAAGGAAAAGAAAATGTCAGACATTATCAAAGCGGCAACTCCGAGTTTTTTGCTGCTTATGTTTTTTGCTCCGATCATATACGGTTTGTACCTCAGACGCATCAATAAACTCACAACAGACCGTTTGTGTGTGTTGATCTTAGTTTGCGGAGCAGTTCTTAGGCTGATGTATATTTCTTATACCGATGAATTTATACGTCAGCACGACCTCGGCCGGTTTTATGAAGAAAAGAATAACTACCATTCGGGTTATATGCTCTACCTGCTCGAAAATCTGCATTTGCCGGATTTCGACCCGAGAGACCGCTGGCAGTTCTATCATCCGCCGCTGCATCATATCATATGTGCATCGGTGCTTGGGTTACTCAAAGCTCTGGGCATAGATCATATCTCTAAAGGTCCCGGCGTGCTTCAATGGCTGACGGCTTCGTATTCCGTTCTTTTTTGCGTGTTCGCATCAAAGACTATGAAGCTGCTCGGCATAAAGGACAAAGCATTGTCGCTTGCGACTGCAGTTGTTACGTTTCACCCGACTCTTATCATTCTTTCGGGAAGTCTCAACAACGATATGCTTTCGGCGCTTTTCTCAATGCTTGCGGTATACTTTACCGTGCGCTGGCAGAAGAACAGAAAATGGTACGATATCCTCGGCATCGCTTTTTCGGTGGGCTTGGGAATGATGACAAAGCTTACGGTAGGATTGCTTGCACCCGCAATAGCGATCGTATTCCTTATTGTGCTGATAAAGAAGCGCAACGAGTGGAAAAAGCTTGTGCCGCAGTTTGTTTTGTTCGGTGCTGTGTGCATACCGATCGGAATGTTCTGGCCTGTCAGAAATCTTATAAAATTCGGTGTGCCGTTCAACTACGTGCCGGGTCTTAGCGAGAATTCCGGTCAATATATAGATACACCGGTCGTAAAAAGACTATTTGATTACTCTATCCATCAGTTCTCTTCGCCCTTTACTCAGTGGGAATGGAACGGCGACAGCTACAATGAGTACAATCCCGTTATCGCACTTCTTAAAAATGCGATGTTTGACGAAGACCCGTTCTTCTCAAAAAGCCTTACGCTTCAATCGTTCTGCACGGCGCTGTTTTTTGCTGGCGCTGTGGTCGCAGTGCTGTCTGTTCTTGCGCTTATAGTGATGTGGAGCAAGCACGTAAAGCTCGATGTTGAGCTGAAGCTGCTGCTCACGATCATATATGCTGTGATATTCGGAAACTATATCATTTTCTGCATCAATTATCCGCAGGTCTGCACCGAAAATATGCGCTATTGTGTGCCGCTTATCTTTGCAGGCTCGGCAGCGCTCGGACTCATGATCGGCCGTTTTGAAGAAAGCGGGAACTATACGGAAAAACGAATCTGTAAAACAGCAGCCGTTTCAATGACTGCCCTGCCGCTTTTGTCAACGTTTGTGTATGCAGCGATGATGTTTTATGAGATGGCGGTAAATTAAATTGAAAATTGAAAATGGAAAGTGGAAAATTATTGACAATTGATAATTTCGGAAGCACTTCGTGCTTGTTTTATTGAAAAACAAGTGAGTCCGGTATTTTTTTACTCCACATTTTGAATGTCGCATTAAAATAAAGATTGTTTGAAGGAATTACCATGAACATAGCAATAGTAGGGCTCGGTATAATCGGCGGTTCGCTTGCCAAGGCGTTTTCAAAGCGTACCGAGCATCATATAATAGGAATCAACAGAACAAAGGAAACGCTCGAACAGGCGTTAAAAGACGGAGCAATAAGCGAGATCGGCACGCAGGAGAGCCTTGCCAAAGCCGATATCGTATACATGTGTACGTATCCCGAGCATATCGTGAATTTCGTAAAGGAAAATGCGGATTTTTTCAAAAAAGGCTGTATCGTCACCGATGTGTGCGGAATAAAAAGCGAGATCTGTGAGAAGATGACGAAGATCTGCCGTGAAAACGGACTTGTTTTCTGCGGCTCGCATCCGATGGCAGGCAAAGAGAAATTTTCGTACTCGGCAGCCGACGCAGATCTTTTTATCGGTGCAAGCTATATAATCGTTCCGTGCGGCTGCGGTGAAGACGTCAGCGATACGATCGCAGACAGAGCAAAGGAACTCGGCTTCGGTTCTGTTCGCATTGCGACTCCCGAAGAGCACGACAGAATGATCGCTTTCACGTCGCAGCTTCCGCATGTTCTTGCGTGTGCATACGTAAAAAGCCCCTGCTGCCCGGAACATACGGGCTTTTCGGCAGGAAGCTACAGAGACGTTTCGAGAGTGGCTTCGATCAACGAAAACCTGTGGACAGATCTGTTCCTTGACAACAAAGAGCCGCTTTGCAAGGAGATACAGATACTTATAGATAATCTTGAAATGTTCAAAAAACTGATAAGCTCCGGCGATGAGGAAAACCTGAGAGAGCAGCTCAGACAGAGCAGGCTTGTTAAGGAAAAGTTGGGCGAATAAGCACAGCCAAAAGTTTTTGCGCAGTTTTTTTGCCGCACAGCCAAAAGTTTTTTGCGCAGCTTTTTTTCAAAAAAGCTGCCGGGGGTTCGGGGCGAGGAGCCCCGAAATGTAAGCCGGAATAATGAATAGTAAAAGCAAAGCAATAATAACAGCGTGCGAAGCACAAAAATATAACCGGCGTTTCAAAAAGAGCAGGCACAAGGCGAAGCCAATGTGCCGGACGGAAACGCTCACTGCGTTCGCTCAGTGAATAGTGAAAAGTGAATAGTTGCGGAGTCGCTTCGCTCCTGTTTATATATTATGATAGATTTTTAATTTTAAAGGATAAAAAACATGACAGACATAACGATATTACCGTCAAAGCTTGTCGGGCAGGTCGAGGTGCCGCCGTCTAAAAGCGATGTTCACAGAGCAATAATCTGCGCTGCTCTTGCAAAGGGCAGAAGCGTTATTTCGCCTGTTGCGTATTCGCAGGACATTCTGGCAACGCTCGACTGTATCAGAGCTATGGGCGCAGATGCACAGATAAACGAAGACTCCGTTGTTATAGACGGCACAAATACATTCAAAAACGGCAGTAAGGAGTTTTTCTGCCGTGAATCGGGTTCTACCGTTCGCTTTTTTATTCCGCTTGCATCGGCAGGCGGACTTTCGGCTGTTTTCAGCGGTGAGGGCAGACTGCCAATGCGCCCGCTTGATGTTTATTCCGAGCTTTTGCCCAAGCATGGTGTTTCGTGCAAAACGCAGGGCGGTCTTCCGTTTGAGATAAGCGGCAAGCTCCAAAGCGGAACGTTCGATGTAACAGGCAGCATCAGCTCGCAGTTCATAACAGGCTTGATGTTTGCTCTTTCAACGCTTGACGGCGACAGCGTTATCCATCTTACGTCGCCGCTGCAGTCAAAGGGATATATTGACATGACGATCAACGTTATGCGCCGCTTCGGTGTTATTGTAGAAGAGCGTGACGGCGATTATTACATAAAAGGCGGTCAGAAGTACACGCCGTGTGAATACAGAACGGAAGGTGATTGGTCGCAGGCAGCATTTTTCCTTACGGCAGGCGCTCTCGGCGGCGATGTTACCGTAAAAGGTCTAAGACAGGATTCCGCTCAGGGCGACAAGGAGATAGCCGGGCTTCTGAAACGTTTCGGTGCAGACGTCGAAGTGCTTGAAGACAGCGTTCGCTGCAAGGCAAACGAGCTTTGCGGCATTGAGATAGACGCTTCTCAGATACCCGATCTTGTACCGATCTTGTCGGTATGCGGTGCATTTGCAAAGGGCAGAACACGCATTTACAATGCGCAGCGTGTCCGCCTTAAAGAGAGCGACAGACTTGCAGCGATGAAAAATGCGCTTTCAAATGTCGGTGCAGATATAGAGGAAACGGACGACGGGCTTCTCATAAACGGAAAAGCTTCCGTACAGGGCGGTTTTTCAGACGGCTGCAACGATCACAGGATCGTAATGTCGATGGCGGTAGCGGCGCTTCGCAGCGAAAACGGAGTGACCGTTTCCGATTCGGAAAGCATTAAAAAATCTTACAATAATTTCTTCGAGGATTACCGCTCTGTAGGCGGAAAAACGAAGTAAACGGGGTGTTGTTATGGGTTCGGTTTTTGGAAATAAAGTCAAGATATCAATATTCGGCGAGAGTCACGGGCCTGCTATCGGCGTTGTTATAGACGGCCTGCCGGCAGGGGAAAAGATAGATCTTGACGAGGTATACAGACAGATGCAACGCAGAGCGCCCGGCGGAGACAAAACGTCTACTCCGAGAAAAGAGGCCGATATGCCCGAGATACTTTCCGGTATTCTCGGTGATACTCTCACAGGGGCTCCTCTTTGCGCAGTTATCCGCAATACGAATACACGTTCGGGCGATTACGGCAATATCCTGAATGCTCCCCGTCCTGCGCACTCCGATTACGCTGCATATCTTCGTTACGGCGGCAATAACGACATAAGAGGCGGCGGTCATTTTTCCGGCAGACTTACGGCGAACATCGTTTTCGCAGGCGCAGTATGCCGACAGATACTTAAAAGAAAAGGCGTTGATATCGCTGCTCACATATATTCCATAGGAGAAGTAAACGATACTCCTTTTGAGCCTACGGGCATTGACGCCGAGCTTATAGAGCGTCTTAACGGTGAGAAGTTTGCGCTCGTTGACAGAGCAAAAGAGGAAGAGATGCGCAGTGCTGTTTCGGCGGCTCACGAAAAGGGCGACAGCATAGGCGGCGTTGTAGAGTGCATCGTTCAGGGTTTCCCGGCAGGCATTGGCGAGCCTATGTTCGGCGGTGTTGAAAATATTATCTCCGCTGCTGTTTTCGGCGTTCCTGCAGTAAAGGGCATCGAGTTCGGTTCGGGTTTTGCAGGCTCGAAGCTTTGGGGCAGCCGGAACAACGACGAGTTCTACTTTGACGAAAACGGTCAGGTGCGCACAAGAACAAATAATCACGGCGGCGCACTCGGCGGCATCACAAGCGGTATGCCTATAATCTTCCGTGCGGCTGTAAAGCCTACGCCGTCTATCTCTTGCGAGCAGAATACGGTAGATCTACAGACTAAGGAGAATACGAAGCTTTCTATAAAGGGACGTCATGATCCCTGTATCGTGCCTCGTGCAGTGTCTGTTATCGAGGCGGCTGCGGCTGTTGCACTTATGAATATGCTTTGATCGGGGAATAATATCATGGATCTTAAAAATATAAGAAATGAAATAGACAGCATCGACGCACAGATCGCCGAGCTTTTCACAAAACGAATGGACTGCGCCGTTGCGGTGGCAGAAACTAAGAAAGAAACTCACACGCCTATCCTTAATGCGGCTCGTGAGGAAGAGGTACTCGACAGGGTAGAGGCTCTTTCGGGCAGATACGGCAAATATACTCGTCTTCTTTACGATAATATAATGGCGCTTTCGAGAGAACTGCAGTACGCCATCATCAACGGTGACAGTGAGCTTAAAAATACGATAGAAAACGCAGAAACTGCGCTCGATACGGAAAGTTCCGACTGGCACATAGCATGTCTCGGGGCGGCAGGCTCCAATTCTCATATTGCGGCTCAGAAGTATTTTCCGAATGGCAAGATAAGCCTTGAAAAGAACTTCGATAAGGTCTTTGAGGCGGTAAAGTCTGATAAGTGCGATTTCGGTGTGCTTCCCGTTGAAAACAGCTCGGCGGGCTCCGTTTCGAGAGTGTACGATCTCATTCTCAAATACAGATATTTCATCGTAGGCGAGATAGATCTGCCGATCGAGCATTGTCTGTGCGCTATTCCTCAGACAGATATCTCGAACATAGAGTATGTTCTTTCGCATGAGCAGGGACTTTCTCAGTGCTCGCTCTTCATCAGCGAAAATGGCTTCAAAAAAGAAAAGACAGGCAGCACTTCTGCGGCTGCCGAAACTGTTGCAAAGGAAAAGCGTATCAACTGGGCGGCTATCTGCACAAAGCAGGCAGCCGATGAGTACGGTCTTAAAGTTCTTGATAAGAATATACAGAACAACGACAACAACTGCACACGCTTTGTTGTGATTTCGAAAAAACCTGTTATCACAGAAAAAGCAAATAAGATATCGCTTTGCTTTACGCTCAATAACCGTCCCGGTTCACTGTACACAGTGCTGAGCCGCTTTGCGTCGCACGGATTTGACCTTACAAAGATAGAATCACGTCCGATACCCGATTCACAGTTTGATTATCTGTTCTACCTCGATTTCATCGGAAACGTTCGTGAAAACGAAAACAACAGACGCATGCTCTGCGCATTGTCAGAAGAGCTTCCGGAGTTTTCGTTCCTGGGAAACTACTGATTAAATTGAAAATTGAAAATGGAAAATGGAAAATTGCGGTCAGGCTCACTGCGTTCGCCTTTTTATTAGTGTGGAATGTGGAATGAAGTAACTCGGCTTCGCTGAGTTGGATTGTATTAGTCCCCGGAGAACTGATCTTTATTCGTAGCTATGAGATAACTATCAAGTCTGAATATCCAAATATAAAATCAAGCACGAAGTGCTTCCATTTTTATTCTTTATTCTTTATTCTTTTGTCATTTAATTGTGTTTTGCCGTTTATTGATTACGGAGATGTTTTTATGAAAAATAAAGCTTTGCTTGTGTCTAAGCTTTCATCGGCGGTCAATGTGCTGAAGGTGCTGCTTGAAGAAAACGGCTATGAGGTCGGGGGCATCGTGAGCGATACGATAAGCGCCGCCGAACTTGCAAACGACACCGTGTATGATATAGTTGTTATAAATTCACCGCTTGAAGACGGCGACGGCTCCGATCTTGCGCTTGAGATCAGCGGCAATACTGTTTGCGGCGTTATTATGATCGTTTCTGCGGAAAAAGCGCCGTATGTAGGGCACAAAGTGTCAGATAACGGTGTTGTGGTCGTTTCAAAGCCGATAAACAAAACGCTGTTCGGTCAGCTCGTTGGCGTGGTCAGAGCGGCGCAGAAGCGTTATGCAGGCTTATCGAAAGAGAACGAACGGCTTCGTTCGAGCCTTGAAGAGTCGAAGATAATAAATCGTGCAAAATTCCTGCTTATGCAGCATCTTGCTCTTTCGGAGGAACGTGCGCACCGCTACATCGAAAAGCAGGCTATGGATATGAGAATATCAAAGCTTGAAGTGGCGAAACAAATTTTAAAGACGTATTCTGCGAGAAAAGGATGAGCATAAATATACTATGAAAAACGTGAGTGAGTTAAAAAATATCAAAAAAAGCCTTGACAGTGATACAAAGAAGCGTTTGAAAAAGCTGGAAAAGTATACCTGTCCTCATCATGAATCGTTTGTTGGCGGATTTGCATTCGGATTCCTGGTGGTTCTTACATTGATCATCTCCATTAATTCAAAAAAGACTGACTTGCTTCTTCCTGTGATTCCGATCGCTGCAATTAGCGGATTCTTTTTTTATTCTGCAATAAAAGAAACGAGGAGATACCGCTCTATCCTAACAGAACGCTTGAATTCCAATGGCGTGAATACTCTTCTTGACGATTTTGAAAAAGGCGGAAAAGCGTTCAAGGAAAGTATAATTCTTGGTCAGCAAAATATTTACGGCAAGCGCAGCGGAGAGATAATTCCATATGGCAGTATTTCACGAATGTATCAGTACATAGAGAGAGACGCTCTGTTTGAAAACGACCGCAAGCTTTGTCTGGAGCTTAAAAACGGCAAAACGGTTAAGATCGGAATGATACCGCTTAAAGGCAGGGGCAATGAAGAGCTTCGTCAGGTGTTCGATTATATCTGCTCAAAAAACGGCAATATAAGATTAGGCTATGCAGGGTGAGGTAACACATAATGGATAAGAGCGTTGAAAAACAGATAAAAAAGTTCGCTTCACCGTCGGTGGGGTATCTTTTTGTCGGTGTTGTCGGAGCAGCTTTTAGTGGCTTTTTTGCATACGGTTATGATTCATTGATGGCTTATATTTTGTTCGGACTTTGTGCCGTGTTTTCTTTAGGATACTGCACATGGTTTTACTTCGGCAGAATAGCGGCTCTTAACAAAAAACTTGCAGCAGTGAATGCTTCCTCCGAAAGTCTGATCCTTATGAATGATTTTCAAAAAGCCGGACGTGCATTCAATAATACTGTTGTAGTGGGGGATAAGTTCATTATCCCTAAAGACTCCGGCTATATTTATTCTTACGATGAGATAGATCGTATCTGGCAAGTTACAGAATCCACCAATGGCATGGAACTGCGGCGTACAATTAATATCATTGACAAAAACGGCAAAAAAGTCAAGTTCTTCTGGATCGCTCGTCAATATTACAGCCGTGAAGAATATCAGTCGGTGATAAGCTTCATGCTGAGCAAGAACCCGAATATAAAGCTTGGTGAGTTTTGACAGCTGTTTATTGCAAGGAGTGACATGAATGGATAAAAAAAGAGTACTTGTTATGTTCAATCCCTCGTCGGGCAAATCTATGATACGTCAGGAGCTGTGGCAGGTAGTCGATATCCTTGTTAAAGGCGGCTACGATGTTACCGTTTATCCCACTCAGAAGAGATACGACGCTCATGATGTTGTAAAGCAGCGCTCGAAGGAATTCGATAAGGTAGTGGTCTGCGGCGGCGACGGGACTCTCAGCGAAACGATACAGGGTCTTGTCGAACTGCCTGCAAAGGAGCGAGTAACGCTCGGATATATCCCGTGCGGCTCTACAAACGACTTTGCTTCGAGCCTCGGGCTGCCTACGGAGATACCCGAGGCGGCTAAGCTTATCACAACGGGAAAGAAGCTCGGCTGTGACTGCGGCTCGTTCAACGGAAAGCCGTATCTGTACATTGCTGCATTCGGAACGTTTACGGACGTATCTTATGAAACTCCGCAGAAGCTCAAAAATCAGTTCGGTCATGCGGCGTACCTCATGGAGGCGGTCAGAAGACTGACATCGTATTCGTACTATCATATCAAGGTAGAAAGCAAAGAGCTTACGATAGAGGACGATTTTATCCTCGGATTGGTTTCAAATACTACGTCTATCGGCGGAATGAAGAGCCGTTTTGAATACGTTCCGCTTCTCAACGACGGCTTGTTTGAGTGCGTTCTTATAAGAAGACCGTCCTCCCCGGTAGAGCTTCAGAAAACGCTCAATGCAATAGCAACGGCGGACCTCGACTGTCCGTACATTGTCAAATTCACGACCGACAGGGTGAAGTTCTATTCTACGGAAGAGATAAAGTGGACAACAGACGGCGAAGACGGCGGCAGCCACAAGATCGCCGATATTTCCGTGATCCACGAAGCGTACAACATTATAGTGGAAAATTGAAAATTGAAAATGGAAAATTAAGGAGTCGCTTCGCTCCTGTTTTTATATTATCGTATAAAAAATGTAATAGTTATCTCTCGGCAGCGAATAAAAGCATTGCATTGTGAATCTAATACAAATCCAACTCGGCGAAGCCGAGTTCCGAAATTTTCCATTTTCAATTTTCCATTTTCAATTAAAAAAGTTCCACGTCAGCCATCAAATGAACAGCTGACGGGGGTTTTTAGGTTGAGTATCAGATCAGGATCAGAATTGCCGCAAAGGCGTAGGAGATGTAGAGGTTTTTGTGTGCGGCGAGGTGGGCGCAGCCTATAAAGAATGCCACGGCTGTGTAGAAGATCGCCATTTTTATGTCGAAGTTTGTCAGGAAATGGATAATTCCCCATGTCAGTGCAAGCAAAGTGCCGCCCCAGGGGATATATTCGCTTTTGATCTTGATGAGACGTTCGCAGCCCTCTTGAAGGAACATCGCTCCGAATGTGAGCAGCACTGCTTCAAAGAGATAGTATATATAGAGGAAAATAAACTGGAACCAGCCCTCACGCTTGAAATCAACAGCCATCTGCCAGCCGCCGAGCAGCAGATATTTCACGCCTATCGATGACGACAACAGCATGACCATCACGATTATGCCCCGTGACGATGGCTTGTTTTCTTTTTTCAGGATATTCAGTCCGTAAACACGGGCGGCGATGTAGAACATAATAAGTCCGATGAACCCCCATACTACACAGACGACGATCCAGTGAGTAACGCTTTCGGTTATCGTGAATTCATTGTAGTCCTTGGAAAAAATGAGTTTTTCAACAGCTAAAACAGCGTATTCAAGGTGCAGCCCTATAAGTCCGAGAGCACCAAGAAGGAAAAACACGGGAGTTTGTATCTCTCTTTTTTTCATTGCCATACGTATTCCTCCCCGATAATGACATTGCTCTAAGTATATCATAACTTCGATGTAAAGTCCAGTATTTGACACGTCATTTTTATCACGCCGAAAGGATCGCTTCCGCAGTGCTTTGCAGCGTGGATTTACATCAGTATACAGATTTGATTCTTTACACAGCCAACATGAAGTACGCTTGCATATACCGTAAGATTGATGAGTAGAAAAATCATAAAAAAATTTGTGCAATATCACTATATTGTAATTCTAAAGATATTTATGATAATAATACATTACGTAGCAATGTTCGTAAAATCCAGTTATCAAGCCGATTTTTCGATGTGCTCAAAAACCTGTGATCGACTTTTTGACATATTTCCAAAAGTTTTGCTTAATATGGTGTTCAGAAATTTCTGACAAATTGTAAATAAAATTTTGAAAAGGATATTTACTTTTAGGGCAATATTGTGGTATAATACAAAAGAAGCAACGGCAGGGATGTTTTTTTGACGATAGGCTCTGCCAAAAGTTCGGAACTTTCCGGACTATTCTTATTTCGGAGGGCTGATTGATGGATAAACTATCTCCAAATCAAATTATGAAAAAAACTTTCAAGTATGCAGCTGTAAGATTTGCAATACCGATAGCGGCGGCTATTATTTCGCTTATCTCGCTTTCTATTCTGACAAAGCTGATGCTCAACGGTGAAAGCAAGATCGCACATTATATCGGTATTCTTATCTGGTTCCTTATTTCGGCTGCAGCATACGTCGGACTTGAGTTCCTTGTTGGTTACAAGTTCCATGCAGGACAAATGGCGATCATTACAGACGCTGTTTCGGTAAATATGATCCCGGCCGATATGGACGCTCTTGCTAAGGAAAGCACAGAGTACCGTTTCCCCTCGGGCAATGAGTACCTTTCTTACAGAAATGCTGTAAGAGGTTCGATACAGCAGCTTCAGATGCAGCTCAACACCTTTGCGGAGAACCGTCTCAGAGTTCCCGTTGTCGGTCAGCTTATCAGATTCTGTCAGTTCGTTATCGGACACGCACTCAGCTTTGTATTTGATCTCATTCTGTGCTACACATTCTGGCGTGACGGCAAAGGCCTTTACACAAGCGCTGCCGACGGTATCGCAGTTTACTGGGATTCCTGGAGAAGAATGATGCGCAGCGTTATGATCCTTGCGATCATGGTTATCGCAGGCATGGCAACAGGTTTTGCATTTATTTTCGTTATTGTTGCGGTTTCGTGTTCACCTGCTTCGGGTCCTCTTGCAGGCGCTCTTGCAGGTATCGTGGTAGGCTTCCTTGTATGTAAGTCAGCAAAGACTATTCTTGACACGTTCCTCACTATCAGAACTCTTGACGCATTCTTTGAAGAGGCTCAGTATGCAGACTACAATGCGGAAGAGTACGAGAATATGTGCAGATACTCAAAGAAGTACGACAAGCTGTATCGCAAGGCTGTAAACGAAGCGTTTGCACCCGCACCCGAGCCGGCAGGCGGCTACGGCAACGATTACGGCATGTATTGATCCCGATTATTTCTCATGTTTCTCCTTTCATAAAGATCCCCCGGCAAAAGCTGTCGGGGGATCGATTTTTTTATGAGGGCAGAGCAGTGAAGGATCACGGATCGCTTCGCTCCTGTATTTTTTTACTGTTTGTTTGAACTTCCTTGATAAATATTTCTTCGTTCAAGCTCTTTGTTCAGGGCGTTCAGTACGACTTTTTTGTTGCCGCTCCATAGGGGCGCTATGAGAAGTTTTTTGTCGCCGTCGCCTGTCAGGCGGTGGATAACTACATTTTTCGGCAGCACTTCTATACAGTCGCATATAATGCTTATGTATTCGTCCTGCGATAAGACAGAAAAAGCTCCCTTTTCATATTCCGATGCAAGATCGGTGTTTTTCAGAACGTGAAGAAGCTGTAGCTTTATGCCGTCCGTGAATCTTCCGGCATAGGAAACTGTCGAGAGCATATCCTCCCGTGTTTCGCCCGGCAGACCGATTATAACATGAGTTATAACGTTGATACCGAGCTTTTTCAGCTTTTCTGCCGCCTCTTCATATACTGAAAGGCTGTAGCCTCTGCGAATGTATCGGGCGGTGCGCTCGTTTGACGTTTGCAGCCCCAGCTCCGCCCAGACGGGCTTTATTCTGTTTATGCGAGCAAGAACGTCAAGAATATCGTCGGGCAGGCAGTCGGGGCGTGTGCCTGCCGAAACGGCGCAGATGCTTTCATCTGATACTGCTTCCAACAGCATCGCTTCAAGCTTTTCTGATGCCATGTATGTTGAAGTGAACGTCTGAAAGTATGCTATGAACTTGTTATCCTTCGTTTTGCTTCTGACACGAAGCTTTGCTTGTTCGATCTGCTGCGTTACCGATAATCGTCTGTCGGCGGCAAATTCTCCCGAACCTCCCTCACTGCAAAAGATGCACCCCCGTGTGCCGATCGTTCCGTCACGGTTAGGGCATGTAAAACCGCCGCTCAAGGCGATCTTATAAACCTTGCCGCCGAACGTTTCACGCAGATATTGATTGAGAGAGTAGTAATGCCCGTTTGTATATTCGTTCATTTCGATCAGATCCTTGCTGCAATTGATAGTTGACGTTGGATTGTTCCGTTATGATGAGATCAATAAAATCCGTTTCCAATAAACTTGCAAAAAAAATTATACCACAGCTCTTGACTATTTTCAATAAATCTGCTATAATACATATTGTCGCTTATGCGGTGTATGGAAGCGTATCGAAGTGGTCATAACGGGCCTGACTCGAAATCAGGTAGCCTTCACGGGCTCGTGGGTTCGAATCCCACCGCTTCCGCTCAAAGACCTTTGCAGTAATTGCAAAGGTCTTTTTTGTTTTTGTTGAACGATTTGTCTTGTTATGTATTGCCGGGTATTTTTTGCTCTCTTATATAGAGGAAAACACTGATTAAAATTACAGAACTTTCCGAAAGCAAACACTGTTTTTACCGTTGTTTTATACAAATTAAAGTAACATTTTTTCTATGATGGCGATTTATATTTGTATACAAGAATAATGTTATTCAGTAAAATCCATAAAAAACAATTTTGTAATATTTAAAAAATAGTAAGGTTGTAAACATCGAACAAAAGATTGCCAAAAATCAAGGGGCGTGGTAATTAAAATTGTTAAACTGCCCGAAACTGGGTATTGGAAGATTATTCTATTGCATTATTTTTTCAATTGTGATAAAATAACTCCGTAACAAAAAGGTAGCATGCAGTTTGTTATGATCCACTTTTTTTACATGCTTGTACCTCCGTCTGCAAGCGAGGGGACAAGGGAATAAATTCTCAAGGAGGAAAATATGATGAACAAGAACACTTCGTACAAGCGCATCGTAAGTCTCGTACTTGCTGTAGTTATGTTTGCAGCAATGTTTGCTGTATCCGCAGCAGAGAACACAATGATCTACATCAACGGTGTACTCGCTGAGAACGGCGCAGCATATGACAGCGCAGTTACTGTTACTGTTAAGGGCGAATTCGCTAAGGTTACAGTTAACGGCAAAGAAGTAGCTGTTGACGATGACAATTCTTTTGTTATCGATCCCGAGACAGACGACGTAGCAACAGCTGACACAGCAGATACAGCTGATACAGCTTCCGATGATACAGCAGCATCTGTTGTAAATGCAGAGGGCGCTGTAGAGATCGCAGTTTACAATGATGAAAACAGAGTTATTTCCGCTGTTTCTATCACAATTGAGGCAGTAGAGACAACAGACGAGCCTGCAACAGGCGATGAGCCTGCAACAGGTGACGAGCCTGCAACAGGTGATGAGCCTGCAACAGGTGACGAGCCTGCAACAGGTGACGAGCCTGCAACAGGTGACGAGCCTGCAACAGGTGACGAGCCTGCAACAGGTGATGAGCCCGCAACAGGTGATGAGCCTGCAACAGGTGACGAGCCTGCAACAGGTGACGAGCCTGCAACAGGTGATGAGCCTGCAACAAAGGATCAGCCTGAGGTTAAGAAGTTCCTCAACGGCGACGTTAACTTCGACACAGTTGTTGACTCCACAGACGCACTCCTCATCCTCAGATATTCTGTAGATCTTGAGAACTTCACAGATGTTCAGAAGGTTGTTGGTGACGTTAACCGTGACAGTGCCAACTACAGCGACGATGCTCTCATGGTTCTCAGAGCTTCCGTTGGTCTCGAGGAAATCAACCCCGAGTATGTTGATGTTGTTGTAAAGTAATTTAATTTACATCAACAACGTTAAGTTATAAATGCATGCGATAGCTTGACTGCAAGCGGCGGATGGTCTTCGGATCGTCCGCTTTTTGTATTTTGTTTATACTGTGTTAAAAAATGCGCTGTAGAATAGATACGCAATACATTAAGAGGACGGTTGGATATGTTTGTAGACAGGAGCGAGTCGCTCGTTGAAAGATTAAAAAGAGAAACACGGCCTATAGTTGTGTACGGTATGGGCAACGGCGCCGATAAAATATTCGAGCTGTGCGAAAAACACGGTATTTTGATCACCGATATCTACGCCAGCGATGAGTTCGTAAGAGGCCATTCTTTCAGAGGAATGCTTGTAAAGAAATACTCCGAGATATGCGAGCTTTACGATGATTTCGTTATACTTCTCGCCTTTGCTGTGTTCAGAGACGATCTGATGGAGCGTGTCGATAGAATGGCTCATGAGCATACGCTGCTCGTTCCCGACACGCCGCTGTTCGGTGAAGATGTGTTCGACTACGATTATTTTGAAGCGCATTACGATGAGATAGTAAAAGCGAGGGATATCCTCTGTGATGATCTTTCAAAGAGCGTGTTTACCGATATCGTCAATGCAAAGCTCACGGGCGATTACTTTCTTCTCAGGCGGTGCGAGACGGAGAGAAGCGAGGTATTTGACAACATCATAAAGCTCGGCACACATGAAAGATACGTCGATCTCGGCGCATATGACGGCGACACTATAACGGAGTTTCTCGCTCAGACAGGCGGAATGTACAGCAAGATCACGGCATTTGAGCCTGATGACAAAAACAGAGCTAAGCTTGAATACAAATATGCCTCACTTGACGGGCTTAAGGTGTACCCTTACGCTTCGTGGAGCGAAAACACAACGCTTCATTTTTCCGGCAACGGCGGCAGAATGTCCTGCCTTGACGAAAAGGGAAGAGATGTAGAAGCCCGTGCGCTTGACAGCGTTGTTATGAACGCAACGTATATCAAAATGGACGTAGAGGGTGCAGAGCGTGAAACGCTCAACGGCTGCAAGCGGATAATCACCAAAAACAAGCCTTCGCTCGCTGTGTCGGCATACCACAGGGCCGGCGATATCTTCAATCTTGTTCTTCAGATACACGAGCTGTGCCCCGATTACAAAATCTACCTCCGCCACCATAAATACGTCCCTGCATGGGAGACGAACGTTTATGCAGTTGATAATTGACAATTGACAATGGACAATTGCGGTCAGCCTCGCTGCGCTCGGCTTTTTTTAATGTAGAAATCGGAATGGCGAATGTCGGAAGCACTTCGTGCCTGGTTTTATATTAGTTTATTCAGACTTTACACGTATCTTTCGTCAGCGAATAAAAGTATAAGATCATGAGGACTAATACAGATCCAACTCGGCGAAGCCGAGTTCATTGATTCCACTTTCCACATTCCACATTGAAAACAGGAGCGAAGCGACTCCGCAATTATCCATTATCCATTGTCCACTGTCCATTGTCAGGAGCAGTAGTCCTCCAGCCCTCGGCTGACTGCTCTGGCGCCGTGTACTTCTATGCCGCCTGAAAGCATTTCACGGTCAAGCTCGGGCAGCTCTGAAACACGCTTTTTTGTTATCAGAAACGGTTTGCTTTCGCCTTTTTCAAAGCAGGCTACATAACCGTCAACTTCGCCGAATACATACGTTCTGCTGCATTCATTGCCGGGAGCGGTATTCGGCTTTATATTTGAAATGTAAAGATTTACAAGTATACCGATCGTTATTGCAGCAAAAACTGCGCATAACAGCTTCTTCATAGTGCTCTCTTCGCTTTCAGTGTGTTTCTCTTATTATTCGTCGAAATGACGCTAATATGCGTTCCGTTTGTGTTATATTGCACAATTAACCCGGATTAATTGGAGTTTTTTGAGAGTTTCGGATATTTATTTTTTATCCGAGAAATGGTATAATAACGTATAATAGATTAGGTATATGTAAACACAGACAGCAAGGCAGCTTTAAGGAGGAAATAAATTTTGAGAAAAACCGACATTTCCGATTATTCCGAATACACGGAGCGTCCGGAGTCAAACGGAGGAAAAGAGATAGCCGAGGCAGCAGGCTCTGCCGTTAAGGGTACGTTTCTTCTCGTTTGGAGAGTTATCCTGACATTCCTTTCTATACTTGTCGTTGCAGGCATCATCATCGGCATTTCGATGGTCATATATATTGCCAGCATCGCCCGTGAGCCTACAGGTATCGACCTTCACAGTGCAAAGCTCAATGAGACGAGTTATATCTATACTTACGATAAAAACGGCAATCCGCAGCAGTATATGCAGCTGTACACGTCCGAAAACCGTGTAATGGTACCGTTTGACGATATTCCCGACGACATGAAGCACGCTATCGTAGCGATCGAGGATAAGCGTTTCTACGAGCATCACGGCGTGGACTGGTACAGAACGGGCGGCGCTATTTTCAGACTTTCAACGGGAAGCGGACAGTTCGGTGGTTCTACGCTCACTCAGCAGCTTATCAAGAATATAAGCGGCGATAACGATGTGTCCATCACCCGTAAGTTAAAGGAAATTTTCCGTGCGCTCAACGTTGAGCGTGAGTTCACAAAAGACGAGATCCTCGAAGCTTACCTTAACACCGTAAACTTCGGCGGAAACAACAACGGTATACAGGCTGCCGCAACGGCTTATTTCAACAAGGACGTAAAAGACCTTTCCGCTGCGGAGTGTGCGGCTATCGTTGGTATCACACAGAACCCGAGTAAGTACAATCCTCTTGTGTTCCCCGAAAACAACAAGGAGCGCCGAGACGACGTTCTTTTCGTTATGCACGAGCAGGGCTACCTTTCAGATGAGGAATACAGTAAGGCTCAGCAGGAGTCCGATAATCTTAAGTTTATCGACCCGAACGAGTTTATAGATGAAGAAGCAGATCAGGTAGATATCGAGGAGATCCAGAACTGGTATATCGACACGGTGTTTGCCGACCTCAAGAGCGACCTTGCAGAGTACCTCGACATCAGCGAGGACGCAGCTTCGCTCAAGATCTACACAGAGGGTCTTAAAGTCTACTGCGCAATGGACATAGACGTTCAGACGCAGGCAGAGAATACTATCAAAAACTACTTCAAGGCAAACGCAGGCCTTGCAGACCCCGAGCTTCAGTGCGGTTACTGCATGATGGACTACGACGGCAGGATCATTTCCATCGTCGGTTCAAACAAAGAAAAAGAGGCAAACCTTGAGTGGAACAGAGCCGTTGACTCTGCGCTGCAGCCCGGTTCTACCATCAAGGGCGTTACGGCGTATCCTCTTGCTATCAATAACGGCAGCCTTTACTATTCGTCGATCGTTCACGACGTACCGCTCGACGGCTGGTTCCCGGATACGGGTGCGGCAGGTCCTAACAACTGGTATATGTCGTTCTACGGCGATATGCTCCTGCCTACGGCTCTTGAAATGTCTGCGAACTGTCCGCCTGCTCAGGTGCTTGTAAATCAGGCTGACCCGAACGGCAACGACGGTGTTCGCTACGCTTACGACTATGTAACGAACAAGCTCGGCTGGAGCAAGCTCAACTACGAGATCGACTCACAGAACGCCGCAGGTCTTGCGATCGGTGGTTTCAACGGCGGTGTATCTGTAAGAGAGATGGCTAAGGCGTACACTCTGCTCGGAAACGGCGGTAAGTCGTACAAGCCTTACACATACTATTATGTAACAGACGCAGAAGACAACATCATCTTCGACAACAGAGAGCAGGATCCTATCCAGGCTCTCACGGAAGAGACAGCGGCTATCATGAACCGTCTGCTCAACTTCAACATTCAGACCTCGCACTCCACAAACGCAGGCGAGACAAGAATAAACGGCTGGGATATCATCGGTAAAACAGGTACGACCGATGCCGACAACGACTCCTGGTTCTGCGGCTGCTCACCGTATGCTGCGGCTGCTATCTGGGTCGGTTACGACACACCGAGAACTGTTTCCGACGCTACCGTCGCAACAAAGCTCTGGAAGATCATGATGGAGCAGTACCTCAACGGCAAGGAGCATAAGGAATACACGTTCCCCGACAGTCTTATCGTCTGCAAATACTGCCCCTACACGGGACTTCTTGCAAATACGGGCTGCGGCGGCGGTTACTACGGCTACTACAACGCAAGCAACCTGCCCGTATACTGCACGTATCACGGCGGCTACAACGAGCCTTATCAGACGTGGGGCGAGCTTCACGCCAACGAGCAGCAGAACGACGTTGCGATCCACGCAACAAGCTCTGCAACAGGCGAGTATGAGCAGTATTACCAGCACCAGAACAACTTAAACCTCTACGGTGAGGATTATGATGACGGCAATGACGACGCTTACGAAAACGGCGGTTCCTACGACGGCGGCGACGGCGACGCATCTTATGATGAAGAGCCTGATATCGGCGGCGGTGATATCGGAGATACCACACCGTCACCAGCAGACGGCGGAGATGTAGGCGGCGGAGATATCGCACCTGCACCTGTTGACGGCGGCGGTGATGACGGCGGCGGTGATGTCGGCGGCGGTGACGCAGCTCCGGCAGACGGCGGCGACGCAGGCGGAGAATAACAAATAATAACAGCCCGAAAGCGGTTTAAGTTCGCTTTCGGGCGTTTTGTTTTATCAGGTAATATCTGTTATCCATTTGTCAAGAAAAATCATCTGCTTATTTGTGTGAAACCAATGCTCGCCGCCTTTCATTACGGTGAACGATGCTCTGATGCTTTCGGCAAATCCCGACATCGTGTCGAGTGACGTTAAATTGTCGTTTTCGCCGTACAGAATATGCGTCGGGATATTCCATTTTATGGGGTGAGCCTTGACGTATTGATAGTACTCCCACGAAAGAGTTTCACCGAACTCGGTGACTATCTCTTTTTCTTCACGCAGCTCATCTTCTGTCACATTCGCCCACATCATCATGTTTTCTATGAGCTTTTTCATATCGACAATAGGGGAGATGAAAAAGGCTCTCTCTATTGCTTTGTCCGATAATGCGCACATAGAAAAATATGCGCCGATGCTGTTTGCAATGAGCGTTACGCTGCTGTAGTTTTTACAGATCGCTTCAAAAAGCTGAGGAAACTCTTCTTTAGCTTCCCACGGCGTTTGTGCTTTATAGTCAAGTCCGATAACGGTGCTGTTATTGAAAAGTTTTTTGTAGTGATCGGCTTCGGCAGCGCTGCCGCCTTTGCCGTGAATGTAGATTATAAGGTCTTTCATATGATTGCCCTCCGTTATTAAATGGAAAATTGAAAATGGAAAATTGCGGAGTCGCTTCGCTCCTGTTTTATAGTATAATGTGAAGTGTGGAAAGTGGAATGGCGAAAGCACTTTGTACTTGATTTTTTATTGTTTTGTTAAGACTATACACTTATCTCTCATCTGCGAATAAAAGTATAGATTTCGGAAAACTAATACAAATCCAACTTGCATTAGGCGAATTCCAAAATTATCCATTTTCAATTTTCTATTTTAGAACCTCGCCGCAGGCAAGTTTTTTTACTCCATACTAAAAACTTTTCATTTATGATAACTCAAAAGGGATCACATGTCAATATATCCCCACAAATCACCCATTCACATCAAAAATCTACATATAGTTGTAAAAAATATGTTAACAGTTGAATAAAACTATTGATATTTACAATGAATTGTAATATTATTATAGTGTGAAATTGTGCTGATGTCCGCAATTTTGCGGTGTTCGGCATTTAAGGAGGTTTTTGAATGAGCAAGATTCTTGTAGCTTTTTTCAGCGCAACAGGTACGACCGAGGCTGTAGCAAAAAAGCTTGCAAAAGCGGTCGATGGTGATATTTTTGAGATCCTTCCCGTAGTTCCGTATACTGTGGCCGATCTCGATTGGAAAAATCCGAACAGCAGAACGAGCCTCGAAATGAAGGATAAGTCTTCACGTCCGCCTATTGTAGGCAGAGTTGAGGATATCACAAAGTACGACACGCTCTTCATTGGCTTCCCCGTATGGTGGTACGTAGCGCCGACCGTTATCAATTCGTTTTTGGAGAGCTACGATCTCACCGACAAGACAGTTATCCCATTTGCAACATCGGGTTCAAGCGATATGGGCAAGACGAACGAAGAGCTTCTTCCAAGCTGCCCCGATTCTATCCTGAAAGAGGGCAAACGCTTTTCGCCCGATGTGACCGTTGAAGAGCTTAAAGCGTGGGCGGAAGCGCTCACTTCGCTCGGTGAATAGTGAAGAGTGATCAGATAATAGCTTTCGTCAAGGGCAGCAGGTTTCGCATTTGGGAGGCTCGCACCGGAGTGCTCGCCGCTTTTTGCTGAAAATGCTCCACAGGAGCATTTTCTAAACGCAAAAACCCTCACGGGTCCGAATCCGTTTATTTGATGAGTAACAAAAAAGTCCCCGTCACTTTATTGTAACGGGGATTTTGGCGTCCTCGGCGGGATTCGCCAAATGCTGCGCATTTGGAAGGCTCGCACCGGAGTGCTCGCCGCTTTTTGCTGAAAATGCTCCACCGGAGCATTTTCTAAACGCAAAAACCCTCACGGGTTCGAATCCGTTTATTTGATAAGTAACAAAAAAGTCCCCGTCACTTTATTGTAACGGGGATTTTGGCGTCCTCGGCGGGATTCGAACCCACGGCCTTTCGCTTAGGAGGCGAACGCTCTATCCTGCTGAGCTACGAAGACATATTCAACAAGAATTATGATATCACAAATCAGTCGAGGTGTCAAGACGAAATTTGTTTTGAACGCTTCGATTTCGCATGTCTTTTAGCAGCAAAAACCGCATATAGTTTATCAGTGATCCATGTCGGAGGGATATAATGAACGAAAAATCGGAAGCTCCTATAAAAAAACAGAAGGTGAGCATGTCTTTTGTGCTGCGCTTTCGGCTGGCTGTTTGTATAACGGCGTCTTTATTTGCGTTTGTACTAAAGCTGTACGGCGGCGAACCTTACGAGCGTGTGAAGGAGGCATATCTGAAATATTCCCGCCAAAGCATCGTAATGCAGACAGACGATGACAATTCCGGATTCATGCGGGCGGTGCGAAAATGACGGTCAGGAACAGCAGGCTTCGTTTGTCTTTCGGGTATCTGCCGGTAGCTGCATTGTGCGCTTGCGCCGTTTTGTTTGAACAAGCGTTCCCTGCTTCATTGCTGTGCATTGTGCTGCACGAGATGGGTCACATCGCCGTGCTGCTGCATTTTGGTGCGCAGAGTGTAGAGATAAAGCTTGGTCTGATGTGTGCCGATATAATCGACAAAGAAAAGACACTGCGTGGTGAAATGCAGGAAATGATTATCGCACTTGCAGGTCCTGCTGTGAATCTTGTCTGTATTCCGATATTTCTTATTGCCGACGCTTATTCTGAAAATGTGTTTTTTAAGGACTGCGCAATGATAAGCGCCGCTCTATGCGTTTTTAATCTGCTGCCTTTCGGTGAAACGGACGGCAGCACTGCTTTGCGTATAATCATATCACGCAAGCTTGGCGCAGATGGTGCAGATAAGGTGCTGTTTATTGCAGGGATTGTGATCATTATCCCTGCTGTGATCGCTTCAATATTTATTCTGGTTCATACAAGACGAAATTTTACACCTTTGCTTGCTTCGGTGTGTATTCTTTATTCTTTGCTGGAAGATAAAATGTGATCTTGACCAACGAAATGCGGGATTTGTTAAAAATTTCAAAGAAGTTACCGAAAAATTTCAAAAACCTCTTGAAAAGTTACTAAACGTATGCTATAATGTAACTAATTTGTTACACCTTGTAATATAACTGTAACTCTATGTAATGAACTGTGACCCACAGGGAAATGGCAAAACGGCAGCGAAAGGTATTTACGGAGGTTTTTTACCATGTCTAAAATACTGCGCAGGAGCCTTTCTTTGGTGCTTGCGTTCATGCTTTTGACATCATTGTCTGTGAGCGGCGTTCTTATCAATGCGGACGCCGACGATAAAACAGGAGATGGTCTTGCCGCTTACGCTATGACAGCGTACAACGAGGGCTGGAGTTATGTCTGGGGCGGCTCGTCTTACGGCGCAGTCGATTGCTCGGGCCTTATCTACAGCTACGTTGGAGGCGGCGCAAGAGTCACGGAGGATCAGCTTTACAGCTCGCCCGAATCGGGTTACGTCTCTGACGGAGTTCCCGATATCCCGGGTCTCGGCTTGTGGCAGCCCGGCCACGTCGGCGTATATGTCGGCGGCGGTATGGCAGTCGATGCAAGAGACGAGATATCCAATGTGTGCTATCAGTCGGTTTCAACGAAGGATTGGGTCATGTGGTTCAAGGTTGCGGGTGTTTCATACGGAACAAATGCGAGTGTGACAAATAGCGATCAATCTGATACTGCCAATAATTCCGATAATTCGTCCAAGCAGTCCGAGAAGAAGAACGAGGAGCAGACTCTTTCGTTCGGCTCGACGGGCAGCATGGTCAATGCGCTTCAGGAGAGACTCAAAGCGCTCGGCTACTTTACCGACAGCACTACCGAATATTTCGGCAGCGTTACAAAGAGCGCTCTCGAAGATTTCCAGAAGCAGGCAGGTCTTGATGTTACGGGCATTTACGATGCATCTGTGAAAAAGGCTCTCGAAGCCTCCGACGCACCTGCAAAGGCTGTTCCCGCAGCAGAGGAAAAGGAAGAACAGGCAGAGGAGATCACACAGCCGGAGGAAAGCATTTCAAGCGAGCCTTCGGTAAGCTCGGATACGAGTGAGCGCAGCAGCGACGAGAGCGCAGAAGACAAGCAGGAAGACGAGGGCGAACCCGAAGAGCCCGAGACAAACAGCGAGTCTGATGCGATCGCCGAAGAAGATGCGGATTCCGAGCAGTCCTCAGCAAACGGCGAGGATGATGCAGAGGCTTCCGACGCAGTTTACACGCTTGGCGACGAGAGCGAAGAGATCTCCGACATTCAGTACATTCTTATAAAGCTCGGCTATTTCGATTACGATGTAACGGGCGTTTTCTGTGATAACACTGCCGATGCGGTGGAAAGCTTCAGAAACGACTACGAGCTGGGCGATAAGCGTTATCTTGACGAGGCGACTATAGACGCTGTATACGGTGTTTACTACGGCACTTACGAAACTGCTGCGAAAGCTCCGCTTTATGTGAATGCATCAGCAGCAGACGGTACCGATCCCGAAAGCACCGAGGAAGATGCAGCGCAGCAGGGCGAGCAGAGCGTGACTATCACAGCTGCAAGCTCCGACACGCAGGCGCCCGCAGCAGCCGAAACAACAAACACGGCAACGGAAGAAAAAACTGCCGAGGACAAGTCTGCTCAAACAGCAGAGAATACAGAGCCTACGGTCACAACAGCTAAGACAACATCGTCGGCTGCATCTTCCGAAAAGTCGTCACCGGCTGTTTCGCCGGCTTCTTCCGGCGGAGAGAACGTAGTGTTCATTCAGACAGGCGCAGAGGATTACATAAACACGACAACGCTGCTTGCGGCTGTTATCATTTCGCTTGTGATAATCTTTTTTGCCGGAACGATCCACTACTGGAATGTATCGATGGAGAAAAGAAGACAGAGAGCAAGACGTGCAACGACCGTTTCGGTCTACCGCAGAAGCTCTTTCTGATCGCTGCCGGTTTTTCGGCGAATTATGCGAAGAGTAAACGTCGGTCAGATGACGTTTGCAGGTTAATAGGACAACCGACATATCAGTATCAGCATTATTTGCACGAAGATCGGTCAACGAGGGAAGATCATATGCTTCCCGAATAATTATTCATAATTTTTGTTTCCGTTTTGCCGGCCCTTCCGAAAGGAGGGGTCATTTCCTTTTTTGAATTGAAAATGGAAAATTGAAAATGGAAAATTGAGGTCAGGCTCACTGCGTTCGCCTTTTTATTTTAAGGAAGCACTGATTAAATCGAGTGCCCATATTGCGCAGTCAGATTTGCGGACAGTGTCCGCAGACAGATATGCGTTACACACTTTGATTTATG
>CACZYP010000029.1:0-23853 GCA_902785425.1 uncultured Ruminococcus sp. | reverse complement strand
TAAGGCGCAGACCGATCGGCATGTGTTACAAGTGCCCTTGGGGTGCAAGCAAGATGGGTGCTCAGCCCGTAGGGCGTGATTTATTCAGTGGTTCCCTAAGTTTTGCAAAAACTAATACAAATCAACTCGCCGCAGGCGAGTTCCTTCATTCCACTTTCCACTTTCCACATTCCACATTAAGAAACAGGAGCGAAGCGACTCCGAAATTTTGCATTTTCCACTTTCAATTTTCCATTTGATACCGACTGTGAATTATTTTTAAATTTTTACAAAAAACGAGATTTTTTGTCGGGGTTATGTTATAATATATATAACTTTGTTTATTGGGTGGTATCATGGGGGAAGAGTCTTGTACGGTCAGCGGTATCGTTGATAATATCGTTTTCCGAAACGACAAAAACGGTTATACCGTGCTTAATGTTGACGACGGCAGCGACTACATCTGCGCTGTCGGGATCATGCCGGAACTTGACGTCGGCGACGAGGTGAATCTTACCGGTGTAGTCAAGGAGCATCCGAGCTACGGCGAGCAGCTTTCCGTTACAGCTTACGAGCGCTGTGCGCCGTCTACAGAGGAAGCGATACTGAAATATCTTTCGAGCCGTGCAATAAAAGGCATAGGCCCGTCAATGGCAAGAAAGCTTGTGTCGCTGTTCGGAGACAAGACGCTCGATATCATGGAAAACAACCCCGAGGAGCTTGCAAAGGTCAAGGGTATCTCCGAGGAAAAAGCAAAGGAGCTGAGCGAGCAGGTCAGGAAAACATTCGGTTTCCGTGAGTTGCTCATATATCTGACAAAGTTCGACATTCGCCCCGAAGAGGCTGTGAAGATCTGGCAGAAGCTCGGCACACAGGCGCAGAAGCAGATAGAGATAAATCCGTATATCCTCTGTGAAGAGGGAATACAGCTTTCGTTCGAGCGTGCCGATGAGATCGCTGCAAAGCTTGACGGAACTGTGGAGGATTCGCTAAGGATAAGAGCGGCGCTTGTACATATATTAAAACACAACGCCTACAACGGCTATACCTGCCTGCCACGCTTCAAGCTTTCCGAAACGTGCGCCCGCTTCGTTTCGTGTTCCGTGGAGGATGTTGAAACGGTCATAACTTCAATGATCAATGAAGCGGCTTTGTGCAGCGAGGTAAGGCAGAGCGACGAGATGGAGTTTATCTTCGTTCCGCTGTTTCATCAGGCGGAAACGTATGCCGCTTCAAGGATAGGCATGCTCCTGAAATTCCCGCCGCAGAAAACAGAGAATATCGACTCAAGGATAGCCGAGATCGAGCGTGAACAGGGCATAACTTACGCAGAGCTTCAAAAAACTGCGATACACATGGCGCTCGATAAAGGCCTGCTCATACTCACGGGCGGCCCCGGAACGGGCAAGACGACTACGCTCAAGGCTATCATCAGGATACTGAAAGAAAACGGCGAAACTGTCTATCTTGCAGCGCCGACAGGCAGGGCTGCCCAGCGAATGAGCGAGGTCACAGGCTGCGAGGCAAAGACGATACACAGGCTTCTTGAAGCCGAGATGGCAGACGACGAGCGCTCTGTTTTTCGCCGCAACGAGCAGAATCCTCTTGCGTGCACAGCGCTTGTTCTCGATGAAGTCTCGATGATAGACGCACTGCTGCTCGACAGCATCATGAGAGCTTTCCCTCTCGGGTGCAGGCTCATACTTGTCGGAGACAGCGACCAGCTTCCGAGCGTGGGCGCCGGAAATGTTCTGGGCGATATGATCTCTTCGGGCGTGATACCGACGGTAGCTCTCAACGAAGTTTTTCGTCAGTCGATGCAAAGCCTCATAATCGAGAACGCCCACAAGATCAACAAAGGCGAGATGCCGATAATTGGCAGAACAGACAGCGACTTTTTCTTTCTTGAACGAAAAAATGAGCAGGACGCTTTACAGCTTGTTGTTGATCTGTGTGAAAAGAGACTTCCGAAAGCTTACGGTTATTCATTGATGACCGATATACAGGTGCTTGCGCCGTCAAAGATAGGCGCACTCGGTACGGCGAGCGTTAACAAGAGGCTGCAGGCTGCCGTTAACCCTCCCGATGAAAAGAAGTTTGAGCTTATAATAAACGACCGCACGCTCCGTGAGGGCGACAAGGTCATGCAGATGAAAAACAATTACAATATCCCCTGGAGCAAAACGGACGGCACGATGGGCGAGGGCGTTTTCAACGGCGATATCGGCGTGCTTTCCGAAGTGAACAAGCACCGCCGTGAGGTCACTGTCATTTTTGACGACAAATATGCGAAATACACATACGACGACGCAGTAGAGCTTGACCTTGCCTACTGCACCACGATACACAAAAGCCAGGGCAACGAGTTTGAGGCTGTGATACTTCCGTTGTGGAGAGTGCCGTCAAAGCTTGTTTACAGAAACCTGCTCTACACGGGGGTCACGAGAGCAAAAAAACTGCTCATAGCTGTAGGCGATCCGAGAGAGCTTGAAAAAATGGTCGAAAACAACAAGCGCACTTTAAGATACACGATGCTTGATGATCTGTTAAAAAGAACGGAAGACTTTATATAATTGAAAATTGAAAATGGAAAATTGCGGAAATGCTCACTTCGTTCGCTTTTTTTAATTGTTTCAAGCACGAAGTGCTTCCGTAATTGTCAATTGATTAGCGGGTGTTTATTATGACTTTGTACGACCTGATATTTCCGCCTATGTGCCCGTATTGCGGTGAGCTGACGGGTGATGTGCGTGAGTCGTGCGAAAGGTGTGCAAAGCTTCTTGAAGCGGAGCCGCATAAAACGCCGCTCGACTGCGGGGCAGTGTGCTGGTCGGTGTTTATCTACGGCGACAGCACACAGAAAGCGATACTCGATTACAAATACCGCAGAAGAAAACAGTCAGGCAAATCTTTTGCGCTCACTCTTACAAGGATCATAGAGGAGTATATAGGCAGGGATAATATAGACCTTATCACGGGCGTGCCTGCAAAGAAGGATTATTCGGGCAGCCGTTTCGATCAGGTCATGTTCTTAATGAAGAGATTAACGAAGATCACCGGCATTCCGAACAGACAGACGCTCATGCTTACACGCAAAAAGCAGTTTCAGCATAGCTTGAACAAAGATGAAAGACGTGAGAACGTCAAGGGGTTATTTCGGGTGATCTTGCCCGATGATGTGAAGGATAAACGAATTCTTCTGATAGATGACGTTGTCACAACAGGCGCAACGCTCGATTCGTGTGCCGAAGAACTGTTGAATTCGGGTGCAAAAAGTGTCGTTTGCCTGACTCTTGCATGGTGATCTTATTCATAACAGCCGCAAATAATAGTTTGTGAGTATAATATTAAAGTATTGTTATGCGTTTTTATGAGCGGTTAGATGTAATTATTGACCAAAAGACGACATGATTTTTAGTTTGAATCGAATAAAAATATAACATTTACATCATAATCATTTTATTATATATTGACAAAAAGGTACAGGCTATAATATAATTAAGTATGGGAAAACCTGTATGCATGGAAGGGAAGCATAAAATTGAGTGTGGATATAGCTATCGACCTGGGTACATCCAATACCAGGATATATATTGCAGGTAAGGGCAAGTTTCTTGACGAGCCCTCCGTTGTTACTATAAATCTCGACAACGACGAAATAGTTGCTGTCGGGCAGGAAGCATATAATATGATCGGCAGAACATCGCAGCGGTTAAGCTCGATAGAGCCGATAGTAGGCGGAGTCATTTCCGACTTCTACCTTGTTGAAAACATGATAAGGATACAGCTCGGCAAGGCTAACATGAGCAGGCTCGTAAAGCCCCGTGTCGTTGCCTGCATTCCGGGCGAGATAACGGACGTTGAAAAGCGTGCCGTTGTAAACTCGATACTTTCTATCGGTGTTCGCAATGTGAGCCTTATCGAAGCCTCAAAGGCGGCGGCTATCGGCGCAGGCCTTGATATAAGAAGCCCTCACGGCAGGCTTGTGCTTGACATGGGCGGCGGCACTACCGATATAGCAGTGATCTCCCTCGGAGATATTTCCGTTTCACGTTCGATGAAGCTCGGCGGAGGCACATTTGACGAGGAGATCATAAAATACGTTCGCCGCAAGTATAACCTTATCATCGGCAAAGTTACTGCGGAATACGCAAAGGTCGAGGTCGGCTCGGTAATAAAGCCCGAAAAAGACAAGACCTGCACCGTTAAGGGAAGAAACACCGTAACGGGATTGCCGCAGGCTATAGAGCTTTCGTCAAGCGAGCTTTACGAAACTCTTGCCGAAACAGCTTCGATCATAGCGCAGCAGGTGAGGGACGTGCTTGAAGAAACACCGCCCGAGCTTGTAGGCGACATTTATAAAGACGGTATCATCCTTACGGGCGGCGGCTGCCTTATCTCCGGCTTTGACAAGCTTATCGAAAAGCAGGTCAAGCTTAAGGCTCATATCGCCGATTACCCCGCAGATTGTGTGATAAACGGCTGCGGCGCTGCACTGAAGTACATCGGTCAGGCCGAAATAGATGAAAACGGTGCGGTGAATCCGCTGAGTATGCCGTACTGATAATCCGGGAATTATATTTTATTGACGTAACTGTACAAATTATGTATAAAGGACGATGACAAAGATGGTTTATTGCTATCATTGTATGGCACAAATTACTGACGCTCTTCAACCATATTGTCCGAAATGCGGAAAAGAGTACAATGTACATATTTCAGAGAATTACGAGCTGCCTGCCGGAACATTCTTAGGCGACGGCCGATACCTTGTCGGCAGAAGCATAGGTACGGGCGGCTTTGGAATCACATATGTCGGCAGAGACATGAAGCTTGAAAAGCGTGTCGTCATCAAAGAGACATTCTACAGCGGTATCTTTGAGCGTGACTGCACCGATACATCTGTCGATAATCCTCTGAAGGTCATTTACGATGCTGAGATGGTCTCACTTGAAGAGATCGTTTATAAGACGCAAAAGGAGTGCCTGAGCCTTTCAAAGGGCGAAAAATTTACAAACATCGTAAAAGTATACGATTATATATTTGAGAACAACACCGCTTACATCATCACGGAGTACATCAACGGCAAAACGCTTCATGACAGAGTATGCTCGATCGGCAAATACACATGGTTCGATCTTTACTCAAAGATGAAGCCGCTCATGCAGTGCCTTGCTTCGCTTCATCGTGAGGGTCTTCTGCACAGAGACATCAAGCCGCAGAATATCATGATAAGGCGTGCGCACGAGTATTCGGAGGAGTTTGTTCTTATCGACTTCGGTCTTGCAAGAACAACGCAGAACTCCGCACTCGTTGAGTCGGCGTTCACACCGGGCTTCTCACCGCCTGAGCAGAAGGTATCGATAGAAACAGACGGCACGTACACCGATGTTTATGCACTTGCCGCTACTATCTACGATGCGCTCACGGGCGAGATACCTCCCGAGGCGAAAAGCTACGATGTTTATGAGAATTTCCCGCAGCTTCACGCTATGAGAAATTCCGGCGCAGTGCCTCCGAACGTTGTTGACGCTCTCGTTTACGCTTTGCAGCCGAACTACAAGAAGCGCTGCAAAACTATCGACGGCTTTATGTACCGCCTGGAAAATGCACCGGTAGCAACGGCGGCGCCTGTGGCTTTTTCGCCGCAGCAGTTCCCCGTTCCGCCTGTGGTAACGGGTCAGCCGATACCGGGCGCTCAGACGATACTGCCTATGCCGGGACCTGCAACGGGTTATCAGGTGCCTCCTCCGGGATACGCTTCAAACCGCTCTCCGTACTCTCCGAACAGACAGAGAGGCGCAAGAGATGTTGTTATCAAAGCTCCCGTTTCGCAGGACGACGGTATGTTCCCGCTTTCGCTTACGGCGAAAACGAGCAGCATTGCCATCAATTACCTGTACATCATGGGCATAAAGCAAAACGGCGATCTGTCGTTCTCAGGCGGCTTCAAGATGTCGCTTCCCAAGATAACAAAAGAAAAGATCGATTTCGGCAAGCATCCCGATGAGGTCAAAAAAGCCATCAAGAATGATATTGCCTCGATGAAATCATGGAATAACCTTTCGTCTATAGCTATAGGCAGCGAGCACGCTCTTTCACGTCATTTCGTTGGTCTGCTCGGCGACGGCACAGTAGTGGCATGCGGCAACAACGATCACGGCGAGTGCATTACAGAGGGCTGGAAGAACGTTGTTCAGATCTATACGGGCGAAAATTACACGATAGGTCTTAAGAGCGACGGCTCTGTAGTTGCTGCAGGCGACAACAGCTGCGGCCAGTGCGATGTCCGCACATGGCGAAACGTCGTTTCGATCAGCGTAGGTGCAAGCCACACTGTAGGACTTCACGCAAACGGCACGGTTTCCGCTGTCGGCGACAACACATACGGTCAGTGCGACGTTAAGGGCTGGACGAAGATCATAGCTATCTCCGCAAGCCGCAACCATACTGTCGGACTTCGTGTTGACGGAACTGTAGTTGCGGTAGGCGACAACCAGTACGGACAGTGTGACGTTCGTTTGTGGACGAAAGTTTCGGCTATCTGCACGAGCTACGTTCATACTGTAGGTCTTGTGGCTAACGGTATGGTGCTTGCAACGGGCAACAATCAGTACGGCCAGTGCGAAGTAAAGGCATGGAGAAACATTACATCTATCTATGCAAGCTCCGATCATACTGTCGGACTTCACGCCGACGGCACCGTAGTGGCGTGCGGCAGCAACGAGCACGGCCAGTGCAATACAAGAGGCTGGGATAACGTTATGGAGATCTACACCTACTACCGCTCAACGGTAGGTTTGAAGTGGAACGGCTCCGTAGTAGCGACCGGCTTCAACGACTTCGGTCAATGTAATCTCAAATCCTGGAAGAATATCAAGCTTCCGAGAACGACGACGTTCTAAGTTCGTTTATATAAAAAAGCGTCTCGATATTGAGACGCTTTTTTTGTGTGTAAAGCATAATCACATAATTAATTGACAATTGACAATGGATAATTGACAATTATGGAAGCACTTCGTGCTTGATTATATATTAGTTTATTCGAACTTAAGAATTAAGGAAGCACTGATTAAATCGAGTGCCCATATTGCGCCGTCAGATTTGCGGACAGTGTCCGCAGACGGAATTCTTTAAGTGCGTTCTGCAAGCGGGTGCATACCCGCCTGACGTATTTCAAGGGAGTTGAGTGCAATATGACAAAAAGATGCAAGCAAGATGGGTGCTTAGCCCGTAGGGCATGATTTATTCAGTGGTTCCTTAAATCTATAGCAGCAAACAAAGTTTGTTTTTTCAAAAACTAATATAATCCAACTCGCCGCAGGCGAGTTCCGCAATTGTCCATTGTCCATTGTCAATTGTCAATTTAAAAAGCGGGAGCATTTCAATAGTCTGAATACTCCCGTTTTTTGGTGTTGTTATTTTTTTGTGAACCGATCAACGATGTACTTGTGAGCGGTAAGTTCGGCTGTGTCGTCGAGGGGGGCAAGTTCTGTAGATGCGCCTCTTTGTTCGAGCATCAGCTTGATGATATGGTCGCACAGTACGGGGTTTTTCGGCAGCAGCGAGCCGTGCAGGTACGTTGCGATAACGTTCTTGTATATAACGCCCTCTGCGCCGTCTTTGCCGTTGTTGCCGTAGCCGTGAACTACCTTGCCGAGCGGTGTGTGATCGTTGATGAACGTTCTGCCGCCGTGATTTTCAAAGCCGACTATAGTTCCGAACTGTTCGTTCTCGATAACAACGTCGCCGATAAGTCTGCCTTCGCCTATCTCTGTCTGAATATTCAGTATCTCAAGACCTTCGATCGTTTCGTCTTTGAGCTTGTAGTAGCTGCCGAGAAGCTGGTATCCGCCGCATACTGCAACGAGTACGCCGCCGTTGTCTACGTATGACGTGATCTCGTTTTTCATCTTGATGAGCTTGTCACGCACGAGAAGCTGCTCTCTGTCAGAGCCGCCGCCGAGAAAAACAAGATCGTAGTCGGTAAAGTGTATCGGCTCGTTTCCGTATATCTGATCCGTTTCGATCTCAATGCCACGCCATGTGCAGCGCTTCGTTATTGTCGTGATGTTTCCGATGTCGCCGTAAAGATTGAGCAGATCGGGGTAAAGGTGAGCTATTCTGAGTTTCATTATGCGTCGCCCTCCTTGTATTCTTCCTCAAGCTCCTGAAGCACCTTTTTGGTGGAGAAGAGCAGCGTGTAGTTTACAACGATGTACACACGCTCACCGCTTCCGTTTACGGCGTTCATGATAGCCTGCTTCGTGTTTTCAAGAGTGGTTATCTCTTTTTCGGGAATGTCGCAGTATTTCAGGCGGACTGTCATATCCTTTGCACGGATGCCCGTTGTGGTGCAGCTTTTAACGGAACTGTCTTTGAGCTGTTCAAAGTCAACGTCCCAAAGCCACGAAACATCGTTGCCGTCGGGGTCGTTGTCGTTTATGCCGATAACAACGTCTTTAGTACGCTTTTCGGCAAGTACGTTGCTGATGCTTCTGTTGAAGCTTGCAGGGTTCTTTGCAAGGTTGAATACAACGAGTTTTCCTTTGATGGTGAACTCTTCCATTCGACCCGACTGACCCTTGTATTTTTGCAGACCGTCAACGATCTTCTTCGTTTCTATGCCGCAGGAATCTGCAAACGCATACGCCGCAAGAGCGTTGTAGATGTTGTAAATGCCCTTGCAGGGAAGATCGACATGAGCGCCCTTGACGTCGAACGAAACGTAATCATCAGAGGTGATATTGCTTCCGTCGTACTGAGGTACGGGGCGTTTGAAGCCGCACTTGTCGCAGCGGTATTTTCCGAGCTGTCCGTACTGATAGAACTCATATTTAAGCTCGTTTCCGCAAACACGGCAGTAGCGGCCTTCTCTCGTTTCGTTGAGGTTGAGTCCGAGGTTTTCGGAGATACCGTAGTAAACAGTATTCTTATGTTCAAGACCGAGAGAAGCCGTAAGAGGATCGTCGCCGTTTAACACAAGAAGAGAATCCTCAGCTTTGCCGAGTGCTTCCTGAATGTACTTTATCGTTGTGTCTATCTCGCCGTAGCGGTCCATCTGATCTCTGAAAAGATTTGTTATAACGATCTTTGTGGGGGTGATGTATTTAAGAATGATACGTGCGTATGCTTCGTCCATTTCAAGACAGGCATAGTCCGCTTTTACCTTGCCGGAAAGTGTGGCGTAGTTGATGAAAGCCGCAACAACACCGGAAAGCATATTGGAACCTACTTTGTTGCATACAACGGTGCTGCCCTGATTTTCAAGCACTGTGAGTATCATGTTGTTTGTGGTAGTCTTGCCGTTAGTGCCCCACACGGCAACGATATCTTTGCTGATATCTCCCGAAAGACGGGTGAGTATATCGGGGCATATTTTAAGTGCGATAGTACCCGGTGTGGAGCTTCCGTTTTTGCCGAGCATACGTGAAGCCGTTGCCGCAGCCTTAGCCGCCCACACAGCTAAAATTTTACGCATAGTCAAACCTCCGTAAAAGAGCTGTCAAAGCATTATAAAAGTATTCGCCGAGCCGATCAAACGGCATACAGCGAAAGAATGTTGCTTCCTTATAATACCATACTCTAATCTATTTGTCAAAATGAGAAAAGGCGATTTTGGCTGTACATCTTCATCTTACTATTGTTTATTCTGTCGGATTGTGGTAAAATAATTATGATTTAGTGGAAAATCGTATTAAGGCTTTAACGTCGCCTTGGGGCGGCGAGTGAACCTTTGTGCAAGCCGCTGCTTAGGGGCATTTTCTGCCAAAATGCCCCTCTTTTTAAAACAGTCCACCGGACTGTTTTAAAAATTCACCTCTAAAAGGGCGTAACTCTGCCTCCGGCGGGCGGGACTCCGTCCCTGCACCCTGCAAGCCTTTTGAAAAAGGCTTGGCGAAAACTTTATGCGGTGTTGCCTTGTGGTTTTACCAAGTTATGATAAAATGAAAAGAGGAATGTGTATGCAGACTATAGCACGTTTTGAAAAGGTAAGCTTCGTGGCTTTCAAGGAAGCTTGTATATCGCTCGGGATCAAGAATACCGATAAGATAATCACCGCTTACGAAGAGATACGCCTGCCACGCAGAGCTACAAAAGGCTCGGCAGGGTATGACTTTTTTTCGGCGTTTGACGTCGATCTGAAAAAAGGCGGCGCCTGCGTTTTCCCTACGGGTATCCGCTGCAAGATGCAGGAGGGCTGGGTGCTTAGTCTGTATCCCCGAAGCGGAATGGGCTTCAAAACGGGGCTGCGCCTTGCAAATACAGTCGGAATTATAGATCAGGACTACTATTATTCCGATAACGAGGGCCATATCATGGTGAAGCTTGTCAACGACAGCTCGCTTGGCAAGGATATTTCGATCAAGCGTGGCAATGCGATCTGTCAGGGTGTTTTGCTGCCGTTCGGAATAGCAGAGGGCGACAATGCCGAAAACATAAGAAACGGCGGCTTCGGCAGCAGCGGTGAATGAGGTAAATAGAATGGATATGAAGTATTGCTCGAAATGCAAACGAGTGTTTTTTACAGATAACGAACGCTGCGAATGCGGCAAGAAATTCAGGAAAAAATATGATAACGATTCGCCTGTTGCGCTCATAGCGGACAACGGCGAAAAAAGAGAAGCGATAGCCGAGTGCTTGTTCAAAGCAGATATACCGTATTCTATCACAGAGACATCGGGCTACTCCGCATCTATCGGCAGGATAGGCAGAGATGCGCTTTTTACGATACCGCTCGTATTTTTGAAGAAAGGTCTTGACGCACTCGAAAAGGCGGGTCTTGCAGAAAAGCCCGAATGGTACGATAAACTCGATCTGCCCGACGATCCGCAGTGGGAAGAGATGCCGGAGGGAAAAAGGATCGTAGTAAAGATCGTGTCGATACTTGCGTTTTTGGTCATGATCTATCTCTGTGTTGCCGGCGTTGATCTTATTGCGGCGTATGTGATGGATCTGTTTAAATAAAGGAGAAAGATAGTGAGCATTACAACAAAACAGTTTCAGCTGTTATCGGATATGGATCTTGTGTGGAATTTTATGACGGAAACATACGAGCGTGGCTCACGCAGCGGTATGGCGGCGCCTTTCTTTGAGCATGCCGTTCAGTCATCGCTGATGGATCTTACATATACATTTTTAGACAGGATTTGGTTTGACGGCGATAAGGTCGTGGCTTTTGTCTATTATGAGAACCCGATAACCGATATTTATTTTAATGTCCGCAAGGGCTATGAGTTCCTTGCAGATGAGCTTATCGAATATGCGCAGACAACTATGCCGCATTTCGATAACAAACAGCAGCTTATCCTGCTTGACGGGCAGGAGTACCTTAAAGAAGCCGCCGCAAAGCGTGGCTTTAAGATGGTATACGAATTTGAAAACAGAGAGATAGATTTCGAGAACGAACTGGATTACAAGCTGCCCGAGGGGTATCATTTTGTTGATTTCAAAGATACCGATGTTTTCAAACTTGCTAAGCTGTGCTGGGTCGGCTTTGACAATGAAGGCAGCTTTGACGGATGGGATAAAGAGGATAATTCTTATGAGTGGTCTGCGGCAAAATCGTATAAGGGCGTTCTCGGCCCGATGATGTCGCCGTCACCGCATTCGACGCATGAGTACGGGATCATCATAGCCGATGAAAACGAAGAGTATGTGTGCTACTCCGGAATGTGGTGGGTTCCCGAAAATAAATTTGCGTACATGGAGCCGCTCTGCACAGCCCCCGAACACAGAAGAAAAGGCCTTGCGGCTGCCGCATTGAGCGAACACTACCGCAGAATGAAAGCTTTAGGCGCAACTCACATGTCCGGCGGTGAAGACCCGTTCTACGAGAAAATAGGCTACGGAAACGGCTCGCACTGGACGTTCTGGAAAAAATCTCAAGACGATTGATAATTGACAATTGACAATGGACAATGGACAATTTCGGAACTCGCCTGCGGCGAGTTGGATCATAGTAGTTTTCACAAGAATACACTTTATTCGCTGCCGAGAATAATTGTCAAATTTGAAAACACTAATATAAAACAAGCACGAAGTGCTTCCGCAATTGTCAATTAAAAAGAGGAGTATCAGCGTATGGTAAATGAAAAGTTTACTTCCGCCGTGATCTGTGCGGCGGGGGCTTCGTCACGTATGAAGGGCGCTGCGGGGAAGAGCAAGCAGCTTCTTTCCTTCGGCGGTATGACGGTTCTTGAGCGCACCGTGAATGCTTTTATGAACGACGGCGTTACCGATGAAATAATTATCGTATGTCCCGTGGAGCTTACGGAGGATTTCTCGAAGCTGTTTGAAAATGCGCCGAAAACAAAGCCGATACGCTTTGCAAAGGGCGGAGCGGAAAGACAGATCTCCGTTAAAAACGGCGTTGATGCTTGTGACGAGCGTGCCGAGATCATCGTTGTTCACGACGGCGCACGCCCTTTTGTCACGCCGAACCTGATTATGCAGGTCACGCAAGACGGTGATAAATACGGCTGCGCAACGCTTGCTGTGCCCGTTAAAGATACGATAAAGATCGCCCGTGACGGCGTTGTTTGCGATACTCCGCCGAGAGACGAGCTTTTTGCCGTGCAGACTCCGCAGGTGTTCGTAAAGAGCCTTTATCTGAAAGCTTTTGCAAGCGCCGAGGAAAAGGGTATCATCTGCACCGATGACTGCCGCCTTATAGAGCTTTACGGCGGCACAGTAAAGATTACCGCAGGCGACTACAACAATATAAAGATAACTACGCCCGAGGACATTGTTCTTGCTGATGCGATAACGGAAGCACGCAGCGCCGTATCGCTTGAAAATTAAAAATAGAAAATTGCGGAGTCGCTTCGCTACCGGTCTTATAAACTTACACTATTCACCGAACGAACAATGTGATATGACGTTACGGCTTTGAAGAATATAAGAGGTATAAAAATGCTAAAAGGGCTTAGAAATGCAAAAAAGAATACCATCGTCACGGATATGATAAGCGGCGTCATCATTGCACTTGTGTCTATCCCGATCTCTATGGGCTACGCTCAGATAGCAGGGCTGCCGCCGCAGTACGGGCTTTACGGCTCGGTGCTTCCCGTGCTTCTGTTTGGCCTGTTTTCATCTTCGCCGCAGTATATTTTCGGAGTTGACGCAGCTCCTGCCGCTCTTGTCGGGGGAACGCTCGCTTCACTCGGAATAGCGTATGCGTCAGCGGAAGCAATGGCGCTTGTGCCGGTGATAACATTTTTTGTCGGCATATGGCTGCTGCTGTTTTATCTGCTGAAATTCGGCACGCTCACACGCTTCGTTTCGTCGCCCGTAATGGGCGGCTTTATAACGGGCATATGCACAACGATTATTCTTATGCAAACGCCTAAGCTTTTCGGCGGTCAGTCCGGCGTGGGGGAGATAAAAGAGCTTTTGCCGCATATAGCGCATGAATTTCAAGAAAGCTTCAATGCGCCGTCACTCGTCACGGCGGCGGTGTGTATATTTGTGATACTGCTTTCAAAAAAACTTGCGCCGAAATTTCCTATGTCGGCTGTCGTGATGACTTTGGCGGCAGGCGTGCAGTATTTTACGGATATCTGTTCACGGTTTTCAATAAAGCTTCTGCCGTCTGTCGAAAGAGGCGCAGGCGAGTTTATCGTGCCGTTATTTACGCTTGAACGGTGCTACACGGGTATTACAGCAGGTTTCACCATTGCCGTTGTCATAGCTTCGGAAACGCTGCTTGCGGAGCAGAATTTCGCTATGAAAAACGATTACAGGATCGACGACAACAGCGAGCTTCTTGCGTTTTCCGTCTGCAATACAGCAGCTGCGTTTATCGGGGTCTGCCCTGTGAACGGCAGCGTTTCGAGAACATCGATGAACGATCAGTTCAAGGGCAGAAGTCAGCTCACATCGCTCACGGCGGCAGGCGTCATGTTCCTTATACTGATGTTCGCAACAGGCATGATAAGCTATCTTCCTGTGCCTGTGCTGACGTCTATAGTTGTGTGCGCATTGTGGAGCGGCACCGAATTTTCGCTTGCCGGAAAGCTTTTCAAAAGCAGCAAAAAGGAATTTTGGATATTCATGGCGGCTTTTGCCGGAGTGCTGATTTTCGGCACGATCTACGGCGTAGTTATCGGCGTGATACTCTCGTTTCTGAATGTCGTTATCAGAATAAGCAGACCGCCGACATCGTTTCTCGGCGTTATACCGGGGAGAAATCATTTCTACGATCTTGCTACATACGCAAAGGCTCGCCCGATAAAGAACGTTGTTATCTATCACTTCGGCGGCAACCTCTTTTTTGCGAATGTGTCACGCTTTACAAGCGAGATAGAGGACTCTGTTTCAAGCGGCACAAAATATGTCATTGTAGATGCAGGCGGAATAGGAAGTCTTGATTCAACAGGTGCGGAAGCTCTCGGAACGCTCTACAGAAAGCTGCAAAAGCGCAGTATTAAATTATTCCTTGCGGAGCATTCGTCAAGGGTGAATGAGGAGCTTCGGACATACGGGCTTGGATTTATAATAGAATCGGGCGGCGTGAGAAAGACGATAACGGACGCACTTGCGGCAGTAGGGTATTATAGGCCGTATGAGCTGTGCGGCAATTATGAAGCAAAAACGGTGACGGACGACACGGCGATATTGCAGGAGTTTGAGTGGGCATTCGGAAAGGACGCAGAGAAGTATCTTGAACTGTACACGAAGAAGATACTGCGCAAGGCAAAGGCGATAGACAAAGACAGCGCCGAAGCATCCGAAGAATACGCCCACCTCTGGGACGGCATATCTCCGATAAGCGACCATGTGCTTCTCGATCACATGGAGCGCCGTGTAACGGAGCTTTCAAAGAAGTACAACATATCGGAAAAGACGATACGCCATGTTATAAGCGAACACAGGAAAACGCTTGTGAATCAGGGCTATGTGTCGCATGAAGGGTGACAGCTCATTTTGCTTGCCGAAAGGTGGAATGGAGAATGTCGGAAACTGTGTTTTTGCAGAAGCAGATTTTCCGGACGCTGCCTGCTTTTGTTTATCTCACGGTTGCATTATTCGGGGAAATGGTATATAATAAATAAGACTCATGTCGCAATCTTCGCTGTGAGGTGTTTAGTGATGAAAAAGAATTATATAATTGCGATCGCTTTTCTTGTGATCGCTTTCGGCCTTACGATCACCGCTATTGTTTTTAATGTCCTCGAAGAAGATACTATAAGCACATATTTCGGTATGGCTGCTTCGGGTGCGGGCTTTCTTTCGTGCCTGTGCGGTCTGAACAGTTGGACGGAAAAGTGAAAGAGGGCGAATTATGGCTAAGGTAAGAAACGCTATTGAAAATACTGTCTCGATCTCGCAGCTCAATAAAGGCTACGCAGGTCAGATATTTGAAGACGTAAGAGCTTCGGGCACTAAGGTTGTTATCAAAAACAACATTCCCGAGTGCGTGCTTATGGCTCCCGATGAGTATATCGCTCTTCTGGACGAGCTTAACGAGATGAAGGCTGTAGCAGCTGCTGCACTGCGCCTTGACGGGGTGAACCCGAAGAATCTGCTCACCGATGAGGAGTTCTACAGAAAGACAGATGCTCCGCCTCTTATAGAGCAGTTGTTTGTGGGGGTGGATTTTGAATGAATATAAAGGTTCGCTACGTTCGTGATTTCGTCGATGATATGACGATGTTCAACGACCACGAAAGGGCACTCATACGTGCCGCAGTTCTCAAGATCAGAGAAAACCCGTTCAAGCTTTCGGAGGGCGGCGTAGGCAAGGTAGCTGCCGAAAGCGGCAACGAGAGTATTCTCTCCGTAAAGATAGCCGCCGCATCTATCCGCATCGTTTACAAGCTCATAAAAGCAAAAGACGGCGAAAGCGCCCTCGTTATATTTGCTTCCGCAGTAAACGACGCCACACCGAGAGCGGTCTGATCAATGGACAATTGACAATTGACAATTGATAATTTCGGAAGCACTGCGTGCTTGTTTTTTACTATAGTTTTTTGATCATAGGAATCTTACAATTATTAAAACAACTCGGCGAAGCCGAGTTCCACAATTGTCAATTATCAATTATCCATTGTCAATTATTTTAAAGTTGGTGTTACAAAACAATGAAAGATCTACGTCTCGCCGGAGTTATCAGGGAATCTATCGTTGATGGTCCGGGGATGAGAATGACGATATTCACACAGGGGTGTCCGCACAATTGTGAGGGCTGCCATAATCCGCAGACGCACGATTTCGCCGGCGGCTACATAAGTCACCCGGAAAATATCTTGAAAGCGATAGATCAGGATCCGCTTTTGCAGGGAGTAACGTTTTCGGGCGGTGAGCCGTTCATGCAAAGCGAGGCTTTAGCGCAGCTCGGGCAGGAAATACACAAGCGAGGGCTGAACATCGTGACGTATACGGGCTTCACATTTGAAGAGCTTCTTGAAAGCTCCGAAAAGTTTCCCGAAAGAATGCAGCTTCTTGAGCAGACCGATTATCTGATCGACGGAAAATTTGAGATAGACAAACGCTCGCTTGAGCTTCGCTTCAGAGGTTCGGCTAATCAGAGGATAATCGACGTTAAGGCGTCGCTTGAAAAAGGCGAAGTTGTCGAGATTGAGCTTTGATTTTATAATCGGATTGTTTTTATCGGGGCAAATCTACAAAGTTTTTTATCCGCAGAAGAAAAAAATTACTATATTTGGGTATTTTTTTGAAAAACCTATTGACAAAATTGCTTTTATGATGTAAAATGAATAATGCAGTTTGTGCAAATAACTCCTGCGCATCAGGTGCTTTTCTAAAGCCCTGTCGGTAACATTGGCTCGAATGCAGGTGTGATAAATACTTATTCGAGTACGTGCTGCCCGGCGATTATATCGCTGCGTTTGAGAACAGCGCCAAACCTTGCGGGACGGCGTTTGGTAAGGAGGGAAAATAAATGGCTGAGATCAGAGTTAAGGATAATGAGTCTCTTGAGAGTGCGCTCAGAAGATTTAAGAGATCGTGTGCAAAAGCAGGCGTTATCGCTGAGGTTCGTAAAAGAGAAGCTTACGAGAAGCCTTCGGTAAAGCGTAAGAAGAAGTCCGAGGCAGCTCGTAAACGTAAGTATAAGTAATAGGCTTATACATAAGTCCGAAAATTCAGGTGCGGGCGGTCAACAGACTGCCCGTACCTTTTTTTTAATTGAAAATTGACAATGGATAATTGACAATTAATGTGGAAAGTGGAATTAAGGAACTCGGCTTCGCCGAGTTGATTCGTATTAGTTTTTCAAAGCTAAACTATATTTTCTGAAAACACTAATAAAAAAAACAGGAGCGAAGCGACTCCGAAATTGTCCATTGTCAATTATCAATTGTCAATTGCAAGGAGTGTTTTTTAATGAAAAAAAAGATCCTCTTTCTCCTCGGTCCCAACCTTAACATGGTGGGCAAGAGGGAGAAGAATATTTACGGGGCGGAGACTGCCGACAGCATAAACGAGGACGTTAAAGGCTGGGCTGAGGCGCTCGGTTTTGATATCGAGATATATCAGAGCAACATCGAGGGCGAGATTGTATCGAAGCTCCATTCGGTTTTCGACACAAAGGACGGCGTTATTATCAACGCAGGCGCTTACACGCACTACAGCTACGCCATCAGAGACGCCATCGCATGCATCGAGCATATCCCGACTATCGAGGTGCATATGTCGAATGTTCATGCCCGTGACGAGTTCCGCCACACTACCGTTATCGGTGCAGTATGCAAGGGTCAGATAAGCGGCTTCGGCAAGTACAGCTACAGACTTGCTCTTGAAGCGCTTCATGATATATTTGAAAGCGAGGGAAAATAAATGGCTGCTTCGGGAGAGCTTGAAAAATTCCAGAAATATATCAAAATGAAAAAGCTTGCTTCAAAGCTTTCTCCCACCGGCAAAGAGGCGGCGCTCGTTACGAGCGAGACAAATATCCGCTATCTTACCGAGTTTCCGAACAGCGAGGGAACGCTATTTATCACCCGTGATAAGGCGTATCTGCTCGTAGATTTCCGCTACGGCGAGGCGGCTCAGAACAGCGTAACGAATGCCGAGGTCATCGTTTACAGCAGATATTACGACACCATAAACGAGCTTATAGAGCGTTACGGGATATGTGATCTTCTCATTGAATCGAACTCAATGACGGTCGGCAGCATGAAGCTGCTCGAATCAAAGATCGAGACAACGGGCTGCAAGGTAGCTGTAAACGACAGGCTCGACAAGCTTATTTCGGTGCAGCGTATCGTAAAATCGAAAGCCGAGATCGAGAAAATGCGCAAGGCGCAGCAGATAACCGAAGAGGCGCTGACGGAGCTTCTGAACATGGTAAAGCCCGGCGTAAAGGAGTCTGAGCTTGCATTTGAGCTTGAATACCTTATGCGCAGAAAGGGCGCTTCGGGCGTATCGTTCGACCTTATCACGATCACCGGAAAGAAAACTTCTATGCCGCACGGTGTTCCCGGTGATGTTGAGGTTCAGGACGGCGATTTCGTAACGTTTGATATCGGCGCACTTTACGACGGATACCACAGCGACATGACGAGAACATACGCAGTAGGTCATGTGAGCGACGAGCAGAAAAAGGTTTACGACACCGTTCTCAAAGCGCAGCTTACGGCGCTTGAAAAGGTCAAGGCAGGCGTAAAAGCTTCCGATATAGACCGCACGGCACGCACTATCATTGAAGACGCAGGTTACGGCGAGTATTTCAGACACTCCACAGGTCACGGCGTAGGTCTTGATATTCACGAAGAGCCTTTCGTTTCGTTAAGAGGCGAAACGATCCTGAGCGGCGGCATGGTCATAACGGTAGAGCCGGGCATATATCTCCCGGGCAAATTCGGCGTCCGCATAGAGGATATGGTCGCTGTAACGCATGACGGCTATGAGAACTTTGCAACGCTGCCGAAGGAGCTTATTGTGCTTTGAGCGGAGCGTTGTCCGTTTCTAAATCTATCATATATTATTGTATTGGCAGTCGATTTTCGGCTGCCATTTTTTTATGATCCGTTTTGTGTTGTTTGTGTGAAATAAGGGTAATCAAATTAATCAATATTTAAATGGTGTAAACAACTGTGCTGTGCACTTATGACAAATATGCGGTCTTTTTTTTTTTTTTTTTTTTGTTGACATTTTTCGACTCTCGTAATATAATAAGTCTGTGACATTGCTTTTGCTTTGTCCGAGTAATCAATTTTGGTACATATGAAGAAAGGGTGTAAGTCAATGAAAATGAGGAAGTATGTTTTGCTGTTGATCGCTGTTTGTGCGGTAAGCTTTCTGCTTGCCGGGTGCGGAACAAAGAGCGTTGATGTATCGCAGTATGTTACTGTAACTTTTAAAGGCCTTGACGGCAAGGGCGAAGCAAATCTCTCTTATGACGGATTAGAGAGCGCTGTTAAAGATGCTGTTTTAACAGGCAAGGAATCAATATTAGAGGCGGAAGAAAAAGTTTATCTTGTGTGCAAGAATGTTGATTTTGAGCTTGATAAAGAAGACGGTCTTTCAAACGGCGATAAGGTAACTGTTAATATCACTGCTTCAAATGAAGCGGTAAAGAATGACGGTATAAAGTTTATCGGTACTGATCCGATAGAGTTTACTGTCAGCGGCTTGAAAGAAGTAACGAAGGTCGATCCTTTTGATGCTGCTAAATTCAACGTAACTTCCGGAGAAGGTGTTTATGTAGAGTTTACGGGCACATCTCCGAGAGCAAGTGTTCAGATCAGAAATACTCTTCCCGAGAGCGATCCGCTTTCAAGCGTTGAATACACTTTGGATAAAGAGTATTCGTATGATGCCGAATTCAAAAAAGGTCAGGAAGTAAAAATAACCGCTTCTGCGCCTTATAGCTGGGAAGATGAAGGCTTTGAGCTTACGGAAACTTCAACAACGGTGAAGGTCGGTAATGTAGATGAGTATATTACAAAGTATGAGGACATTGACGACGCAACTCTCGATAAGATTGCAGCTCAGTGCAGTGATATTGTAAAAGCGAAGATCATAGGAAAAGGAAATGCTCCGCAGTATAATGATGAAGCAAACAGCCTTAACTACATTACTTCCAGTCGTGTAGATAAATATGAAAACCCGAATTTTGCAAATGCGTATTTTCTTAGCCTGAAAGATGGTCTTGACTCGTATTTCGCATTTGACTGCCCGTTGAAGGAAAACGGTCTTTATCTGACATTCACTATAGATATGAAAGGCGTAAAAAAGAATTACATTGGCAATGATAAGGTTGATGTAACGAATGCGATAGGTTATCTCTATGTATCAAATATAGTTAAGAATAAGGACGGAGAGATCAATTTCTCTATCGACATGGTAAAACTCGGAAGTAAACTGTATGCAGGTGAGGATGTATTTAAATCTGAAGTGATAAACCAGTATCTTGACAGCTTTACGCTTACAGAGCAGGGATTCTCCAAAAAGCTTAGTCAGTAAAGAGTTTTGATGTTAGAAAAGGAGTTTGCGTTATGACAGAACAGGAAAGAATAATAAAGAAGCAGGAACTAAAAGAATTTCTGATATCTATGCCGATCAAAGCTGTTATTGCAGCGATAATCCCGATCGCTATGCACAATTCGGGTACCGATATGGGGTTTTGGGATTCACTGCTTCTGTTTGTGATGTTGTATTCAGCTTTGTCGCTCTACATATTTATTTCACACAGAGTAGGCAACTGGATATTCGGAGGGATCGTATTAATTGTAGGCGGTCTTATTATTTCAACGATCGGACTTCCCGAAACGCTGATGGCCGTTTTTGCGATAGTATTGTTCTTCGGTGGATTTGCGCTTGATGTCTGGCGAATCATTCAGTACGTTCGCTTTTCAGCAAAACCCGAAACGGCTGCCGCTGCAGCAGCAGGTATCGCAGCCGCAGGTAATGCGGCTGTGTCGATGATAAAAGGCAGTGATGAAACAGCAAAAACAGCAGAGCTTGCAACAGAACCGGTCAGCGAACAGAACAACTGAAACGTCAAAAAAGCACCGCAGAACAAATCGTTCTGCGGTGCTTTTTTATTGATTTTAAATTTTGTCGATAGGCAGATACTCATTATCGAGCATTATATCAGCACTTCTCCGGCTCGGGATAGTTAACGCCGAATGTGTCTACCGTTACGCTCTTCATTACCTGCGGCTGTACGGGCTTGTCTCTGAAATCGGTCGCACATTCTGCGATCTCGTTTACAACGTCCATGCCCTCGGTCACTTTGCCGAAAGCAGCGTACTGACCGTCAAGGTGAGGAGCTTTCTTGTGCATTACGAAGAACTGCGAGCCTGCGGAATCGGGATCCATCGCACGAGCCATTGAAAGAACGCCTGCATCGTGAACGAGATCGTTCTTAAAGCCGTTTATAGCAAATTCGCCCTTGATGCCGTAGCCCGGGCCGCCTGTGCCTGTACCTGTGGGGCAGCCACCCTGGATCATGAAGCCCTCAATAACTCTGTGAAATGTAAGTCCGTTGTAAAAGCCCTTGTTGATGAGGGAGATAAAATTATTAACGGTGTTGGGAGCAACCTCGGGGTAAAGCTCAGCCTTGAACACCTTGCCGTTTTCCATTTCAAATGTAACGATAGGATTTGCCATGTCAATTAGTCCTTTCTTTTGTAAAAATATACAATTTTACTTATTATAACAGATATTTTATTGAAATGCAATAGTTTTATTCAGGTTGATCTTGGCTAATCAAATCGATTTTACAAAATCATACACGCTTTCAGACCACTGCCATATATCTTTGTCACCCGGATCAAGATAGTATACCTTGTCTTTTATATCTTCGGAAATATGCTTTTCCACAAGCTCTTTGTGCTTTGTGGAAACTACGACCGCATAAACATAATCACAAAGCACTACTTCGTTTTTTACTTTCATAGGCAGAACACCTTCAAAAACAACGTCGGGGTGCTGTGCAAGCTTGTCGTATTTGAAGTAAAACCTGACGCCCTGTGTGAAGCCTGCGCCGAGTTCTTCTTCTGTCGGGAATCGACCGAGCATTCTTTCGTTAACTAACCGATCGCCTGCCTGACAGTTGCCCCAAGCAAACATTATGTACTCAAAAAAGTCTTCGGGATCATTTGCGGCGTTTCTGCTTTCGGCTTTCAGCTCTGCCGCAGACAGATCCCTTGCACGAACAGGTGAGAGCAGGCTGCCGCAGTCGAATATTTTTATCGCATTCTCAACGGGCGAAGTATGGCATACGATATCGGTCATACAGCCTTTATACTTCGGACATGCCGTACATTCCGTAAGCTTTTCGGGAACGGGAACACGGCGTTTATGCGGCGATTTTTGAAATTTGTTCAAAGCCTCGATGATACTGCGGTCATCTGCTTCGACTGTGCATTTTCGTCCCCATGATTCTTCGTAAGCGATAAAATCACATATGGTTTGAAGCTCCCAATCGGTAATGTTCGGATAATCCGAAAGCGCCTTGTACAGCACACCGTCCCAACATTCCGTAAATTCAAAATTGCCTGCTTTTATAATCATTTGCTATGCCTCCGTTACTTCTAAACTATTCACTCTTTACTGAGCGGGCAAAGCGAGCGTTTCAGAAGCTGTTGTTCAGATCGCTCCACTTGAAATCACGAAGTTCTCCCGAGCATTGAAGCTCAGGGTAATCCCACTGGCGAAGCACCTCATATGCTGCGATAGCAACGGAGTTTGAAAGATTCAGGCTGCGCCTTTCGTCCATCATGGGGATCCTTACAGTAGTTTCGGGATTTGCAAATAGCAGATCTTCCGGAAGACCTTTGCTCTCCTTGCCGAAGAATAAATATGCCCCGTCGGGGTATTCTACCTTTGAGTGAGTGTGCTGTGCCTTCGTTGAAAAATAGAAAAACTTTCCGGAATCGGCGGAGTTTTTCTCAAAAAAGTCGTCAAGACCTTTGTAGAATGTGATGTCAAGATAGTGCCAGTAGTCAAGACCGGCATGAACGAGCTTTTTGTCGTCTATCTTGAATCCGAGCGGTTCGATCAGATGAAGCCTTGCGCCTGTTACGGCGCATGTTCTTGCTATGTTTCCGGTATTCTGGGGTATTTCCGGCTCAACAAGTACAATATTTAAAACTGCCAAAATTATTACCTCTTTATTATTTGTATTTTAGATTTGTTTATGACAACAATATTATCACGCACGAAAGGAGTTGTAAGTATGAAAAAACGCACTATGAGCGTTGTGAAAAGTATGGCCGCAGGTGCGGCGATGGGTATGCTCACGGGACTTGCCGGAACGATGATGAACGACAGCAAGCGTGATCTGAAAAAGAAAGCGAATAAAGCTATAGATACCGTCTCCGATATAGTCGATTCAGTGACAGGCGCTATGAAACAGTAAAAACGAATAATCATTTTTTTATCGGTAATAATAGTGTCAGGCTGTTATTACCGATATTTTTTTGCGAAAGGACATACAACTATGATATGTAAAAACTGCATGGCAAACAACGACCCGAGCGCAAACTTCTGCACCGTATGCGGCGGAGAGCTTTACGAAAGCACGATCGTTACATCTCCCAATGCCGACAGAGTGACCTCAACATATGCCCCGACCTCGGGCATAAGGGCGTTTTCAGATTTCGGCAACGGCTACCTGCAAACAGCGGCAATGGCGGCTGCAAACGATCACACCGCACAGCCACACCGTAAACCGTATGATACGCACAAAACGACCGCAAAAGCACATGTCAAAGAAAACGGCACATGGATCTGCCCCGACTGCGGCGAACTCAACGGGCAGGAGAGGCTGTTTTGTCTGGGATGCGGGAAGTACAGGTAAATTGACAATTGGGCACCTCTAAAAACCCTACCCTAAAACAGGAAAAAGTGATATAATGGATATAACAAGCAAAGGGAGAGGAAAAAAGATGCAATTTG
>CACZYP010000028.1 GCA_902785425.1 uncultured Ruminococcus sp. | reverse complement strand
CTATCATAAATCAAAGTATGTAATGCATATCTGTCTGCGGACACTGTCCGCAAATCTGACGGCGCAATATGGGCACTCGATTTAATCAGTGCTTCCCTAAAAGCGCACTCTGCTCTCCGGGTAAAAAAACAAGGGGGAATATGCTTCCCCCTTTTTTTAGTTGTTATTAGTCCTCAGCAATAACGAGCACTTCTCTGCCGTTGTACTTGCCGCAAGTTGTGCAAACCTTGTGAGGTGCTTTCCATGCGCCGCACTCGGGGCACTTAGAAAGAGCGGGAGCCTGAAGCTTCCAAACGTTGCTTCTTCTCTTCATTTTTCTTGCGTGCGATGACTTTCTCTTAGGTACTGCCATTTCAATTTCCTCCTATTTCGTTTGCGCCCTGTTTATTCGGGCGTTATTCTTGTAATAAACTTTTGAGAACCTCCAGACGGGGGTCTATTTCACGCATATCACAGCCGCATTCGCCTTCGTTGAGGTTCTTGCCGCATTTCGGGCAAAGACCTTTGCAGTCCTCTTTGCAAAGATGCTTCGAGGGAAGCGAAAGGAGAATATCTGCCGTGACCGGCGCATCCAAATCAAGAGTGAAATCGGGAGCTTCAAGGTAGTCGTCTTCGTTTTCACCGACGAGCGACTGCACTGCCGTATGCTTAAAGCTGCTTTCAAACGGGGTTATGGTTTCCTCACCGCATCTGTCGCAGGGCGCAGCGTAACCGAACTTTACCGTGACCGCCAGATCAACGACGCCTGCACGGTTTTCTGCTTTTGCCTTCACCTTAACGGGTGTTTTGAACGGTGCGCCGCCATTGAGTTCCATCTCGGAAAGATCCATATCATACTCGGCATATTGGACTTCATCTTCTGTCAGGAAGACTTTTTTCAGATCCCAAAGCATAATCGCACCTCAATAAACATACGTGAAACCAACGTTTCACCTGAAATACCGCATTCCATTATACTATACCGACGCTCGTTTGTCAATAAGATTTCAGGAATTACAGAAGAAAAATATCAACAAAGGTATACTCAGTTTTCAAGCGTTTTTCTGTTATCTTCTATCTTCATGAAAACAGCCGTTGCTGAGATCGGCGTTATAAGCAGATAAAGAAGAATGCTGATAAGCGCACCGTAGCCCAGTCCAAGCTCTCCGTTCATTCCGATAGGAAAAGCTATAGATAAACATCCCAAAATGCCGCAGATTATGCCGACAAGATTTTTGACATTCGATTTTCTGTCAAAGCACATGAACAAAAATCCCACTACCGGTATTATGATATAGGTCATACCGAAAACAGGGTTATTGTATACAGGATGATCTGCACCCATGCTGCCAAAGGCAAGGTTGAGCGCCGTCATATATATAAGCTTCTCAGAGCCGTCTACATTGATATATGCCGTTGCAAATGTACTCGAAAGGAAGAATGCACAGGCAACGAACATGCCGATAAGAACACGTCTGATCGTTCTGCATCTTTTTGATTCTATGATTCTCATATGATATTAATGTTCCTTTTTTAAAGCTTTCCGCAGAAGCCCTTTTTGTAGGACTCTATGGTTTTGTCTATTATCGCTACAGCCGCAGCCCTGTCCTGAACTTCGTCTACAGCCGTTTCTTTGTTTTCAAGTGTTTTGTAAACGGTGAAGAAGTGGCACATCTCATCAAAGATATGCTTCGGCAGCTGTGTGATATCGGTATACTCATTATATGTAGGATCGTTGAACGGTATGGCGATGATCTTCTCGTCGTTTCTGCCGTTGTCGATCATCTTGATAACGCCGATCGGGTAGCAGCGAACGAGCGTGAGCGGTTCTATCTGCTGCGAACAGACAACAAGAACGTCGAGGGGGTCTTTATCATCGGCGTAAGTTCTCGGTATAAAACCGTAATTTGCAGGATAATGGGTAGATGTATAAAGGATACGATCGAGAATGAGCATTCCCGTCTGCTTATCAAGCTCGTACTTGAGCTTGCTGCCCTTGGATATCTCGATGCAAGCGACGAAATCCTCGGCCGAGATCCGGTCTTCGCTTATGTCATGCCAAATATTCATAGATTATTCCCTCCGTTGTAATAGTTTTGTTTCTTACATTATAATACATCTGCTCTTTAATTTCCATACTTTATTGAGATTTTTTTTAGATTGGGTTTTGAAAACATTGACAAACCAAAGGTCTTACGGTATAATTATAAAGCTAAAGCAATTTCGGGGTGTAGCGCAGCTGGTAGCGCGCCTGCTTTGGGAGCAGGATGTCGGGGGTTCAAGTCCCTTCACTCCGACCATACGGAGGCTTAGCTCAGCCGGTTAGAGTGCTTGCTTGACATGCAAGAGGTCATCGGTTCGATTCCGGTAGTCTCCACCAGGAACGCCATGCTGAGGCATGGCTCAAAGAATAGTAAATAGAGAATAACGAATAGTTTATAGCAGTGCTTTTCGGAGCATTTCTGTACTAACTATTCGTTATTCTCTTTTTTATTTGACTGCAATTATAGATTCGTAACATAGAACAAATTGTGCCGCCACACTAAGGAACCACTGGCTTGCATCTTTTTGTCATATTGCACTCAACTCCCTTGAAATACGTCAGGCGGGTATGCACCCGCTTGCAGAACGCACTTAAAGAATCATAATTGAAAGAATTTTTGCGTGCGGAGCAAGCTATCATAAATCAAAGTGTGTAACACATATCCGTCTGCGGACACTGTCCGCAAATCTGACTGCGCAATATGGGCACTCGATTTAATCAGTACTTCCTAAATTCCATTTGTTTTGAAAATGGTATACCATTTTGATAGGAAACAGCAAAAAGGAATCAAGTAAAAAACGGAAAGTGAAAGACAATTGTTATGCGTATCCATGACTGACATGTTTCCATGTTCCTCCATTGCTTCTTACAAGAATCCAACTCCAACCATTATAAGTACTGTTTGTATCAAGAGAACCGTCGCCTCCTGTTTCGTCAACCTCAAACGATGACGTTAAAACAATTAGTTCGTCCGCTCCATAGATATCGTAAGTATCCGAATAACGCTCACTCTCAGATCGTGTTTCTTTGTCTCCGGCATACGAAATACTTATAAGTGTACACCCATTCCAATTGCGATCAAACTCCCTGATTATAATTTGAATTGCATCGTTTATTTCTTGTTCGGAGTAAATCTTGGATTCAACGGTATCAACATGAACATTCTTTACATTCCCGCCACAGGCACAAAGCGTGAGAATTATCACGATACACAACAACAAAGCACAGAGCTTTCTCGTTTGATTATTCATATATGAACCTCCCGTAGTCTGACTCGTTTTTTTCAATTATTATTTCTCAATAAGATAAAATTATCGGTACTGTATTTACATTTATCAAAACAAAAAAGAACGGCAATTCTTTCAAAAATACCGTTCCTTTATGGTTGAGTGGAGGTGAGGGGAGTCGAACCCCTGTCCGAAAACCGTTTGCCGAAGCTTTCTACGAGCGTATTCGTCGATTTGAAATTCCCCTCGGGGAGCGCCCGACGACGGGCTATCCCTTTGAGTATCCTTTAGTACACAGACAGGTTAAAGGAGTGTGCCTGAATGCGTTCACTGCTAATCGACGCCCTTACCCGAGCCGCAGTACTCTCAGGCAGGACGAGCAGCACTTAGGCTGCTAAGGCAACTGTATCGTTGTCGTTTAATTTTAAAGTTTGCGGCTTTTAAAGCGGTTCCGCACCGCTGCTCGCTTACCTCGGGTCCCGATCCCCGTCGAATCCTTTACACCCCCGAGTGTATTTTAATTGAAAATTGAAAGTGAAAAATGGAAAAATGCGGTCAGCCTCGCTGCGCTCGGCTTTTTTACAATTATCATTTTCTGCAATTCTCAAATTAAAAGCATTATCTGTTTTGCTCTTTTATAGTGCGCTCGATATCACGCTTTGCACTGCGCTCTGCCATATCGGCACGCTTGTCATAAAGCTTTTTACCTTTGCAAAGACCAACCGATATCTTCACACGGCTGCCCTTGAAATAGAGCGAAAGCGGTATGATCGAGATACCGTCCTGCTTAAGCTGTCCGTAAAGACGCATTATCTCACGCTTGTGCATCAGAAGTCTGCGGACACGCAGAGGATCTTTATTAAAAATATTCCCCTGCTCATACGGGCTTATGTGCATACCGTTTACAAACAGTTCGCCGCCTACTATAGAGCACCAGCTGTCCTTGAGATTTACCTTTCCTGCACGCACAGACTTTACCTCCGTACCACACAGTTCGATGCCTGCCTCAAAGCTCTCCAGAACGAAATATTCGTGACGAGCTTTCTTATTCAGTGCGATCGTTTTTGTATTTTCCTTAGCCTGAGCCAACTGCGTCACGCCCCTTTCGTTTTTTATGGTAACTTATGATATCACATATATTTAATTTTGTCAAGAGAAAAAAGAAAAAATGCCAAAGTCAAAGTAAAGCGAAGCGACTCCGCAGCCATTCACTTTTCACTGTTCACTAAGCAAACGAAGTGAGCGCTTCCGTACGGCACATTGGCTTCGCCTTGTGCCTGTTTTATTCGCAACGCCGGTTACTCTTTATGTGCTTCGCACGCTTGCTTTTTTGTTTTATTTATCATTAATTCAAGCTTCTGCTTTTGCAGGGGATCCACCCCTGCACCCCGGCAGCTTTTTTGAAAAAAGCTGCGCAAAAAACTTTCATATATACTCTTTTTTACTTTTTTTATACAATCTAAGCCGAGCCAAAGTTATCCTTGGCCCGGCTTTTTTATCAATATCCGTTAAGATGGAATTCTTTTATTACCGCAGGGTAATTTATGTATGCAACATCAAGATCAACATAACCGCCTATACCGTTTATGATGCCTGCGTCGCTGTACTGCCACATACCGTACTGGTTGTAGTAGTGTACGGAACTCCCCCATTCGGCTGCCCAGTATGCATATCTCGACTGAACGTCATATGATACCACATTGTTCGCTACAGATGTTGAGGAGTAGAATCCCGAATAGTAGCCGTGTGCTTCTACCTCGGAGCAGAATGCAGATACAAGCGATGAGCAGAACGACATACCCTGACGTATCTGCCAGCTTTCTTCAAGATCGAAATAGATGGGATATTCAAAACGCTTGCCGCTGATGGCGCTTATACACGCTCTTGCTTCCTGACGTGCGTCATCTGCGCTGACAGCATAGGAATACCAGTAAACGCCAACATCAAGACCTGCCGCCTTTGCTCTGCGGTAGTTTTCCTCGAACCACTCGTCCTTCTGTGAAGCATAACGGCCGTAGCCTGCTCTTATAATTACAAACGATACACCGGACGCTTTTACTTTTTTGAAGTCTATGCTGCCCTGCCACATTGAAACATCTATACCGTATCTTAATGCGGAATCGTCACGGACTGTTGAATCCTGCTTCGTTGATTCAGTAGACTTGGAGCGGATAAGAACGCCGTCCACAGCTACCGTTTTTCTCAGTATCTCAATGGCGTCGCTGCTGTTTACCATCTTGTCGCCGTTCATATCGGCGTATTTTCTGTAGTTCTTCGGAATAGCGTGATAAAAGCCGACAGAATAACGCAGCACGAGGAGTGCGTCTTCACTTGTTACCTGTTTATCACCGTTAACATCGCCCTGAGGGGTGTTGTCTTTTACCGGTTCGGGTTTTGGCTGCGGCTCAGGCTCAGGCTCCGGTTCCGGCTGAGGTTCGGGTTCAGGCTGATCGACCGTATCGGGCAGGCTTGGCTGATCTGCTGTTTCTTTTCCCGGAACATCGGATGTGTCAGGTGTATCTTCCGTCTCGGAAGTATCTTCTGTTTCGGCAGCGTCCGGTGTTGATCCCGGCACATTGCCGCACGGCTGATCGGAAGAACAGGGCTGCTCCGAAGTTTCTGCATAGTCGAGCGTATCCGGATTTGCTTTATCGGGTGTGTCGAGTGTCTCTGCTGCTTGTACAATTGCAGACGCACCGCACACCGCAGCACTGCCCGAAAGCGCAGCAGCAGGCGCACACATAACGACCATCGCAGCAAGAAGCAGCGAAACTATTTTTTTCATTACTTTATGATCCCCCTTAAAAATTAAAAATCGAAAAATGCATATTATTAAAAGCTCATTCTTCAAACAATTCCACAAAATTATATCACATTCTTTTGACAAAGTAAATAAACATTTTAAGAACATATTGTAAAAAAGACAGCCGAGAGCAATTTGGCTCTCGGCTCATCGGGGCAATGTATTTTTTTATTCGATCGGAAGCGATACTCTACCTGTATATTTTACCGAAAGATCACTTTCCGGGCAGTTCCTTCAAAAGCGGCTTCAGTTCGTTGTAGATCAGCTTTACAGACTGACTGTCGTAAATTTTCAGCAGGCTGTAATTGACCTGTGACTTTGTTCTCGCTTTTAACACTGCCTGAACAGTTTTTTCGATATTTTCGTCACGATCTTCGGAGATATCTATGCTCTCGAAGATCTTGCGCACCTGGCTGCGTACCTTTTCTTCCTTTTTGGTATCTTCATGTCCGTTGATCATAGTCATTTTCTTGACCTTGACCTTACGGCTTTGGAGCTCGGCGATAGTCTCGTCGAAATCCGTATCATTTGAAATAATTATGTACTCGGCTTTGTCATACTTTTTCGATAATTCCTTCAGATCCATCAGGATCATCATATCGGCGGCATTCTTGATGCGTATCTCCACCAGGATATACTCAAATTTTGCCTTCGATTCAACGATCTGACGGTGCATATCGAGAGTGAGCGTTTCAAGCGGATTGCCGTAATAAACTCTCACAACGTCCTTTGAAGTAAGCTCGCCTATACCCTTAAGCCCGCTTTTGTGGACGTTCTCCATGTCTACGAAGAAAAATCTCTCTGTTTTTTTATTTCCCATAATGTCCATCTCCCGATCATTACCCCATTTTATTATAACAAATATTATCGGTCAATGTGTTAATTAATTGAAAACTGCGAAACTCGCCGCAGGAGTGTTCCATATTTTTCTATTTTCCATTTTCAATTAATAAAAAAAAGCTGCACAAAGCTCAGATAACAGCCTTGTGCAGCTTTGGATCAACTTTTTTATTGATCAGTCGTTTTCTTCGATGTTTTCTTTTGTGAGCGTTGAGAAGTCAAATTCAAGGCTCTCGCCGCAAACGGGACATTCTACGCCGCCTTCGAGAAGAACATCTTCGGAAACGCAGATCTCATCTCCGCATTTCGGGCAAACGACTTCATAATACTCGGCGTCCTCGTCGAAATCATCGTCAAGATCATCTTCTTCATCATCGTAAAGGTCATCCTCTACAATAGAAAGATCCTGGTCTATTTCGTCTACCTGATCCGCAAGATCGTCGTAAAGCTCGGAGATCTCATCGATATCCTGCGCAAGATCGCCCAAAATGTCGATAACGGAGCGAAGCACCTTAGCGGTGTCGTCGTTTTCGTCTAACTTAAGACCGTCCATAAGGCCTTTAAGATAAGCTACCTTTTCACTTGATGTCATCATTGCGTCCATATGAAAGAACCGCCTTTCAAAAAACTCAGGCCTTGCCTGCTCTGCCGAGGTACTCGCCTGTTCTTGTGTCGATCTGGATAACCTCACCCTCGTTGATGAAGAGAGGAACTCTTACCTCTGCGCCTGTTTCAACAGTTGCGGGCTTTGTTGCGTTTGTAGCTGTATCGCCCTTAACGCCCGGCTCTGTAGCTGTGATCTCAAGCTCTACAAAGTTCGGGGGCTCTACGCCGAAAACGTTGCCCTTGTAGGAAAGGACCTTGCAAACCATGTTCTCTTTAACAAACTTGAAGCTGTCGCCGAGCTTGTCCTTACCGATCGGGATCTGCTCCCATGTCTCTGTGTCCATGAAGTAATAGAGATCGCCGTCTGCGTAGCTGTACTCCATATCCTTTCTCTCAACAAAAGCTGTGGGGTACTTATCGTTGGGGTTGAAAGTCTTCTCAACAACAGCGCCCGTAATTACGTTTCTGATCTTTGTGCGGACGAAAGCTGCGCCCTTGCCCGGCTTAACGTGCTGAAACTCGATTATGGAAACGACCTGGCCGTCCATTTCAAACGTAACGCCGTTTCTGAAATCACCTGCTGTAATCATATTAAGATCCTCCTATATATTAGTGCTGATCACACCGCTTATTCCCGAAGCCCCGGGAATTTTTCGCATAGCGTTACTTAATTATACTATATTTCGGTCAAAAATGCAAGTGGTTTGAATGAATTAATTAAGGAACCACTGAATTAATCACGCCCTGCGGGCTGAGCACCCATCTTGCTTGCATCTTTTTGTCATATTATACTCAACTCCCTTGAAATACAAGCTATCATAAATCAAAGTATGTAATGCATATCTGTCTGCGGACACTGTCCGCAAATCTGACGGCGCAATATGGGCACTCGATTTAATCAGTGCTTCCTTAAGATCCTGTATAAATGCAGTAAATCAGCTTTACGAATGTCGGTTTTCTATATCTCAAGCAAAGCATAAAGCACTTACCCGGACCTGCTTTCCGCTTTTCGCATTTGCGGATCTACGGAGGAAAGCATAATACACAAAATATTCCTCTGCCGTTTAAGTATATTTCTCAAAGGACAGTGCAAATTAAACTTGATATGATCGACATATTATGATAAAATGAAACGGGATAACTCCGAAATCCATTTATTATAAAAAAATTCTGTGATTGGGAGATGTTTAAACGCTATGAACTCTAACGAAAAGCAAGAGCTCAAGATACTTGCAACAAAAGCAAGGATCTACGCTTTAGAGGGCATTTTCAATGCCAAATCAGGCCATCCGGGCGGATCACTTTCGGCTGCCGACATTTACACATATCTTTACTACAAAGAGATGAATGTTGATCCGAAGAACCCCGATATGCCCGACAGAGACCGCTTCGTGCTGTCGAAGGGTCACTGCTGCCCCTCGCTTTACGCTGTACTTGCAATGAAGGGATTCTTCTCTCTTGAAGAGCTTCCCCGTCTTCGCAAGGTGGGTGCAATGCTCCAGGGTCACCCCGACATGAAAGGTACACCCGGCATCGATATGAGTTCAGGCTCTCTCGGTCAGGGTATTTCCGCAGCATGCGGTATGGCTCTCGCCGGCAAGATCGACAACAAGAACTACAGAGTATTCACTCTTCTCGGCGACGGTGAATGCGAAGAGGGTCAGGTATGGGAGGCACTCATGTTTGCCGCTCACAATAAGCTTGACAACCTCACCGTTATCATCGACTGCAACGGTCTCCAGATCGACGGTACCGTGGCAGAGGTAGGCGGTATCGAGCCGCTCGACAAGAAGCTCGAAGCATTCGGCTTTGAAGTATTCAAGATGGACGGTCACGACTTCGACCAGATCGAAGCTGCCGTAAACGCCGCTAAAACAGTAACAGGCAAGCCTGCTGCTATCATCGCAAAGACCGTTAAGGGCAAGGGCGTTTCCTACATGGAGAACAAAGTAAACTGGCACGGCGCTGCTCCGAAAGAGGATCAGTATGAGATAGGCAGAAACGAACTGCTTGAACAGCTCAAAGCTCTGGGAGGTGCGCTCTAATGGCAGAAACAGTAGTTAAGGCAACGAGAGAGAGCTTCGGTGAAGCGCTCTGCGAGCTTGCAAAAACAAATAAAGACATCGTAGTTCTCGACGCAGACCTTGCAGAGGCTACAAAAACAATAATCTTCAAGAAGGCTTACCCCGACCGTTTCTTCGACTGCGGTATCGCAGAGGGCAACATGATCGGTGTCGCTGCAGGTCTTGCATCATGCGGTAAGATCCCGTTTGCGGCTTCTTTTGCAATGTTCGCAACAGGCAGAGCTTTCGAGCAGATCAGAAACTCCGTAGCTTATCCGAAACTCAATGTAAAGATCGCAGGCTCACACGCAGGCATCTCTACAGGTGAAGACGGCGCTACTCACCAGTGTCTTGAGGATATCGCAATCATGCGTGCTATCCCGAACATGACGGTCATCAACCCTTCCGACCACTATGAAATGCTCGGCGCCGTAAAGGCTGCTGTAGAGCTTGACGGTCCCGTTTACCTCCGTCTCGGCAGACTCGCTGTTGAGAGCGTAAACAACAATGATGATTACAAATTCGAGCTTGGCAAGGGCGTAACGCTCAGAGACGGCAGCGACGTAACTATCGTTGCTACAGGTCTTCTTGTCAGAGAGGCTGTTATCGCAGCTGACAACATGAAGGCTCAGGGCATCAACGCAAGAGTCATCAACATTCACACGATCAAGCCTATCGATGAAGAGATCATCTTAAAGGCTGCAAAAGAGACAGGCAAGCTCATCACATTTGAAGAGCACAACATTATCGGCGGTCTTGGCGATGCAGTTCTCTCGGTCGTTTCCGAAAAATGTCCTGTTCCCGTTAAGAAGTGCGGCATCAACGACCGCTTCGGCTACTCGGGTCCTGCAAAAGAGCTTCTTGAGATCTTCGGCTGCACAGCATCCGGCATCGAAAAGGAAGTTAAGGCTTTCATCGGAAAGTAATTATAATATAACAATTCACCGGCACGGTTTCCCGTGCCGGTTTTTTTATTTTGTCAAATTATTATTCTAATAATAGCAGGAGCGAAGCGACTCTAAACTATTCGCTATTCACTATCCACTAAGCGAACATCGTGAGCATTTCCATCCGCACATTGACTTCGCCTCGTGCCTGTATTACTTGTATGGGTGTTTACGTTTTTGTGCTTCGCACGCTTATTTTATCGCACTATTATTACTCTATTTCATTTTTATGCTTTTGCAGGGGCGCCGCCCCTGCACCCTGCAAGCCTTTTTAAAAAGGCTTGGCGAAAACTATTTTGCTGTGGTTTACTCAGCTTCCGTTTCGCTGTCGGAATCGGTTTCGTTATCTTCTTCTTCGTCGTCTTCGTCTTCCTCTTCCTCATCACCATCGGGGAATTCGTCGATATAGCCCGTGTTTTCGCTCTTTGTATCCGACTTTTTCGTCTTGATATCGGCCGCCGATTTAAGCTCGGAGTGCTTTATCTCACAGTGCGGAACTTCGGCTCTGAATGTTTCCACAATTTCCGAGGTAACTGCGTAGTTACCCTCGATGTTAAGCTTTTTTAGCGTCTTGACGCTGCAAAGCGGAGTTATATCGCTTATCTCGTCATTCGTCAGATAAAGCTCTTTAAGCTCTTTCATACCCGAAAGAAATGCTGCATCGGTTATGGAACAGTTTTCCGCACCGAATATCTCAAGCTTCGAGAGTGCCGTTACAGGCGCAAAATCCTTTATTCCGGGATTGTCGCCGATATACAGTTCCCGCAAGCCCGAAAGATCCTTTATCGGAGAAAGATCCTTTATCGTTGTATTATAAAGATCGAGCACATGAAGATGCTTAAGCTCCGAAAGAGCGTCAAACCCGGTAAGGGGATTTGAGCTTGCATACAGCTCTTCAAGCTTTGTAAGGCGCACAACGGGCGATATATCCGTAATGGCAGTTTCGTCGATATAAAGCTTCTCCATCTCGGTAAGATTCATAACGGGCATGAGATCGGCAACGGGGTTTTTGCCGACATCAAGATATGTAAGCTTCGTCATGGAAGCTACCGAGGAGATATCGGAAACATTGTTTTCGGATATAACAAGCACTTCAAGATTTTTGAGTGCCGACAGCTCGGAGATATCGCTTATATCGTTGCCGACAAGCGAAAGACGTTTTAACGACGGAACTTTTGCAATATAGGAAATATCGGAAAGATCGCAGTGATCGAGCGTAAGGCTTGTGAGCTGATCGCACTGCGCAAGCTCTTCAAGAGATGAAGCCATCGCAAGATGCTTTCCCGTAATCTCGATATGCGTCACGTTGTATTCATATCGTGCGCCGCCTATCTCGAATTTTTTCTCACCGCAGCCTGCAAACGTCAGTGCCGAACCCATGATCAGCGCAGCCATTGCAGCCGAAATTAAACGTTTCATTGGTCTTGATCCCCCTTTTGTTTACTCGTCAAATACACCCGTAGGCCACAGACCTCTGCCCTCGGCTTTTGCTTCTTCCTGAATCTCGTTAAAGCGGTCTTTATACTCTTTATTTTTTCCGACGATAAGCACCTTGGCGTAACCGTCGCTCAGTATCTTTTCATTGAGCATCGTACCGTCGGGAAGATACACGTAGCAAAGCGGACGGCCGTAGCGGTCGGCAGGCTCGGTGCCGTACTCGATATACAGCTGACTATCTCCTACAAGCTCCTTTGTGTGATCGGAGGCAGTCTTTCCCTCGGGAACATTCTTATCGGAATCGGGATGGACCGACTCGGGCGTATCTATTCCGATCAATCGGACATTCTTTTTCTCACCGTCAATGAGCAGCTTGATCGTATCGCCGTCAACTACCTTGACGACCTCGTAAGGGCCTTCACGCCCCTCGTTAGCGCTCGGATCGACCGACTCCGCTGCACTTGTCTCTTCCTCATAGGACAGCCACTCTTCAAGCATAGCCTCATCGCACGCGGTAAAGCTTGCAGTCATCAGCAAAGCCAGAACGGCGCAAATAATTCTTTTACGCATAAAATACCCCCTTTTTTTTAATTGAAAATTGAAAATGGAAAATGAAAAATTGAGGAAGCACTTCGTGCTTGATTTATATTGGTGTATTCCAACTTGATAATTCTCTCTCGGCAACTAATAAAGTATAGCTTTCCGAGAACTAATATAAAACAGGAGCGAAGCGACTCCGAAATTGTCAATTATCCATTGTCAATTGTCAATTATATAAAGTATTGGAACTCTTTCTTGATGCTCCTGCTGAAAAGGGCGTCGAGTTCTGTTTTCGGATCGGTATGATTTGTCAGGATCGCATTTACAGAGTTGACGATCGGCATTTCCACACCGTATTTTTTTGAAAGATAAACAAGCGCACGGCTCGTTGCAACGCCTTCGGCAAGCTTCGTGTAGCACTCTCCCTTTACGTATGTTTCACCGAACATTCTGTTCTGACTGAATTTCGAGAAGAGCGTCGCCTCGTAGTCGCCGAGATGACAAAGACCGTATGCGGAATACTCACTGCCGCCCATAGCCTTGATAAGCTTGCCAACCTCGTACGTTCCTCTGCTCATAAGAGCGCCTTTGAGCGAGCTGTAGTTGAAACCGTCGAGCATACCTGCGGCTATACCTATAACGTTTTTAGCTGCTGCGCCTACCTCGCTGCCGATAAGGTCTGAGCCGAAATAGAAGCGGCAGAGCTTGCTTGAAAACTCCTCAACAAGCTTTGTTTTAAGATCGTTGAAACTGCTGTCAATGACCATGCAGTTTGGTATGCCGTTTACAAAGTTCTGCGGATGTCCGGGACCTACCCATACAGCAACGGGAACATTTTCACCGAGAACGTCTGCAACGACCTCGGTAAGCCTTTTACCTGTATCGGCTTCTATGCCTTTCATGCACAAGACAAAGCTCTTGCCTGTGATATCATACTTCTTAACATCTTCAAGGAACGAACGAAGCGCCTGGCAGCTTATAGAGATAACGATCACCTCTGCCCTCTCGATCGCCTTGCCGAGGTCGTTTGAAAGCTCTATCGACTCCGGAAATGTGAGCATGCCGTTGTTTCTTGTCTGCAAAAGCTGTTCAAAATGGTGCGATCCCTCACGGCCCCATGTCAAAACATCATGACCGATCTTATCAAGATACCATGCTATAAATGCGCCCCAACGGCCGCATCCTAAAAGCGATATTTTCATATTGACCTCCGATTATATCAAAGTGTTATAGTAAGACGGCTGTGTGGTGATAAATCCTGACCGCCTGTAAATGATCCTCTGATTCTCTGTTATGCTAAATTCAATTATACCATTATAAATGTAGTATGTCAAACAAAAAACCGCACTCAATGAGTACGGTTTTTTACTATTTGATGAATTTTTTATTACTTAAGATACGAACCGTCTGTGCCGACTTTGCCTGTAGGCTCAACGCCGTCGCCTGTCTGGAGAACGTAGCATCTGATGTTGCCCTGGCCGATGCTGTCGGTCGAGAGCGTGCCGTTCGATACTGTTACCTTCTTACCGGTTACAACTTCTACATATGTGCCGTTTTCAACACCGGAGAATGTTGCGCCGCCGGAAACTGTTACGAGTGCGTAGCTGTCGATGCCGTCTGCTGTGTAGCGGCGCTTGTAAGCCATGCCGCCGTTGCAGCCGTCTGTTGAGTACTGACCCATCTGGAGTGCAGGAACTGCACGTCTGATCTGGTTGAGTCTCTGGATATGCTTTGCGAGCGGGTTGTTGAGAGTTTCCTTGACCTTGCCGCTTGCTGAGTCTTCTTTACCGAATTCGCTTGCAGTTACGTTACCCTCAAGGTAGTCACCGAAGTATGCACGGCCTGTTGTTGCAAGAGGAGCATTCGGGCCGACGTCGATCTTCGAGCCTGCCATGAACTCGACCTCAGAGCCGTAATACAGACACGGAATGCCTCTGAATGTGAACATAAGCGAAAGGTTCTCTGCCCATGCAGCAGTACCGCCGTTGTAGCGCATTGTATCGTCGGAGCCGATCTCCGGGCCGTAGTCGTGCGAATCAACGTATGTTACTACCCATGTTGCATCATTGAAATACTGATCCTCTGCGAGCGCTGCTCTGTAAGCGGAGCCTGCGTTCTCGAAGTTTCTGTGCATCGAGAAGTCGATAACGCCCGTGCCGTTCCACTTGCTGTAGTCGGGCTTATGGTAGCTGTTGCCGTTGAGGAAGGAGTTCTGGCTTGAGGGAACTCCGCTCGGATTTGAATACTGATCGTAGTGCTTCTTGGAAGGCTCGATGTTAGCTGTCGGGTCGGTCGTGTTCCAGTTGCCGATCCATGCGCTGTCTGTCTCTTTCCATGTGAAGAACGGAGGTGAGCTGGAAGGAATGTTGTGGTTCCATACGTCACGAACACGTGCGCAGACCTCACCGAAGATAAAGAAGTTTTCATACTTCTCGTAAACGGGGAAATATGCGCTGTTGAGCGTCCAGCGGTTGATATGCTTTTCTGTATCGAGACGGAAGCAGTCAACGCCCATATCTACATACTGAGTGTAGCAGTCGTTGATGTAATCTGCGACCTTCTGATTTTCTGTGTTAAGGTCAACGCAGTCGCCTGCCATCGAACCCTGCTGCTCGATAGAGGACTCGTAGCCCATGTTCTGCTCTCTGTGGTAATTGTTAGCGGCGTCATGACCCTCGTTCTTAAGATCCTTTAGGATATTAAGTCTTGCCTGGAACTGATCGCCGGGCTTCAGAGATGTGTAATTCGGATATGTTTTGAGAAGATCGGAGCCGGAAATAGGCTGCATGCAGTTATCTGCATCGTCAAGCTTGTCGTAGTTCTTTGTGAACATCTCGCCGAGACCCTTCTCACCGAAGTTGCCCGTGTGGTTCCATACTACGTCCTGAACGATCTTTATGCCCTTTTCATGGGCTGCGTCAATAAGATCCTGATATGTTGCGCCTTCGCTCTCATAACGGGGATCTACTTTACCGAAATCAAATGCGTGGTAGCCGTGGTAATCGTAACCGCTGGCATTCTCTACAACAGGAGTAATCCAGATAGCGGAGAATCCGAGAGCCTTGATATAATCGAGCTTGTCGATAAGACCCTTGAAGTCGCCTCTCCAAGCCGGGTCTGAATCGGGGTTATTAGCCGTACCGTCGTCCCAGCAGTGAAGGTTGTTGCTCTTGTCACCGTCGTAGAAACGGGTAGTCATAACGAAATAGATGGAATCCTGACGCATGTCGGTACGCTCATAATCGTCATTTCCGCCCTGTTCGGGGTTCTTTGTATACCATCTGCCTTTTTTGTACCAATACTCACCGGCCTCGGGGCGTGTGAGTTCGGCAGAGCGTGTGTCACCTACGATAAACTGCAGGTTGATCTTGCTAACGCCCGGGAATGTTTTGGAATACCAGCCATCGCCCTCGGATTTCATCGTCTCGCCGGGATAATCGGTCTCGATGATATCGGGCAATGAGTTCCAATAATAAACTGTCGGTGTACCGGATTCGCTCTTGTAGTGAACGGTGATACCCGATGCAGCGGACTCTTCAGCATTTACTTCGGCTGCCGATGCGTTAACGGCGCTGTTGAGCACAGCAACGCTGCCGGTCGTAACCATACCGGCAAGCAAAGCGCAGCAAATGATCTTTGTAAAAAGCTTTCTCATTGCTATCTTCCTCCTTGGAAAGTTTGTTGACAAACACAAAAACACGCATAAATTCCGAATATTACTGTAAATATTATAAAATATCAAATCTGTTTTTTAATTCCCTTTTAGAATTATCATTGCTATTGTTTGGCGTAATACTACCCAAAGTTAAAAATCTTTTTTTATATAAAACGCTGAAAATAGGCACTTCATTCGTTCTCCGTAACACTTTTTAAAGCTTGTCACAAAGACTTCAAAAAGCTGTCACTTTGGCATGAGACAATACCATATAAGGAGCAGTGTCTCCCGTTTATTACGATCATTTCTCCACGCTTCCATAAACGAACAAAGGGCGGTGCGTTCTAAACGCTTCCGCCCTTTGGCAATTTTTGACAATTGACAATGGACAATTAAGGAAGCACTTCGTGCTTTTTTTATAAGTGTGAGCTTTCCTTTTTTCTCGCCGAGAAAGTATGCTCCTTTGAAATGCAATAATAATCAACTCGGCGAAGCCGAGTTCCGCAATTGTCAATTATCCATTGTCAATTGTCAATTAAAAAAAGCCTGTCCGCAAAAATTACGGGCAGGCTTTTTTCAGAGCCACAGGCTCAGTATCTTTCGTGGTTTTTTTATGTATCCGATGTCAACGGGTCTGCCGTTAAATATCTTTTCGGCGTTGCTCATGAACAGCTCGGAGTAGTTTTCACCAAGCATTCTTTCAAGCTCTTTAAGGCCGTCTCTGAGATTTGCCGGGCGCCTGTGAGGCGAATGGCAGTCGGTGCACATCGTATGCACCAGTCCGTGGCGGATGAAATAGTTTATCATCGGAGTAAGCTTTGTCTTTTTCAAAACGGCTTCGGCATTTATCTGTGCAAGACAGCCAAGCTCTATCATATCATACAAAAGCGAAGGATCGGAAAGCATGTATGAGTAGCGCTCCACATGAGCTATTATCGGTGTAAAGCCGCTGTTCACCACATTTGCAAACGTGCGCTTCATTCCGTGCGGACGAGCCTGCGTCGGAAGTTCTATGAGTATGTAGTTCGTTTTTTCAAAGCAAAGCTTTTCAAGATCAAGCAAAGGGATATCTACCGTGTAGTAGACCTCCGCTCCGAGCTTGACGTTAATATCCATATCTTTGAATTCGGGAACAGCGCAGAGCTTATCAAGCGCCGCCGCACGATGTTCTGTAAATTCTTCAACTGTTATCCGGTCAGAACAGAAATGAGGCGTGAAAACTATGTTCTCAACGCCGTCATTACGCTGTTGTCTGATCAGATCTACAGAAACCTCGACGTTTCTTGCCCCGTCGTCGATACCGGGAAGGATGTGGCAGTGGATATCAGTCTTCTTTCTCTCCATAGTAGTATCCTCCGTATTTGTAACCGTACTTGTAGTAGTACGAATTTGAAACGTCGGAATCTGCCTTGTATTCCATGAGGATAGCACCCAGGACTTTAAGACCGGAGTTTTCGATGTTGCTCATTGCCTTTTCGACCATTCTCTTATCGGTGGAGTCGTGTCTGATGGCAAGGATAGCACCATCCATATATCTGCCGAGTACCGATACATCGGAAATACCGAGACACGGCGGTGTATCGTAAATAACGTAATCGAATTTATCGGCAAGCTCTTCTACTACCTTCTGCATCTTTCTGCTTGCAAGAAGTTCTGTCGGGTTCGGCGGTATAGCGCCGCCGAGCAGGATATTAAGCTCGGAATTCTCATGCTTGAAAATTACTTCATCAAGTGTATTTTCTCCCTTGAGAACGTGTGTAAGACCGAGCGAGCTTCTCTGGAGTCTGTGAACGCTGGGCATTCTGAGGTCGCAGTCAACGAGACAAACCTTTTTTCCGTAGCCTGCAAGAGCAAGGGCAAGATTGATGGAAAGGTTTGTTTTTCCTTCGTCCTGCACGGTCGAAGTAACGAGCAGGCTCTTGCACTCCTGAGCAACAGCGATAAACTCGATATTTGAAGCGATCATCTTAAAAGCTTCGACATAGTATGTCGGAGCGTTCGGATTGGCAACACTGAATATCTGCTTTACTGTAGTGTTGTGCTTTTTGTGGTGACGATGATGTCTGTGTTTTCTCTTATTTGCTGTAGCTGCTGTTTCACTCATTTCTGTGCAAACTCCTTTTCTTCAATAAACGGGATAACACCGAGAACGGGGATACCGAGAGTATTTGTTACGTCAGCCTCCGTTTTGAACTTGGTGTTGAGCATTTCTCTGAGGATAACGAATGCCGCAGCCGCAACAAGACCGCCGAGGAAACCTATAGCGGTATTCTTTTTCTTATTGGGCGAAACGGGATGACCGTTATTGGAAAGTGCAGGCTCGTTAAGATCCTTTACCGAACCTGCCTCTACCTTTTCAAGGATAACAGGCTTTGAATGTTCAACGAACTTTGTTACAAGGTCAAGCGCATACTGCGGATTAGTGCTTGTGCAGGAGATCTCAACTACCTGAGTATCACCGACAAGACCTACCTGTATGGAGTTCTTGAGCTGCTCGTTGCTGATGTTGAGATTAAGATCCTTCTTTACCGCTTCAAGAACATTGTCTGCCTTGATAATGATCGAATAAAGCTGAGCCAGATCCTGCGAGCTCTGGATCTCACTCGGATAGATATACTGCGAATCGGTAGCTCTGTTGTTTATGATAACCGTCGCCGTCGCCTTATACTTTTCGGGAACGAAATAGTTGGTGTAGCCGAATGCCGCTATACCGCCTACTATAGCACAAACGATAAGCATGATAACATGCTTCCGGAGCAGACCGAGCATAAGCATCAGGTCAATGGTATACTCCTCATTATTGGTATTTCTCGCATTTTCATTCATTGAAAATTATCCACCTTTTCTATACGTCATTTTCTGTCCAAACCATGGCCGTTCTGTGCAAAAGGGTATACTCCCTCCGCCGAGAACGATACATTCACTATTATGTCATTTATCCGCATTTTTGTCAAGTGGTTATTTATACAAATTGTAAAATATGCAATAATCCGTTTTGTGAACTATTGTATTCAAGAAGTAACACACAAAAAGTATGATCTAATGAAATCGGCAGATGCGAGTTACCGAGTTACAATTATATAAAAAAGCCGAGCACAGCGAGGCTGACCGCAATTTTCTATTTTCCATTTTCAATTTAAAGTCCCTCACCTGTCCCAGTATTTTCTGTCAAGGCTTCTGTACTGCACCGCTTCGGCTACATGGGCAGAGGTTATCTTTTCGCTGCCTTCAAGATCGGCTATCGTGCGTGAGACTTTCAATATTTTGCTGTAGGCTCTCGATGAAAGCCCGAGCTTGTCGAACGCCTTTTGAAGCATCTTGTCCGCCTTTTCGTCAAGGGCGCAGAATTCATGCAGCTTTCCCGTAGGAATACGTGCGTTGGAGCTTATCGGCAGATCTTTGAAGCGCTGCGTCTGTACTGCTCTTGCCTTGTTGACACGTTCTCTTATCTTTTCGGACGACTCGGCAGGCTGTGCGCTCGAAAGCTCTTCGTATTTCACTGCAGGTACTTCTATGTGTATATCTATCCTGTCAAGCAGAGGACCCGACACCTTGTTTAGATACCTCGTAACAGCCTGCGGCGAACAGGTGCATTTTCTGACGCCCGTTCCGTAATAGCCGCACGGACACGGGTTCATAGCGCAGACAAGCGCAACGGTACAGGGATATGTAAGCGTTCCGCTCACTCTCGATATTGTAACTGTACCGTCTTCAAGGGGCTGGCGCAGAACCTCCATAGTCTGGCGTGAAAATTCCGGAAACTCATCAAGAAACAGCACACCGTTGTGAGCAAGCGATATCTCTCCTGGTTTTGGAACGGTTCCGCCGCCCACAAGACCCATTGCCGAAACAGTGTGATGCGGCGCACGGAACGGCCGCTGATCTATAAGCGAAATGCCGCTCGGGATACAGCCTGCAATGGAATGAATCTTCGTAGTTTCGATCGTTTCTTCAAAAGTCATATCGGGAAGGATAGTAGGCAGTCGCTTTGCGAGCATACTTTTTCCCGATCCCGGAGGACCTACGAGCAGTATATTATGACCGCCTGCGGCAGCTATCTCGATCGCACGCTTCGCCTCATACTGCCCTTTTACCTGTGAAAAATCGACATCAAAGCTTCCAAGGCTAACGGTAAGCTTTTCGGGGTCTGCCTTTTCCGCAGGCTGCTGACCTGTTAAATGCTTGTAAAGCATCATAACGTCTTTTATCGGATAAACGTCTATCCCCTTTACAACAGCCGCCTCGGCACGGTTTTCGTAAGGAACGAACGCACGCTTGAAGCCGAGCTTCTGCGCTTGTATCACCATAGGCAGAACGCCGTTTACCGAATGAAGATTTCCGGCAAGCGACAGCTCGCCTATAAAAACGGCGTCTTCGGTATCTGCGCTCAGCTGACGGGTCAGGCGAAGCATTGCGGCAAGTATCGGAAGATCATAAAGCGGACCTACCTTTCGTATATCCGCCGGGGCAAGATTCACCGTGATATGACCGAGCGGAAAATCGAAGCCGCAGTTTTTCATAGCGGAGCGCACTCTGTCACGAGACTCCTTGACCGCCGCATCGGGCAGCCCGACAACATCAAAAGCAGGCAGTCCCTGAGTAAACGACGCTTCGACCTCAACCTTGTAAGCCTCTATTCCGAAAAGACCCATGCTGTAAATTCTTTCTACCATGAAAAACACCTCGATATTACTATTATACATTATTGTTCAAATAATTTCCATAGCGAAGATTATTTATTTTTTTCAAAAAAAACTTGACTTTTAAAGATATCTACGATATAATAATTAGTAGCTTAGTACCTAGCTACTAATTATTAAAAAGGAGTGGTTCTTATGCCGCAAACAAAACTCAGCTATTGCCACCAGATCTATCAGGTCATCTCTTCGCAGGCCGCTGCTCAGCATCTCTCCCCAACGCTGTTCCAGACATACTTAATCGAAAGCAATGTGCTTGGTACAGCCGCTTGCTTCGATTATGTTAAAGCCGCAATGCTTCTTGACCATGACATAGCTTTGCTCTCACCAGGGACAACATTTGTTTTAAATGAGCTTGCTTCTTATCAGTCCTATGTTATACCTAATTGCTCCCGCTCCGGACTGACTCTCCCTTTTCTTACGCAGCGGCTGTCTCTGAGCTTACTTTCCCGCATAAAGGCTAAGCAGATGAGCGGCTGCGCTGTCAGTCGTGACCCAAACACGGGAACTGCCTTGAAGAGAGGCAACGCTACATTATTCATTAAGACATAACAGAAAAAATCCTCCCCCGCACGAAACGGGAGAGGATAATTCTTTTAATTAACGATTTGTCGAGATCAAGCGAGCTCAGCGAAGTACTTGATTGTACGTACCATCTGGCTTGTGTAAGAGTTCTCGTTATCGTACCAGGAAACAACCTGAACCTCATAGAGGTCGTCAGCGATCTTCGATACCATTGTCTGTGTAGCGTCGAAGAGAGAACCGTATCTCATACCGATAACGTCGCTCGATACGATCGGATCCTCGTTGTAACCGAAGGACTCGGAAGCTGCTGCCTTCATAGCTGCATTGATGCCTTCCTTAGTAACGTCTGCGCCCTTTACAACTGCTGTAAGGATCGTTGTGGAGCCTGTGGGAACAGGTACACGCTGTGCAGAACCGATGAGCTTGCCGTTGAGCTCAGGGGTTCGGAACGATGTTAGCAGCGCCTGCTCTTGCTCTTCTGAGGTCGCCCTTTCTGTGAGGACCGTCAAGGATCATCTGATCGCCTGTGTAAGCGTGGATTGTGCTCATGATACCGCTCTGGATTGCAGCGTAATCGTTAAGAGCCTTAGCCATCGGAGCGAGGCAGTTTGTTGTGCAGGAAGCAGCGGAGATGATTGTATCATCAGCTGTAAGAGTGTTCTCGTTTACGCTGTAAACGATTGTCTTAAGGTCGTTGCCTGCCGGTGCGGAGATAACAACCTTCTTTGCGCCTGCATCGATGTGAGCCTGGCTCTTCTCCTTGGAGCAATAGAAACCTGTGCACTCGAGAACAACGTCTACGCCGATCTCGCCCCAGGGAAGCTCTGCAGCGTTAGCCTTTGCATAAATTGTAAGTGTCTTGCCGTCAACTGTGATCGTGCCTGCCTCGTCGTCAGCCTCAACTGTGTGAGCGTTCTGACCGATAACACCGCAGTAACCGCCCTGCGCTGTATCGTACTTGAGAAGGTTAGCGAGCATGGAAGGCTTTGTAAGATCGTTGATAGCAACAACCTCGTAGCCTTCTGCGCCAAACATCTGACGGAAAGCGAGACGACCGATACGACCGAAACCGTTAATTGCAACTTTTACTGCCATGGGATTTATCCTCCTAATAATAAATTGATAAATTCATAAAACTATCAAATAGTTCAGTATATATTTTAGCCCATCTTTAAAAAATTTACAAGTCCTTTAGGTGAATTTTATTGTAAAATAATAAGAGAATTTGCAAAATTTACCTTTTGTTAAAAAAATCACATTCATGACGGAAACTTTTTTATAAAATATTGTTTCATTTTTCTGTTGACATATTGACAAAATAGCAAAATACAGATACAATATTTAATGGATATTGCCGCTTTTGCCAAACGGCAGTTTTCGTGTAAAAGCGTCCTCTTTCTCGATGGGGTATCGCTTGTTTTTTGATGATCGGACTTGTTGTGCCGTTTTCAATATATATTAATTTTCCTTCATTTTTCATCGTTTTATTTATGCTTACTGCCCATAGGGTACGGTAATGATATCGTAACGGAAGCAGCCTTATGTTCGGCTGCGCCATTTTATATATCCGATATTTGATAAAATTGTTCGGGAAATGATGTTTGCATCATGCTTACGGGATCGTTTCTGCGGCTTTTTGGAATCGTGCCGCTTTTTATCCTGCGAATCCCTCAAGCAAGCTCGCCCGGTGTCAGGCGAAAAAATTGAATATTGAGAGACGGCCTTTGAGTTTATCATTCTATATCTATCTCACTTAAGAATTTGGAAAGACTAAACAAGGAGGTGTCAGACTGCCATGCCGATATGGTTGGGAATTTTGCTTATTGTCATTGCGGCGATAATCAGCGGCGTAGTTTGCTTTCTTATGGGCGTTGACCACCGTAAGAAGATCGCAGAAGCAGAGATAGGCTCTGCCGAAGCGGAAGCAAGAAGGATCGTTGACGAAGCTGTTAAGGAAGCCGAGGCAAAGCAAAAGGAGTATGTCCTTGAAGGCAAGGACGAGGTTCACCGTTTCAGAACAGAGACGGAAAAAGACCTGAATGCACGGCGCAAGGAAGTTCAGAGGCAGGAGAGACGTGTTCAGCAGAAAGAAGAAACGCTCGACCGCAAGATGGACAACCTGGAAAAGAAAGAAGAAAATGTATCGAAGAAGCTCAAGCAGGCAGACGAAAAGCTTGCAGAGGCAGAATCGATCAAAAAGAGTCAGTTTGATGTGCTGGAGAAGATCTCCGGCTTTACTAAGGAGCAGGCTAAGGATTACCTGCTCAAGAACTTAGACGGCGAGCTTACACATGAAAAAGCTATCCGTATAATGGATTTCGAGCAGCAGCTTCACGAGGAGAGCGAAAAGAGAGCAAGAAATATCATTTCGCTCGCTATCCAGCGCTGCGCTGCCGATCACGTTGCCGAAGCGGCTGTATCCGTTGTTCCTCTTCCGAACGACGAGATGAAAGGACGCATCATCGGACGTGAGGGCAGAAACATCAGAGCTATCGAAACGCTCACGGGCGTTGATCTTATCATCGACGACACGCCCGAGGCTATCACACTTTCGTGCTTTGAGCCTGTAAGAAGAGAGATCGCAAGAGTCGCTCTTGAAAAGCTCATCACAGACGGAAGAATACACCCTGCACGCATTGAAGAAATGGTAGATAAGGCTCGCAGAGAGGTCGAGGCTATCATGAAATCCGAGGGTGAAAGAGCAGTGCTTGAGGTCGGCGTAAACGGCATTCATCACGAGCTTGTCAAGCTTCTCGGCAGACTTCGTTACCGTACAAGCTTCGGTCAGAACGTGCTCGATCATTCGATCGAAGTTGCTCTGCTTTCCGGCATGATCGCTTCCGAGCTTGGAATGGATCCGACGCTTGCAAAGAGAGCAGGTCTTCTTCACGACATCGGTAAGGCGCTCGACCACGAGATCGAGGGAAGCCATGTCGAGATCGGCGTTGACGTTGCACGCAAGTTCAAAGAGAGCGAGCAGGTCATTCACGCTATCCACGCTCACCACGGTGATGTTGAAGCTAAGACAGTCGTTGCCTGTATCGTTCAGGCAGCAGACGCTATCTCCGCCGCAAGACCGGGAGCAAGAAGAGAAAATCTTGAAAACTACATCAAGCGTCTTCAGAAGCTTGAAGAAGTTGCTTCCTCGTTTGAGGGTGTTGACGGCTGCTATGCTATCCAGGCAGGACGTGAGATCCGTATCATGGTCAAGCCCGACGTTGTTAACGACGAGCGCATGATCCCGCTTGCAAGAGAGATCTGCAAGAAGATCGAAACAGACCTTGAATATCCGGGTCAGGTAAAAGTAAACATCATAAGAGAGTCGAGAGCTATCGACTACGCGAAATAAAAACAACGCCGGCATATATCTCATGTGTATGTCGGCGCTTTCTGTATAGCGGAAATGGTAATAACGCTCGGGATCGCTTTGTCATGAAGCTCCCGTCGATAAACCCCGATATCAATCGAGGTTCACATTGAATCGAGCCGATAAGGCATCTGTCATTCACACAAGGAGGATCCGAGATGTTCAAACCTGCTTTTTATAAATATGTCCAACCGAGCATGATATTTTCGGCGATCATTCCTATCATGGCGATAATATTTTGCGCTTTGATGATCATTTTAATGATATGTTTCCCGACGGGCAGTCGTAAAGACTCTATGGTAGGAGTAGCTATAATGATCCCCTTCGGGATACTCGCCATAGTTTCGCTCAATTATTCCTATATTTCTCCGCAATTGGCCATCAGAAAACAATTAAAGTTACTTCAGGAAGAGGGACTGCTGAAGATCATGGAGGACGATTTTCTCGACTCGGAAGAATGCTTGTACGGAAAGATCAGATTGGGCGGCAAGTATGTGTTCGGTCACGGAACAGGTATTGTTGTTCCTGTAGAAGACATAAAAAGCATTCGTTTGAGCGGAACCAAGTATTATGGAGACGCAAATTACACAATGTGGGTAATACACATCAGTGAATTCGGTCCGTATATGAACGAACAGCCTCTTTGCAGTTTTCACTCAGCCTACGAGTACCTTTTCAGCAAACGTGACTACGAGGCTTTCGGCAAAAGGCTTACGAGCATTAATCCCGACCTGAAGGTCGCGGAAAACGTCGATATGCGAAGTGAGAAAGTGACCAAACACCATGATGACGATTGAGCAAGCGGCTTCAAATAGTAAGGACAGGTTTTTTCGAAACAAATACTGCAGGACAATCTGATTTTTTATGTAAGGGAGCGGCAAGTATGCGAAAGCCGAATTTTTATAAATTCAACCATCCGAGCAAGCGGCAGGGGATCTTGTTCCGCTTGCGTGCTTTCTGATCGGCTTTGCTTTGACCTCACTGGCTGTTTTTCCGAAAAAAATGACAACTTATCCGGCGTCATACTTGTCATTGGGTACATAATCATTTGCTATGTCGTGGCGTTCTTTGCATTCCTCTTTTTTTATTTGTATCCTCAAAGGGGATATAAAGAGCTGATAAATGAACTGAAGGAGAAGAATCTGCTGGAGCTTGCCGAAAGAGATTTTCGCTTTTCGGAGAAATACGTTTGCGGTAAAGCAAGGCTGGGCAAAACGTATCTGTTCGGTCAAGGCAACGGGCTGCTGATACCCATCGAGGAGCTTAAAACCATAAGAATTACCATGACCGAGCATTACGGCGACGAAGATTATAAAAAATGGACGATACTCATCACAACATACGGTAAAAGTGAAAAGGAGCAGTGTCTTTGCACCCTCCGCTCCGATCACGATTATAGTTTCAGAGAGAAGGATTGGAATATGCTGACATCTAAGCTTTCCGACATGAATCCCGATCTGATCGTTGACGACAGGGTCGAAATATACCGTAAGAAGGTGAGTCGTCACAGATGACCGGGAAACCGATGAACCCTTATGTTCACAAATAACAAATCCTGAGAGTTGCTTACAGGAAAGCTCCGGGTCATTATCCCAAGTTTTAGCTGGCGAAAAAAAGAAGGTTTCAAAATGAAAAGAATGAATTATAATAATTATGTCGTTCCGAAGCCCTGGATAGCGCTGCTTATCGTAGCTGTCTTCGGTATATTTCCCGTGATGATGACCTACCTGCTCGTGTTTGACCCGGAGGGTATTACAGATATGAAATCAGCCGTTATGCTTGATGCCTTATTCTGGGTCATTGTATTTATTATTTTCCATTTCTTATACGGTCGCTGGATATTAAGATATAATCAGCGAAAAAAGCAGCTTGCCGAAAGCGGTCTTCTGAAGATCGCAGACGATGATTTTAACACAGCCGAAATATTTTTTGAAGACAGAATAAGGGTCGGTGAAAAATTCATCTTCGTCAAGGGTAACGGTGAAATAATCCTTATAACCGATGTGAACTCAATAAGAAGACAAAAAACGATCTACACCGGCGACAGGCACGGAACGGATTGGGATCTTATCGCAGCTGTAAAATGGAAAAATGTCACTCTTTTTTGCACATCTTCTTTTTCACAGAAAGACTGGGTAAAAATAACCGATAAGCTCTCCGCGCTTAATCCCGAAATGGTTATTGATATGAATATCGAAACAAAGCAGGTTTATGTAGCCCCTTCCGATCACGATTAAGGAAGCACTGATCAAGGGACCACTGAATAATCGTATAATTTGTATAGCAAAAGGCAGACACATTTTTTTGCATCTGCCTTTTTTCATATTCCTACCCTTTTGAGCATATTATTTGACGACTATTCAAAACAGAAGGGGACGGATAAAATGACCGAATTTTTTCCCGAAGGAATACTTGTATCAACAGACGAAAACAAAGCGGCGCTTTCTTCCGCTTTGACACTTGCAGAAGCTATGCACGAGGGACGAATACTTGAAGCTTACGCTTCAATGTGCACGAGCGAGCATGATCTTATCGTAGACCTCGGTGAAGTGCGTGGAGTTATCAGCCGCATTGACGGTGCCGTTGGCATCAGTGATGGCACGGTGCGTGATATCGCTCTCATTTCGAGAGTAAACCGCCCCGTGTGCTTCATCATAACAGGCATGCATACAGCCGAAGACGGTACTGTAACGGCGCAGCTTTCACGAAGAGCTGCACAGGAGCGGTGCATTTCAAACTATATAAGCAAGCTATCTCCCGGCGATATCATTCCGGCTAAAATAACTCACATCGAAAAATTCGGAGTGTTCGCCGACATAGGCTGCGGACTTCCCTCTCTCCTGCCGATCGACATGATCTCGGTTTCAAGAATAGAACACCCGTCTCAGCGTTTCTCTCCGGGAGAAAGCATAAAAGTTATCGTCAGCGGCATAAGGAACGGCAGAGTCTGTCTTTCACATAAGGAACTTCTCGGAACATGGGAAGAAAACGCCGCCTTATTTGAGATAGGTCAGACTGTAACGGGTATAGTGCGCAGTGTTGAAAGCTACGGTGCATTTGTGGAGCTTACACCGAATCTTGCAGGTCTTGCCGAACCTCGTGACGGTATACGACCAGGAATGAAAGCAAGCGTTTACATCAAGAATATTATTCCGTTCAAAATGAAGATCAAGCTCATTATCATCGATACATTTGAAAACACTGCACCGGGAGAAAAGCCGCAATATTTTTACGACGGAGATCACATTGACAGTTTCCTCTATTCACCACCGCAGTGCGCAAGAGTTATTGAAACGATATTCTCGTAACTATGCGAAATGATCTGTGCAAATCATTATTTGTTTTAGTATTATCATTTTGACATATAAAAATACAGCCCCGGTGCATAGCATCAGGGTCTCAGTATGTCGCAAAAGCATAGTCAAAGCTCAGAGCCGATGTTACAGCTTCTTTTCCATATAGCCGCACATTCCGGAATATTATTTCTGTCAATTTCCTTTATCACGATCATCAACCTTAAGATCAAATTCATCTTGTTAAATATTATACTTCCGATCGGTCGGAAAGTCAATAAAAATGCCATAGTATTTCTGACATAAACATCAAAAACACTATGGCATAATGATCGTATATCAGGTATAGCACATACACTTCTTAAGAATCATCAGAACTCATCGTAAGTTTTCATGATAGCACCCTTGGAAGATGTGCTTACGAGCTTCGAGTAACGTGCAAGCCAGCCTGTTGTTACCTTCGGTGCGGGAGCAACGTATGCTGCCTTTCTCTTTGCAAGCTCTTCGTCGGAAACTTCGAGCTGGATCGATGCGTTCGGGATATCGATGCTGATGATATCGCCCTCTTCAATGAGACCGATCTCACCGCCGTCTGCTGCTTCGGGGCAGACATGACCGATGGAAGCGCCACGGCTTGCGCCCGAGAAACGTCCGTCGGTGATGAGAGCAACAGTCTTGTCAAGCTTCATGCCTGCAAGTGCGCTCGTCGGGTTGAGCATCTCTCTCATTCCCGGGCCGCCCTTCGGACCTTCGTAACGGATAACAACAACATCACCGTCAACGATCTGCGAATTATAGATAGCCTTTATAGCCTCGTCCTCGCTGTTGAACACACGGGCACGACCCTTGTGAACGAGCATTTCGGGGGCAACTGCACTTCTCTTTACTACGCAGCCCTCTTTTGCGATGTTGCCCCAGAGGATCTGGATTCCACCCGTTTCACTGTACGGGTTATCGATCGTTCTGATCGAGTTTGTATCCTTAACGTAAGCTCCCTCGATGTTCTCACCAACAGTTTTACCTGTTGCCGTAACGAGAGAAAGATCGAGCAGACCCTTCTTTGCAAGCTCTGCCTGAACGGCACGAACGCCGCCTGCAGCATCAAGATCCTGCATATGAGTAGGACCGGCCGGTGCAAGATGGCAAAGGTTCGGTGTGATAGCACTCATCTCATTGAAGAGATTGAGGTCGAGCTTTACGCCTGCTTCGTTAGCGATAGCAAGCAGATGAAGCACGCTGTTAGAAGAGCAGCCGAGAGCCATATCACATGCAAGAGCATTTCTGATCGACTTCTCGTTGATGATGTCACGAGCCTTGATGTCTTTGTTAACAAGCTCCATGATAGCCATACCTGCGTGCTTTGCAAGCATGATCCTCTTGGAGGAAACAGCAGGGATAGTGCCGTTGCCGGGAAGAGCGATGCCGAGTGATTCACACAGACAGTTCATCGAGTTTGCAGTGTACATACCTGCACAAGAGCCGCAGCCGGGACAAACGCCCTGCTCGCACTCTGTGAGCTTTGCTTCGTCTATGATACCTGCCTTGTAGGAGCCTACAGCCTCGAACATCTTTGAAAGCGAAACCTCTGCGCCGTCATAAGAACCTGCAAGCATAGGACCGCCGCTGCAAACTACAGCAGGGATATTAAGTCGTACTGCACCCATTACCATACCGGGCACGATCTTGTCGCAGTTAGGAACAAGAACAAGACCATCGAATGCGTGAGCCTGAGCCATTGTCTCAACAGAATCAGCGATAAGCTCTCTTGACGGGAGCGAATACTTCATGCCGAGATGACCCATTGCGATGCCGTCGCATACGCCGATAGCGGGAACCATTACCGGAGTACCGCCTGCAAGACGAATGCCTGCTTTAACTGCCTCTGTGATCTTATCCAGGTGGAAATGACCGGGAACGATCTCGCTGTGAGCAGAAACAACACCGATGAGCGGTCTGTCAAGCTCTTCCTTTGTATAACCCATAGCATAGAAAAGGCTTCTGTTCGGTGCTCTCTCTACGCCCTTTGTTACGTTATCACTTCTCATTTTAAACATCTCCAAACAATTGTTGTCAGCTTATTTCGCTGTCTACACTGCCAAAAGTTTTCGCCAAGCCTTTTTCAAAAGGCTTGCAGGTTCCAAGGACAGAGTCCTTGGTCGCCGAAGGCATACTTCAGCCCTTTTGGGGTGAATTCATAAAATAGTCCTGAGGACTATTTTATGAAGAGGGGCATTCTGGCAGAAAATGCCCCTCAACTTCCTGAATTCTTAAATGCGCTCGCTGCCAGAACAGCGAACAAAACAATAATAATTCTAAGCCGGTAACATTAATAAATTACTTAGTCATCTTGACCTTGCCACGCTGGAGAGCCGTAGCGCCGGTGCGGCACATTTCAAGGATCTTGTAAGGCTTGAGGTTCTCGATGTAGGAATCAAGCTTGAGCGGCTTGCCTGTAAGCTCGAAAACCATGCTGCCGTCGGAAATGTCAATGATCTTTGCCTTGTAGATAGTAGCAAGTTCGAGCAGACTGCTTCTGATATGCTCGTCTGCTGCAACCTTTACGAGAAGAAGCTCTCTGATAAGGCTGTCGTTCGGGTCGATCTCGAACATTCCCTCATATTCGTAAAGCTTTTTTGTCTGATTGATGATCTGCTTGATCTCTTCCTCGTCGCCCGACATGCCGATCGTGATACGTGAAAGCGAGCTGTCGTTCGTAGCTGAGACTGTAAGGCTGTCGATATTGAAGCCTCTCTGACGGAAAAGAGATGCAATTCTTGTGAGCACACCCTCATGGTTGTCCACTAAGATGCTGAGATATTTCTTCTTGTTCATACAAACGACCCTCCTTATTCGCAGATAATGTCTTCAACCGTTCCGCCGCCCGGGATCATCGGAAGAACCTTTTCGTCCTTGCCAACCAGGCACTCTATCCAAACAGGACCGCCGTACTCAACAGCTTCTTTGAGTGCTGCTCTGAACTCGTCGGCATTCTTGCAGGAATAGCCCTTAGCGCCGAAGCCCTCTGCAAGCTTTACATAGTTTGTCTTTCTGTGAGGATCGGTAGCGGAGTAGCGCTTGCCGTAGAAGCTTGTCTGCCACTGTCTTACCATACCGAGAACGGAGTTGTTAAGAATTACAGTGATTACGGGCAGATCATAAGAAACTGCCGTGCATGCTTCATTAAGGTTCATATGGAACGAACCGTCGCCCGTGATGTGGAATACAGTTTTTCTGCCTGTACCGATCTGGGCGCCGATAGCTGCGCCGTAGCCGTAGCCCATTGTGCCGAGGCCGCCGCTTGTGAGGAAATTATCAGCCTTTACGTGATGCAGATACTGAGCAGCCCACATCTGGTGCTGACCAACGTCTGTAACGTAAAGTCCGTCGTCGCCGCCTACCTCGCTGATGATGTCCATGATCTCCTTCGGATGAAGAACGTCGCCGCCCTGTGTGAAAGCGATCTGCTTGTCCATCTTGTTGATCTCTTCAAACCACTCTGTATGTCTGGTCTCTTCAAGAAGCGGCTCAAGGTCGCCGAGAACTGTCTCGGCGTCGCCTACGATATGATAATCGCACTTAACGTTTTTGTCGATCTCGCTCTGGTCGATATCGATATGTATCATAACAGCTCTCTTGCCGAACTTGGAGGGCGAAAGCGCCACTCTGTCGGAGAAACGGCTGCCTACAGTAATGATAACATCGGCGTCGTTTACTGCTCTGTTAGCACAAACCGAACCGTGCATTCCGAGCATACCGAGGTTTTCTTCCATGTCCCAGCGAAGAACGCCTGCTGCCATGAGAGTGTGCGTTGCAGGGATATTGGCTTTCTTGATGATATTCTTCAGGATCTTGCCTGCGTTGGAGTTCTTTACGCCGCCGCCGAAGATGATCACGGGGCGCTTAGCCTTGTTGATCTCTTCTGCGATAACATCTATTCTGTCGCCCGTATAGCTGAGCAGGCGTTCAGCCGTCTGCTTGGGAGCGGGTGTATATTCCGTTACCGCCGCCGTGATATCCTTCGGGATATCAACAAGAACGGGGCCGGGTCTGCCGCTTATAGCGATCTTGAATGCGCTGCGAAGCGTAGGAGCAAGATCTTCGATCTTTCTTACAACAAAGTTGTGCTTTGTGATAGGCATTGTGATGCCTGCTATATAGACCTCCTGGAAGGAGTCTCTGCCGATGAGTGAATTCGGAACGTTGCCTGTGATGGCTACCATAGGAACGGAATCCATGTAAGCCGTTGCGATGCCCGTTACAAGGTTTGTAGCGCCGGGGCCGGAGGTTGCAAGGCATACGCCTGTTTTACCTGTAGCTCTTGCATAACCGTCAGCAGCGTGTGCAGCGCCCTGTTCGTGAGCCGTGAGGATATGAGTTATCCTGTCGCTGTACTCGTAAAGCGCATCATAGATATTCAGAACTGCTCCGCCCGGATAACCGAAGATAGTATCTACTTCGTTTTCGATCAGAACGTTCGCAAGTATCTGTGAACCGTTTAAAACCATTTCAATCTGTCCTTTCCGTATATGATAAAGCGATATTTATTCCTTATGCTTCGGCAATGACCTCTACTTCAACAAGAACGTTCTTGGGAAGTGACTTTACCGCTACGCAGGAGCGTGCCGGCTTAGATGTGAAGTACTTGCCGTAGATCTCATTGAACGCTGCGAAATCGCTCATGTCTGCCAAAAAACATACAGTTTTTATTGCTTTGTCAAAGCTGCTGCCTGCCTCGGCGAGAACAGCGCCGAGGTTCTTACATACCTGCTCTGTCTGAGCTTCGATAGTAGTTGCCTCTACAGCGCCCGTCGCCGGGTCAATTGCGATCTGACCCGACGTAAAAACGAACGAGCCGACCTTGACTGCCTGTGAATAAGGACCAATTGCATCAGGTGCATTCTTTGTATAAATTTTCTCTGCCATTTCAAAAACCTCCAATTCAAATTCAAATTGAAAACGGAAAATGGAAAATTGAAAATTGCGGAGTCGCTTCGCTCCTGTTTTTTATATTCAACTCGCCGCAGGCGAGTTCCGAAATTGTCAATTATCCATTGTCAATTGTCAATTAATTAAGTATCGTAAAGCCTTCATCGGAAAGTGCTTTGCGCACTTCCTTGATGTGTGCTCTGTTCTTTGTTTCAAGCTCTATTCTGATGATGCAGCTGTTGATGTCGCTGCCCTTTTCGGCGTGCTCGTAATTTACGGATACGATATTTGCACCCGTCTTTGCGATGATCGCCGACATATCACGAAGCTGACCGGGCTTGTCGGTAAGCTGGATAGAAAGCTTTTCAAGTCTGCCGGACTTAAGAAGACCTCTGTCGATGATCCTTGACAGGATCGTTACGTCGATATTGCCGCCCGAAACTACGCAGACCGTGTTCTTGCCCTTTACGGGGAGCTTGTTGAACATTACGGCTGCAACGGAAACTGCGCCTGCGCCCTCTGCTACGAGCTTCTGATTCTCCATAAGTGCGAGGATAGCGTTAGCAGTTTCATCGTCTGTTACAGTTACTATGTCGTCAACATACTCGCTGCACATTTCAAATGTGTTCTCTCCGGGCTGCTTTACTGCGATACCGTCGCAGAAAGTGCTCACGCTGTCAAGCTTTAGGATCTTCTTTTCATTGATCGAATTAGCCATTGACGGTGCGCCTGCTGCCTGAACGCCGTAGACCTTTACATCGGGGCGAAGCATCTTCACGGTATATGCAATACCGGAGATAAGTCCGCCGCCGCCTACGGGAACAACGATAGCCTCTACGTCGGGGTTCTCGTTGAGTATCTCGATTGCGATAGTGCCCTGACCTGCGATAACGAAATCATCATCGAACGGGTGTATAAACGTATAACCCATCTCGTCACGAAGCTGCAAAGCACGCTGATATGCATCGTCGTAAACTCCGTTTACAAGCTCTATCTGTGCGCCGTAGGAGCGTGTTGCCTCCACCTTTGATATCGGAGCGATATCCGGCAGGCAGATTACCGATTTGATGCCGTTTCTCTGAGCCGCAAGAGCGACGCCCTGAGCGTGGTTTCCTGCGGAGCAGGCGATAACGCCTCTTGCCTTCTCCTCTTCGGTAAGGCGAGAGATCTTGTAGGCTGCGCCTCTGACTTTGAACGAACCTGTGATCTGAAGATTTTCGGGCTTTATGTAAAGATTTACGTCCGGGTTTATCTTCGGAGCACGGATAAGCTCTGTATTTCTTATGATGTTTTTGAGTGCAAAAGCCGCCTGATATACATTTTCAAGCTGAACCATTATTGTCAAGTCCTCTCTTGCGGTGGGATACTCCCACTTTGAATATAAATGCGCTTTAATGCGCTTTAGATACCGTTTTTTATAAAGTGTGGAATGTTAATGCAATTGACAATTGAGAATTGATAATTGACAATTATGGAACTCGCCTTCGGCGAGTTGGATCGTATTAGTTATCACAATGCTATACTTTTACTCGCTGCAAAGCGATACGTGTTAAGTTTAAAAAACTAATATAAATCAAGCACGAAGTGCTTCCGCAATTGTCAATTATCCATTGTCCATTGTCAATTATAAATAATACTCGGGATTGAATTAAAGTTCTGAGCAAACGAGGTCGCCCATTTCGCTGCAGGAAACCTTTTTAACGTCTGCGTCTTTGCCGGCGATGTCTACCGTTCTGTAGCCCTTATCAAGAACTGCGTTAACGGCGTTTTCGATAGCGTCTGCTTCCTCGATCATATCGAAGGAGTAGCGGAGCATCATTGCAACGGAAAGAATAGTTCCGAGCGGATTTGCGATGTTCTGTCCTGCGATATCGGGTGCGGAACCGTGAATGGGCTCGTACATGCCGAGCGTTGTCTCGGAAAGGCTTGCGGAAGGCATCATACCGATAGAGCCTGTGAGCATGCTTGCCTCATCGGAAAGAATATCACCGAACATGTTCTCTGTTACGATAACATCGAACTGACCCGGATTTCTTACAAGCTGCATTGCAGTGTTGTCAACGAGGATATCGTTATACTCAACGTCGCTGTACTCTTCTGCAAGCTTGTGCATTACCTTTCTCCAGAGCTTTGAAGAATCAAGCACGTTTGCCTTATCTACGGAGTGTACCTTGCTGCCTCTCTTGCGTGCAGTTTCAAAAGCTACTCTGCCGATACGCTCGATCTCATGCTCGGAATAAAGCATAAGATCTGTTGCAACTGTTTCGCCGTTTTCTTCGTAAGTCTTGTGCTCACCGAAATAGATTCCGCCTGTAAGCTCACGAACGATCATAAGATCAAGGCCGTCCTTGATGCCTGTATCTTTAAGCGGAGAAGCCGCTTTGAGCTGACCGAACATCTTTGTCGGGCGAAGGTTTGCAAAAAGTCCAAGCTCTGCTCTTACTTTAAGGAGAGCCTTTTCGGGGCGCTTTGCGGGATCGATTACGTCCCACTTCGGGCCGCCTACTGCGCCGAGCAGTACGCTGTCGCAGTTTTTGCAGCGCTCCAGACCTTCGTCTGTGATCGGCACGCCGAATTTGTCGATAGATGCGCCGCCGATATCTACGAAATCCTTTTCAAAGGTATGACCGTACTTTTCGCCGATCTTATCAAGCACTTTAAGAGCCTCGTCTACGATCTCCGGACCGATACCGTCACCCTTAAGGACTGTTATCTTCTTGTTCATTTTAACTCACCTGTTCTTTTACTTCAATCTGCTTCAATCAGTTTTGTCTGTTTTTTATCGAGTTGAGCAAGCCGTTTGCTCTGATGATCTCTTTGATGAACTCGGGGAACGGCTGAGCCTGATACTGCTCGCCCTTCGTTTCGTTAGTGATAACGCCCGTATCGAAATCAACGGAAACAGTGTCGCCGTTTTCGATCTTCTCGCTTGCCTCGGGGCACTCAAGAATAGCAAGACCGATGTTGATAGCATTTCGGTAGAAAATTCTTGCGAAACTCTTTGCGATAACGCAGTCAATACCGGAAGCCTTTATCGCAATAGGTGCGTGCTCTCTTGAAGAACCGCAGCCGAAGTTTGCTCCGCCTACCATAATGTCGCCCTTGTTCACCTTGTTTACGAACTCGGTATCGATATCCTCCATGCAGTGCTTTGCAAGCTCGCTGTGGTCAGCTGTGTTGAGGTATCTTGCAGGGATGATTACGTCGGTGTCTATATTATTGCCGTACTTGTGTACGATGCCTTTTGCGTTCATTGAAATACTCCTCCTGCTTTATCAAACGTTTCTCGGGTCGGTGATAACGCCTGTCAATGCGCTTGCAGCCGCTACAGCGGGGCTTGCAAGGAAGATCTTTGAAGTTACGTGACCCATTCTGCCGACAAAGTTTCTGTTTGTTGTTGCAACTGCAACCTCGTTCTCGGCGAGGATACCCATGTAACCGCCGAGGCAGGGACCGCATGTCGGAGTTGATACGGCGCAGCCTGCTTCCATAAATGTATCGATATATCCTGCTTTCATCGCCTCTCTGTAGATGGTCGGTGTTGCAGGGATAACGATGCAGCGAACGCCCTTTGCAATATGCTTGCCTTTGAGGATCTCTGCTGCGATCTTAAGATCGGAGATACGGCCGTTTGTGCAGGAACCGATAACTACCTGATCTATCTTAACGTGAGACAGCATAGATGCGTCCTTCGTGTTCTCGGGAAGGTGCGGACATGCAACTGTCGGCTCGATTGCTCCGAGATCAATATTAATAACACGCTCATATACAGCGTCCTCATCGGCTGTGTATACCTTGTACTCTCTGTTTACTCTTTCCTTTACGTATGCAAGAGTCTGATCGTCAACCTCGAAGATGCCGTTCTTTGCGCCTGCTTCGATAGCCATGTTTGCGATGCAGAGTCTGTCGTCAACGGAAAGCTCGGAAACGCCCTCGCCCGTGAACTCCATAGACTTGTAAAGTGCGCCGTCAACACCGATCTTGCCGATGATGTAAAGGATAACGTCCTTACCCGAAACGAACGGCTTGAGCTTGCCTGTGAGGTTGAACTTTATAGCCTCGGGGACCTTGAACCAAGCTTCGCCCGTTGCCATGCCTGCTGCCATATCGGTGCTGCCTACACCCGTTGAGAATGCGCCGAGTGCACCGTATGTGCAGGTGTGTGAATCTGCGCCGATAACGATATCGCCCGGTGCTACAAGACCTTTTTCGGGGAGGAGCGCATGCTCGATGCCCATTTCGCCTACGTCAAAGTAGTTGTCGATATCAAACTTGCCTGCAAAGCATCTGCACTGCTTCGTCTGCTGAGCAGCCTTGATGTCTTTGTTTGGAACAAAGTGATCCATTACCATTGCGATCTTTGATTTGTCGAACACGCCGTTGAAGCCGTTCTTCTCAAATTCGTTTATCGCAACAGGAGTTGTGATATCGTTGCCGAGGACGAGGCTCAGCTTAACTCTGATAAGCTGACCTGCCACGACGTTGTCAAGACCTGCGCCTGCGGCGAGGATCTTCTGCGTCATTGTCATACCCATAAAATGTATTCTCCTTTGTAGATCCGTTACTGAGGATTTCATTTCCCCTTATTATACACCTTTTTTTTACTAAGGTAAAGTATATTTTTAAAATTCACTATTTTTTCCGTATATTTTGATTATAGTAACAAGAGCGAAGCTGCTACACCGCTTTTCACTGTTCACCGATCATTACTCAAAATCCTCTGCTGTAGTTATCGGAAAAAACAGACCGAGTATTTCTTTTGCTGCGGAAAAATAAGCTCCAAGCTCCATTTTTTCAAGCTCGCTTCTCATTCTTCCCGTATTGATATCAATGATCTTATCGTTAGCATCTGACGATCTTGAAATATCCTCATACTCATTCATTATACCGAGAAATTTTTCAACAAACTCATACTCGTTAATTCCGCTGCAAACCGCATCATACATTTCTTTGTACGCACGGATCTCACCGTCATACTGAGTTTTGATCTCGTCATACGACAATGAGTATGGATCACTGTCATCGCAATCATCACGATCGATCATTCCGAACTCTTCCGTCAAGAATTCTATTCTTCGGCGAAGTATCTCTTCAAGCGTTATATTTGCACTGCCCATTATGCGTTGCTCTTTGTGTACTCTCTTCTGTTGATAGCGCTGAACAGTGCGTTTACGGAAGAGTAGATGATATCGTCGTGAACGCCTACGCCCCACTCTACATTGCCGTTCTTGTCTGTAACGGAAACGTATGTTACAGCCTTAGAGTCGGAGCCTCTTTCAAGAGCGTGCTCCGTGTAAGAGAGATCGGAGATATCTACACCGAGTTCATGTCTGAGCGCACGGCTAACTGCGGAAAGACGACCCGAACCTTCGGCTGAGATGGCTCTTTCCTCGCCCTTTACGCTTACTACCATATCAACATGCATACGTGTGCCGTCTGCCTGCGCTTTACTGAACACAATATTCTTAAGTTCTATCGGGTTCTTTACATTTATGAACTCCTGAACGAAGCAGTCGTATACCTCGTTGGGGAGCATTTCCTTATGATTAACGTCCGACACGTTTTTGATAAAGTAGCTTACCTTCTCGCTGAAAGCTTTCGGGAGAACGTAGCCGTAATGCGACTCAAGCAGATAACCTACGCCGCCCTTACCGGACTGAGAGTTGATGCGGATAACGTCCGTTTCGTACTCTCTGCCTACGTCTGCCGGGTCTATCGGGAGATACGGGATAGTCCAGCTTGTAAGACCCTTTTCCTGGTGCCACTTCTTGCCCTTTGCGATAGCGTCCTGATGCGAGCCGGAGAATGCAGCAAACACGAGCGAGCCTGCATAGGGGCTTCTTGCACTTACTTCCATTCTTGTAACTCTCTCATACAGTTCGCATATAGACGGGATATCAGAGAAGTCAAGCTGCGGATCAACGCCCTGCGAGAACATGTTCATAGCTACCGTTATGATATCAACGTTGCCTGTTCTCTCGCCGTTTCCGAAAAGCGTACCCTCAACTCTGTCTGCGCCTGCGAGAAGTCCAAGCTCTGTATCGGCAACGCCGCAGCCTCTGTCGTTGTGCGGATGGAGCGATACTTCAACAGCTTCTCTGTAGTTCAGTCTGTCTGACATATACTCGATCTGGTTAGCGTAAATGTGCGGCAGAGAATGCTCTACCGTTACGGGAAGATTTATGATCATTTTTCTGTCGGGAGTCGGCTTCAAAATATCCAATACAGCGTTGCAGACCTCCAAAGCATACTCCGGTTCCGTACCTGTGAACGACTCGGGCGAATACTCAACACGGAAGTTCGTGCCGTTTTCCTCCTGGAGACGCTTGATGAGCTTTGCGCCCTCAACAGCTATCTGCTTTACCTCGTCCTTCGACTTCTTGAACACCTGCTCACGCTGAGCCTTAGATGTGGAATTGTAGAAATGAACGATAGCATTCTTGCAGCCTTTGAGCGACTCAAACGTTTTGAGAATGATATGCTCTCTTGCCTGAGTAAGTACCTGAACCGTAACGTCATCGGGAATACGATCTTCTTCGATAAGTCTTCTGAGGAAGTTGTACTCCGTTTCGCTTGCCGCCGGGAAGCCTACTTCGATCTCCTTGAAACCGATCTTAACGAGCAGATCAAAAAACTCAAGCTTCTCGTCAATGCTCATAGGAACGATCAACGACTGATTGCCGTCACGAAGATCGACCGAACACCATGTCGGAGCGTGATCTACATACTCCTTCTTTACCCACTTATACTCATTCACGGGAGGGTTGAAATACTGACGTGAATATCTCTCAAAATTTTTCATAACACTCTTTCTCCTTATTCGCAGTTTTTTCGAGGGGGTACACATAAACAAAAAAGCCTTCGCCTTTCTTTCAAAAGGCGAAGACTATAAATCTCCGTGGTACCACTTTTGTTGGCTTAAAAAAGCCCACTCTTTCGGCGCAGACACGCCAACCTCCTGTAACGGTGAGGATCCGTCCTTCCTAATCTGCAAAACGCATTTCAGTCGGCCGCTTAGGGGCGAGCTCGAATCCCGGAACACAACCGTCTCACACCGACCGACGGCTCTCTGAAGTGTGCTGCCCGAGGTCTTTTACCCCGTCATCGCATTTAACCTATTGTGTTATATTATATATTATTATTGGTAGATTGTCAAGAGGAAAGCGGAACTTTTATCAAAATAAAAAATGCGGAAAATGACTTCCGCATCAGTCTGTAGATAAAGTTCTTTCGTCGCCGTGTCACGGCGAGAAAACCTGATGTTACCGGAACTCAGGGGCATTTTCTGCCAAAATGCCCCTCTTTTCAAAACAGTCCACCGGACTGTTTTGAAAATTCACCCCTAAAAGGGCGTGAGTATGCCTCCGGCGGCCAAAGGCTCTGCCTTTGGAAACCGCCCGCTTTTTGAAAAAAGCGGGGCAAAAACTTTCGGCTGTGTTTTTTTCAGCTTTCGTTTCTGATCTTTTTAATTTCGGGAACTCTTTCTGCTGCTTTCAGAGCGCCGAAAATAAGAGCAACATTTATCGGGAACATAACAAGCTCTTTAAGTCCTCTTGTTGACAAAGCAACCACTACCTGATAGTTGTAGAAGAGAACGAACCACAGCGTTCCGAGCACAATACCCACAAGAAGGCTGTTGATAAGATTGGAAATAATAACTCTCGTCAAAGAAGGCTTCTCACCGTAATATGCAATGCCGAAAATGACGCCTGTTACTATCATGCTGATAGTAAAGCCGGGCATATACGGTCCCATCGGTGCTATTATAAAGCAAAGGATATCAGTCAGCGCACCGATTATCGCCGCCGGGACCGGGCCGTAAAGCATAGCAGCCAAAGCGATCGGTATCGCAGTAAAGCCAATCTTTATCAGGTTCGTTCCGAGAAAAGTAATGCTGATGTTTGCAAAGTAGCCAAGCACTACCGACACGGCAAGCAGCATTGCACACACCGCAAGTGCCACCGGAGAGCTGAGTTCTTTCGCAGATTTTTGGAATTTTTCCGCAATTCCGAGACGGTTGTTCATAAAAAACGCTCCTTTTTCAGAGCTTCCGCAGGAAAAAGAAAACGGGCGGAAATATCCGCCCGAAAGTTCGTACTTTCAACAGCGGGATGCAAACTCCGGATCGCCGCAAAACTGCGTTCGTTCCGCCGACAACTCCCCGTCCGGCAGACACTTCGTGACTGATCACACGCCCGAAATTTTACTCTGTTTATTTATTGCAACATGATTATACAACATTTTTCGCTTTATGTCAACAGCGACAAAAAACGGAAAATTTTGTAACTCGGTTAGGCTCACTGCGTTCGACATTTTTTAATGTGGAATGTGGAAAGTGGAGTGTGGAATGAAGGAAGCACTTCGTGCTTGATTTTTATTAGCATTTTTAAACTTAGCACTTATCACTCGGCATCGAATGAAGTGTAGATTTGCGATAGCTGTTACGATCCAACTCGGCGAAGCCGAGTTCCGCAATTGACAATTATCAATTGTCAATTAAAATCAGGAGCGAAGCGACTCCGCAATTTTCCATTTTCCATTTTCCATTTTCAATTTTCCATTTAAAAAGGCGGAAGCCGTAAAGCCTCCGCCTTAAAGATAATATCAATGATCCGAGGATCACTCGCCCTTATCGGGGTTTGTGTCGTGTACCGTTACAGTAGTTGCCGAAGTAGCGATAACCCAGATATCGCCTGTTGCAGACAGATCCTCTGTCTGTGCGCCGTTGCCGTCATTGAGGATCCAGTTGTACTTGTCGCCTGTTACGATAGTGTACTCGTACCAGCCGTCCTGATCCTCGTCTGTCATTGTAACGCCGGGCCAGCTTGTTGTGCTCTTTGTCTCCCAGAAGTAGAGGTGCGGAACGAAGTCTGCGCCGTCTGCGAGCTTAACGTGAACAGTTCTCTCGTATGTGGGAACCGTTGTGTAGTGGTAGATAACCTCTACAGTGCCGCTGATGTATGTGCCCTCTGTATTTGCGGGAAGCTGAGTATCGTCAAGTGTGTACCATGCATCCTTAAGAGGCTCTGCCTTGTACTCTGTGCCTACAGGTCTTGTTGTCTGCTTCGGAGCAATGATATCCTTGCCGTTCTCGTCAACGTGCTTGATAATAAGTGTGCCCTTTACCTTGTCATCGTCTGCGGGGTTACCGCCGTCGGGATTGTAGGAAGTAACAGTTACCTTTGCTGCTGCGCCGTTAGCTACTACCCAGATATCGCCGGAGTTGGACATATCGGGTGTCTGCGAGCCGTTGTTGTCGTTGAGGATCCAGTTGTAGCCGTTGCCGTTCTGGAATGTGAACTCATACCAGCCGTCGCCGTCGGGATCTTCAAGCTTAACGCCGGGCCAGTTTGTGCCTGCTGCCTTGTTGCCGTTGTCGTAGTAATTCCATACGTGGAGGTACGGAGTGAACTTTGTATCGTCGCCAAGCTTTACATGGATAGTCGATTCAACGATCTCCTCTGTCTCTTCGTATTCGTAGATTACTTCGATAGTATCGCCTGTGTACTTGCCGTTTGCATTCTCGGGGATAGCCTTGAGCTTGTACCAGGGGAATCCGAGAACTGTAGATGTGTACTCTTCGCCTGCTCTTGCTCTTGTTGTTACTGTCTCTGCAAGACTCTTGCCTGCTTCGTTTACATACTTAACGATAACAGTACCAACGCCGCCCGGATAAGGCTTGTACATGTAGTTGACTGTTGTAACGCCCTTTGTGAGCTTTCCGGAAGCGCTGCCGTCGATAGAGTCGAGATCATACTCAAGTGCGAGGTCTGCTGCCTGATGTGTCGAATATGCCTGACCCTCTGTGCCGTTCATTACTGTCTGGAAGAGTGTCTTGTTTGTAGATGCGTCGATATGGTTTACAACGAGCTGAGCGTCTGCGGGCTTGGCGCCGAGGTCAACTCTGTCGTACTCTGTCTTCGGAACGAGGATAAGAGCTGAGTTCGGCTTGATCTTGACCTTGCCTGTAACCGTTCTGATCTCGGAGATACCTGCTGTCTGATCGTCAACGATAACGGAGTAAACAGGCTCTTCGCCGCTGCCGGAAGGAACAGGATAGCCTTCGGGATAAATGCCGAGGCTCATTCTGAGAACTGCAAGTGCGTCAGCGGAATTGATCTCACCATCGCCGTCGATATCCGCATGAGTTTTCTGTTCATCGCTGAGATCCTGGAGACCTACGCTGTATCTGAGGATAGCAAGTGCGTCGCCGGAAGTGATCATGCCGTCGCCGTCAACATCGCCGTCTGCAAAGCCTGCGGAGCAGCCGGGAAGAACTACCTCAGCTTCGTCTGTTCTGCTGCCGTTGAAGTAAACAACAACATTAGACCATGTGCTGCCGGACTGATCTACAACGTTCGGAAGATTGTAAGCTATAACGCCCTTGGGAGCTTCAAGCTCTTCGATAGCCTTACCGGAATCAAGAGTTTTGTCGGTAAAGCCAGGATAAGCGTTTCTGAGTGCGATAAGTCCCTTATAGTAAGAAACGATATCTGCATAATCTACTGTTCTCGACCAATCAAGCTTGTTGATGTCGGGAGAAGAACGATAGCTGTTGTGGTCGCCGTACTTTGTTCTTGCGAACTCTTCGCCTGCGAGCATGAACGGGATACCCTGTGATGTAAGCTCGATAGCGCCGCTGAGCTTGTTGCCCGATACGAATTTTTCCATTCTTTCATCGTAAGTGCTTTCGGGTGCAGATGTACCGAACTCCGATGCTACGAGTCTGTCCCAGAGAGTCTGGTTATCGTGGCAGCAGGAGTAAACAATATTCTGACCCGGCTCTACAGTCTTCCAGTTGGAAGTTGTATAGTGACCTCTGATGCTTGCAAGAATGTTTTTTGACGAACCTGTGTTGCCCGAAACGTAGCCGGGAGATGTGAGGTCATCGAACGCCTTGCCCTTGAGTGCGTCACGGATATCGTCGTTAAAGAAGCCGATCCTCTGATTAACTCTCGAAGCCTTAGCCTGAGTACACATCTGAGACTTGTTGCCTGCCCAGTTGTACTTGTCCTGAGTTGTGCCGAGAGTCCAGCCCTCGCCGTATGTAAGGATCCTTGTGTCGATGTTGTCAAGGCTCTCTCTTACTGCGTCCATTGTATCGCAGTCATGAAGTCCCATAAGGTCAAAACGGAAGCCGTCGAGGTGATACTCTTCTGCCCAATATGTAACGGAATCCACCATATACTTTTTGAACATCTCACGCTCGGAAGCCGTATCGTTGCCGCAGCCCGAACCGTTCGACCATGCGCCCGAGGAAGTCTGTCTGTAGTAGTAGCCCGGAACAGTGCGGTTGAACCACGATGTTGCCGATGCGTATGTGTGGTTGTAAACAACGTCCATGATAACGCCGATGCCGTTGTCGTGAAGAGCCTTGATCATGCTCTTCATTTCCGTGATCCTGACATTTCCGTCAAACGGATCGGAAGAGTAAGAACCTTCGGGAACGTTGTAGTTTTTCGGATCGTAACCCCAGTTAAACTGAGTTTCATCGCCCGATGCTTCATCAACGGAACCGAAGTCATACATCGGGTTGATCTGAACATAGTTGATGCCGAGATCCTTGAGGTAATTCATACATGTCTTGACATCGCCTGCGTTGTTGAGCGTAGTTTCAAACTCTGTGAACGCCATGTACTTGCCTCTGTTCTGCTCGGAAACGCCCGACTCGGGATCGTAGGAGAAGTCTTTGATGTGAACTTCCCAAACCTGCGCTGCCGTAGGCGAATCAAGAAGTCTGCGCTGATCTGCGTCCCAGCCTGCCGGGTCTGTAGAATCAAGATCTACTACCATGCCTCTGTTGCCGTTGACGCCTGCCGCCTTAGCGTAGATGTCAACTACCTCAATACCGGAAGGATTCTCGGCATTCGTTACGAGATAAGTATAATAAGTGTTCTTGAGGTCGCCCGTTACCTTTACGCTCCATACACCCGTTGTCTTGTCGAGTGTCATCGGTGTTTCGCTGATAAGCTCTGCGCCCTCTTCTTCGTCGCTGCCGGTGGTGTAAAGCTTAAGCGTTACATCTGTGGACGTAGGCGCCCAGACCTTGAACAGCGTAGACGCCGGCGTATAATTTGCGCCCAGGTCGTCGCCTCCGTATGTTGTATAGGACGAGTAATCCGCAGGATCGATGCCGTCAACCGTAGAAGCCGCATCTGCGCTTGCTGAAAACGCACCGGCTGTACCGAAAACAGAAGAAAGCAAAGCTGCCGCAATGATCGCCGACAAAGATTTCTTTAATTTCATAGTGTTGCCTCCTTGTGAATAGATGTTTTGTATCATTCAACGCCGCCAAGACCAAAGGCAGCGTCAAGTACCATAATCATGCCGCATTGCGCTTTCTGAGAATGAATGCTGCAATGCCGCCTGCCAATACCGCTACGCCGCCCGAAGCGAGCCATACGATAAGGCTTTTGCCGTAATTCGGCTTATAATTGAAAATGACGTTTATCTCGTCGGCACGGTATGAACCTGCCGCATTTGACGAACCGTCCACAAGCTCGTAACCGAAGAACTCCTTCGGAGTGATATCATAGACCTCGTCTATCCTGCCCGAGATAATGTCCTTGTCGATGACCGAGCCGGAGTAGTCAACGTAGATAACATTGATCTTGCCCGTGCTTACGATCTCTTTTTCGTGATTGTCCTTCATAACGCCGTCGTTGATCCAGACCTCACCCGAAACGAGGAAACCCTCGTTTCCTGCAAGCGGATCCTGTGCGTTGCCGCTTGCTGCAATAACTCTTACGCCTCTCACGCCGTCAAGCGCTTCCGACGGGATAGTGTAAGACCACCAGCCGTCGCCGTCGTCCTGCATTGCAGCACCGGGCCATGCGCCTGCAAGCTCCTTCGTTTCGCTGTTGTTGCGAAGTCCGTTGCCGTAGGCATAAAGCGTAAGACCGCTCCAGTTGTTCTTATTGTAATAGTGGACCGTGATCGGTTCATTCTTTACAAGCGTGTATTTGTAAACTATATCGATATTGCCGTCGGTGTATTTGCCTGCACCGTTATTCGGAAGATGAGTAAGATCGAGCGCATAGCCTGTGATCGTCGGCAGTTCGGCAGTGTAATATCTTTCGCCTGTTCTGCCTTTCTGAACTATGCTTTCGGTAAGCTCATTGCCCGATTCGGAATCGACAAATTTAATGGTAGCTGTGCCGTATGTTCCGCTGTACTTATGATAGATAAGCGTTACCTCGGCGTCATCGGAGCCGTAAACTCCGCTCGTACTGCCGTCGGCACGGTCGTATGTGTAATCAAGAAGAAGCGCAGGGTCGGGCTTTACTGAATACTTTGTTCCGATAGTTCCCGAAAGCACCTGAGTTTTTATCACATCGCCGTTTTCATCGGAATGCTTTACAACAACGCTGCCCTTTGTGGATCTGAGCTTTAAGCTGTCAAAGCTTTCCTTATCAACGAGCATTACAGCAGTGCCTGCTTTTACGTTTACCTTGCCGTCTGTTACAACTGCAAGACCCGCAAGACCTGCGCTGTCGCCGTTTACGACTGCTACCCATTCATTCGGGAGCGAGCCGCCTGCAAAGGTGATCTCCTTATCGGAGCCTGTTGCGTTGAAAGCAAGTGCCGCATACTTCCACTGTGTGCCTGCGGACACCTGATTCTGGATAGTATAAGCGATAACGCCCTTGCCTGCCTCCATGAAAGAGATGCTCTTCGCCGTTTTATCGGTGGGATCGGTAAACGGAGCAAAGTTCTTTCTGATCTCGATAAGACCGGAATAATACTGAACGAGATCGCTGTACTCGGCTCTTCTCTTCCAATCGAGACGGTTAACGAGTGAAGACGAAGCGTAGGAGTTTTCATCGCCGTGCTTCGTTCTTGCAAATTCCTCGCCTGCCTGGAAGAAGTTGATGCCCTGAGATGTGATCGAGATCGCCGCTGCAAGCTTGTTCATTGCAACGAGGTCTTCGTTTCTTGTATCATAATCGCTCGCTGTGCCGCTTGTGGCAACGAGCTTGTCATACAGCGTATAGTTATCGTGGCAGGAATTATATGTGACGACTTCGGTCGGGAACTCAGCCCAGCCTGCGCCGATCTCTGCCTTGATACCCTCCTTTACAGCTGCCTGACCCTGGCCGCCCTGAAGGAAACCGCCTTCCTTTGCGTTAAAGTTGGAGCCTTTTACGCCGTCACGGAAGCCGTCGTTGAATGCGCCGATACGTCCGCCCATCTGCTTTACATTCTGCTGATTAGCCATTACCGTACCCGGCTCTGCACTTGTGGCAAGGTTCCAGCCCTCACCGTACATAAGGATCTTTTCGCCGCCATCAAGCTCATCGAGTGCGGCTCTGATCGCCTTCATCGTCTCAACGTCATGCAGACCCATAAGGTCGAAACGGAAACCGTCGATGTGGTACTCTGTTGCCCAGTAAACGACCGAATCCACCATGAACTTTCTGAACATGAGATGCTCGGAAGCCGTATCGTTTCCGCAGCCCGAACCGTTAGACCATGTGCCGCTTTCAGTAAATCTGTAATAGTAGTTAGGAACGGTCATGTTGAACCATGACTTGACTCCCTCAAATGTATGGTTGTAAACCACGTCCATAACTACGCCCATACCGTTGTTATGGATAGCCTGTATCATCTGCTTGCACTCTTTGATGCGAACATTGCCGTCATAGGGGTTTGACGAATACGAGCCTTCCGGTACGTTATAGTTTTTCGGGTCATAGCCCCAGTTGAACTGGTCTTCCTTGGAAGCTTCGTCAACAGAGCCGAAATCGAAAATCGGCAGAAGCTGAACGTAATTTATGCCAAGCTCCTTTAAGTAATCCACACCGGTCGAATTTGTTCCGCTGCCGTTTACCGTTGTACCGTTTTCCGTGAAAGCAAGATACTTTCCTCTGTTTTTCTCGCTTATACCCGAAGCGGGATCGCTTGAAAAGTCTTTTACGTTAACCTCCCATACGATCGCATCTGATTGATTTTCCACGCAGACGTGCTTGTCGTTTTCCCAGCCCTCGGGGTCTGTAGACGGAAGATCTACGATCATTCCTCTGTTGCCGTTAACGCCTGCCGCTTTTGCGTAGATGTCTACCGTTTCTTTGCCTTTTTTGCCGTTGTAAACAAAATATGTGTAGAACTTATTCAGAAGATCGCCCTCGATCGTTGCCGACCATACTCCTGTTTTAGCGTCGTATGTCATTTCCTTTGCATCGAGGTATTTGCTGTTTTCCTCTTCGTCGCTGCCCGACGCATAGATGAGCACCTGTATCTTCTGAGCTGTCGGAGACCACACTTTAAATGTCGTAGCCTCTTTTGTGTAGGTTGCACCAAGATCATTGCCGTTATATGCAAGCTTGTCTAATTCTGCCACCGAACTCTCCTCCGATTTTGTTTCGGTCTCACTCTGAGTCTCTTCAGTATCCGTATCCGTTTCTATCTCATCCTCGGTGTCCGCAAACACCGAAAGACTCATAGGAGCCGCCATAATTACCGCAGCCATAATACCGCACAAAAATTTCTTTATCTTTCCTTTTTCCACTTTTCTTCCTCCAATGACGAACGCTGCAAAACCGCCCCTGTTACGCTTTTGCAGGCATTACGATCTGATACCGAACTTCAATAAAAACCTAATCCTTTCGCTGTGATCTTTGCAATGCTGCGCCGTCCCACTTGACGGGCTGCAGCCTGCCTCAGTCTTACTAAAGGTTTTGATTGAATTTCAGTATAAAAAGCAGCACCGCACTAAGGGAACCACTGAATAAATCACGCCCTACGGGCTGAGCACCCATCTTGCTTGCACCCCAAGGGCACTTGTAACACATGCCGATCGGTCTGCGCCTTACG